>NZ_JALDXW010000015.1:0-111684 GCF_032154635.1 Cytobacillus sp. | reverse complement strand
ATGAATCCATAAAAAATTTCGTGATCCCGGATATTCTTGAGTCGAAAATATTTTATGAACCCGATTTTTCCATTATTTAACTTTTTAAAGTTCCAAAATCAATTTATGAACCCTATTTTTCCAGAATTTATCTTTTTCGGGTTCCAAAATCATTTTACGATCCTTATTTTTTCCGTTTTTTTTACTTTTTTGGGTTCTGAAATCATTTAACGTGACCACTTTTTCTGTTTTTTACTTTTCTAGGTTCTTAACTATTGTATTAAACCAATAGGCGTTCAACTTATAATAAAACAAAAAAGCCGGGGTCCCGGCTTTTTTCAAATTAGCTTCCTCATATCCTCAGGCAGCTCCTGCTGGAAGGTTAAATGTTTATCCAAAAATGGATGATAAAAACTTAGCTCACAACAATGAAGAGCTTGCCTATTCATTAAGTTGATTTTTCCACCATATAAATCATCCCCTAATAACGGATGACCTAAATAAGATAGGTGAACACGTATTTGATGTGTACGGCCTGTTTCTAATTGCAGTTTTAGATGTGAAAATGACTGATAACAAGCAATCACTTCATATTGAGTACGAGCAACTTGTCCATCCGGGCTGACTTCACGTTCGATAATACTGTCCTTCTTACGTGCAATTGGCTGATCGATTACACCAATCCGATTTGAAAAAACGCCTTCTGCAAATGCTTCATACACCCTTTTTACACCTTTAGCCTTTTGCTGCTCACTTAATAGATGATGGACATGTCGATGTTTTGCGATGAGCACAATTCCAGATGTATCACGATCCAGTCTTGTAACAATATGAGCGGTTGCCTTCAAACCTTTTTTTTCGTAGTGTCCAATTAAAGCATTGGCCAAGCTTCCAATAGGATGTTCTCTTGATGGGATCGTGCTCATACCTGCAGGTTTATTCACAACAAGTATAAAATCATCCTCATATAAGATATGTAACGGAATCCACTCCCCTTTCATACCTTCGCTAGGATATTCGAAAGGAAAGCCGATGGTGAGCATATCCCCCTGCTTGAGTAAATACCTAACCGTTTGTTCCATTCCATTTACTGAAATAAAACCGCCATTAAACTTTATATCTGTTAATGCGGCTTTTGAGATTTGCTTTTCTTTTAAAAAATCCTTAATGATTTTATTGGCTTCACGCTCAGTTACTTGCCATTGTAATTGAAATCTTGTCATAACATACCTCATAGCAGCTCATCTTATCACTTGTCGCCCTTAAACAAGCCGCCTCCGCTTTCTTTTAGTCTGCAACAAAGGAGTCATGGACCCTTTTCCAGAATGGAAATGGCCGGAAGCGTGCGAAGCGGATTTTCTCATCTGCCACTCTAAATTGGATGGACTTCACATCTTTATGCAGCATGGTTAAATGGTCAACAGCAATTAAAAAGTCCGGTGCATTAACTGGTTTCAACGTGCATGTATGATGTGCCGGGAGGACGAGCGGAGATCCGACTGTCCGGAAAACCTTATTATTAATAGATGCCATTTCTGCCAGCTGGATGGCCGATATTGAAGGATGCAGAATCGCACCGCCAAGTGCTTTATTATAGGCGGTGCTTCCTGAAGGAGTTGACACACATAGTCCATCCCCTCTAAAACGTTCAAAGTGCTGACCGCGAATGTCCACGTCCATAACGAGAGTCGCATCAACAGCCTTTACAGTGGCTTCATTCAATCCAAGAAACCGTGTTTCTCTGCCTCCATGCTGATAACGAATAATGACTTCAACCAGTGGATATTCGATCACTTGAAAAGGTGTTTTGGCGATTGCAATCACAAGCTTTTCAATTTCCTCTGGAACCCAATCCGCATAAAAGCCTAAATGACCTGTATGTACCCCAACAAAAGCGGTCTTGTCAAGACGTCCTGTGTAGCGGTGAAATGCATACAGCAGTGTGCCATCTCCGCCTACTGAGATAACGATATCTGGCTTCTCTTCATCATATATCAGATCAAAATCTATTAAATACGTTTTCATTTTATGCATGAGCGTATTCGATTTTGTATCACCTTTCGACGTAATAGCAAATTTCATTCGTATCATGCTCCTCCATATTAGAAATGCGAATGACTTCTTTATGTATTTTCCTGTTGTTCCTTTTTCTTCGTAAAAAATGCCTGCGCATCTTGAATTTCTCCGCGAATGAGAGACATTTCCTCATCAAGCCTGAAAGCCGCTTCCGCTGCACGCTGCAGCCTCATTTGAATATCCTCTGGGAACTGTCCTTTATATTTGTAATTTAAAGAATGCTCGATAGTCGCCCAGAAATTCATAGCTAGTGTCCGAATCTGAATTTCAGCAAGAATTTTCTTTTCCCCATGGATGGTTTGAACTGGATACCGGATAACAACATGATAGGAGCGATAACCACTCACCTTTTTATGAGATATGTAATCTCTTTCTTCGACGATTTCAAAGTCATTTCGATTTCTAAGCAGTTCGACAACACGCTTAATATCATCAACAAACTGGCACATCATTCGTAAGCCCGCAATATCCTGCATTTCAGTTTCCAGTTTATCTAAAGGAATCCCTTTTTGATTTGCTTTATCTAAAATACTAGCAATTGGTTTTACCCTGCCAGTCACAAATTCGATTGGTGAATGAGACGATGTTTGCTCATACTGCTTTCTCATCCCTTTTAGCTTTATTTTCAATTCCTCCACTGCTTGTTTATACGGGCTTAAAAATTCATCCCAACTTTTCATATGTATAACACCACCTTATCCATTTTATGTTTATGTCAGATAGCCTGAAAAAATAGGCTCGGGTGGATGATCTATAAATTTATAAAAAAAGTGCTTCTACTTTTTCAACCATTCTTTCCCCATAATTGCTATTACCTTTAATATTCTCGATCAAGTAGCTCAATTCCTCGTGAAATTCAGTAAGAAGCAAACGTTCCTTTTGGTCACTTATGTATACATCTGCATGCTGATCAAGCGCTTTTTTTAACTCAGGCCATGTTCCCTCTGGGATGGAGATGTATGTATAATCATCTTGCATATCTACAACATATATAAAAGACAAATGATCTGAATCAACAAGCATTTGGCCCATCGGCTTCATTGCCGAAATCGAAGTTCCTTCTTCAACTCTCAGTAGCAATTCCTCATTTTTATTCCATTCAACATTCATTATTTTTATTTTCTTTTTCATTTTACCTACCTCCAAACTCTTTTATTATTCTATCACACGGCGAGAAATAATCTAAAAAAAATTGCTGATAAATGAGAAGAAAGCGATAATAAGATGATGACTGATTGAAAGGATGAATGTTCTTTGTCTCAAAATATTGAAATTGAATTCAAAAACTTACTTACCAAACAAGAATTTGAAAGGCTAGTCAACCATTTTAAATTAAGTGAAATGGATTTTTTCACACAGGAAAATCATTATTTTGATACATCTGATTTTGCCTTAAAAGAACAAGGTTCAGCCCTCCGTATCCGAAAAAAAGAAGGGAAATATGAACTAACATTAAAACAGCCATATCAGGATGCTCTCCTAGAAACAAATGAAACACTTGATCCATACACTGCAGAAATCATGTTTAAAACTGGGAAGATCATGGATGAGACGATTAAACGCCTCATTAAAGAAATGAATATCAATCCAAACAGGATTCAATATTTTGGTTCATTAACAACAAAACGAGCTGAAGTGGAATATGAAAAAGGACTGGTTGTTTTAGACAATAGTTTCTATTTAAATATAGAAGATTTTGAGTTAGAATATGAAGTAAGCAATAGAATAGACGGCCAGAAGAAGTTTGCTTCTTTGCTGGCACAATTAGAAATCCCTGTAAGAAAAACAGAAAACAAAATTAAACGCTTTTATAATGAAAAGTATATGCAGCATAACGATTGATTAAAGGAGAAAGTATTTTATGAATGTCGAGCAATTGAAAGTAATGCTTGAACTACAAGCATTGAAGGGCTTTGGCAATTCCCAAACTGGGCCTGATACAAATACAATGTTTCAAGATCTTCTTACAGAATTTTTATCTGAAGCAAGCCTTAGTTCAGTTGATTCATCTAATAATGAGCAAGGAACAGTTTCATCCTTGCAATCCTATTTGAATACACCTGTTACTCCAACAGCAGGTACAGCATTACCGCCTGTTCATCTTACAAAGTTTTCTGGAACGAATAAGAACTTTAATGAAATTATTGAAAAGGCAGCATCGCTATATAATATTCCAGAAAAACTGCTGCATTCAGTCATTAAGCAGGAATCAAACTTTAATCCGAATGCTGTTAGTTATGCAGGTGCATCTGGCCTTATGCAATTAATGCCCGAAACTGCAAGAGGGTTAGGTGTCAAAAATGTATTTGATCCACAGGAAAATGTATTCGGTGGTGCCAAGTATTTGCGGCAAATGTTAAATAAGTATAATGAAAATATTGAATTAGCCTTGGCTGCCTACAATGCCGGTCCAGGGAATGTTGACAAATATGGGGGAATTCCTCCATTTAAAGAAACTCAAAATTATGTGCAAAAAATTAAATCTAACTTTCTGGCATAACCAAAGCCCTAAAACCGTCTAATGAATGGACGGTTTTTGTCTGTAAAGAAAAGCCAAGACAAACATACTTATTAAAAAATGCATTCTTATACTTTTTTGTTCTTTCTGCACATTTAATGGGAGGTCTACTGCCCGTTCATTTGTGAGAATTTGCCATTGTAAGCTATTTATTTGAGATATAAAGCACTCATTGATAGAATAAGGGTAATTCAACGATGTATGGAATGCTTTCCATTCCATAAAAAGGAGTATTAGTATGGTCGAGAAAATGAATACACCTTTCGATTCAATCGGTGCGGATAAGCTTCACCAGCTTGTTGAGGCTTTTTATAAACGCGTTGGGCAACATCCTGATCTTATTCCTATTTTCCCAAATGATCTTACAGAAACAGCTAGAAAACAAAAACAATTTTTAACCCAATATTTGGGTGGTCCCCCTTTATATACATCTGAACATGGACATCCTATGCTCCGTGCTAGACACATGCCCTTTGAAATAACTGAAACGAGGGCGAAAGCTTGGTTATCATGCATGAACGATGCTATGGATGAAGTAGAACTTTATGGACCTGTAAGAGAGGACTTTTATGCACGACTCTTTTTAACTGCACAGCATATGGTTAATACATCTGAAAATGATATGATGAAAGGTGAGAACTTGTGAACAATCAAGATTCATTCAAATCAAAGTCGTCATCTCCTCATTGTCATGGCAGTGAGAAGAAGCCGCTTGAATTGTACATGTTCATTGATCCTCTTTGTCCAGAGTGCTGGGCACTTGAACCAATTATAAAAAAACTAATGATTGAATACGGCCGGTATTTTTCCATTAAACATGTATTAAGCGGGAGGTTAGCAACGCTTAATATAGCCAGAAAGCAAAACTATGAAAACATGGCTGAGTTTTGGGAAAAAACTGCCAGTCGTTCAGGAATGTCATGTGATGGCAATCTTTGGCTGGAGAATCCTATTTCCTCTCCGCATCTTGCCTCCATTGCCATAAAAGCTGCGGAGCTTCAAGGGAGAAGAGCCGGTATCCGTTTCTTACGAAAACTGCAAGAGGTTTTATTTTTAGAAAAACAAAATGTTTCTAGCCTAGACATTTTAACAAAGTGTGCGAAAACGGTTGGACTTGATGTTGATGAATTCATTTCAGATGTTCATTCTGAAAGTGCTGCAAAAGCCCTCCAATGTGATTTAAAAATCACTTCCGAAATGGAGGTTCAGGAAATCCCAACACTTGTCTTCTTTAATGAACATATTGAAGAAGAAGGAATTAAGATTACCGGTAATTACCCTTATGAAGTGTATGAACAAATCTTAGAGGAAATGTTAATGAAGAAGCCTGAGCGGTCTGTTCTACCGCCATTAGAAGTCTTTTTACAATATTTTAAATTTGTTGCATCACAAGAAATTGCAGTAGTCTATAATCTAACCGTTAATGAAGTAGAAAAAGAAATGAAGAAGCTGCAATTGAAGCAAATAGTTGAACAAATTCCCGTTAAATACGGAATGTTTTGGAAGTATAATGAATTAAATCAACCCTGACTTATAAAACGAACTTATATTATTACATTCAGAAAAAGACCATGCTCTTCGTCAGCATGGTCTTTTTCCTGTTTTTATCGAACAAAGGGGATGGGAGAAATTTTTCACGGCCCAAACAAGGGGTTAATGTTTGTTTGTGATCAACTTCATGTCATTAATATAGCACTTAAACGATTTATCGACAATAAGTTTGTGTGTTTTTTCACAAGATTGTCATATCCATCGCATAAATCATGGACAAGCGCATACAATTCATAAACAGGACACTTCGATTTGGGGAGGAAGAATGCAAATGAAAATGAAAAGGCTGACGATGGCTATGATGATTCTCTTTATCCTTTTCTCCTTTGTATTAAATATTCTCGGCCTTATGAAAATATTTCCAATTTATATTAGCTCGCCAATTCTTTTTTTATCTGTGTTTATTTTTATTACCTTTATGAATGATCGAAAAAAATTTAAAGGATTTTAACAGGAAAGGAGAACGGGACTAATACCCGTTCTCCTTTCCTCCAATTAACTAAGCAGATTTTCCATTTCAGTTAATTTTTCCTCAAACACTTTACAAGCATCCTCGATTGGTTTTGAGCTTGTCATGTCTACGCCCGCTTTCTTTAATACTTCAATTGGGTAATCAGAACTTCCCGCCTTTAGGAACTCAATATATCGCTCAACTGCAGGATTTCCTTCTTCTAAAATTTGTTTGCTTAATGCAGTCGCTGCACTAAAGCCAGTAGCGTATTGATAAACATAATAATTGTAATAGAAATGCGGAATTCGAGACCATTCTAAGCCGATTTCCTCATCAATTATAAGATCCTCTTCTCCAAAATACTTCTTATTCAGCTCATAATATTCCTTAGTTAATGATTCAGCGGTTAACGCTTCATTATTTTGTACCTTCTGATGAATGAGATGCTCGAATTCGGCAAACATAGTTTGGCGGAATACTGTTCCTCTAAAGCCTTCCAGATAATGATTTAGCAGGAATAAGCGCTTCTTCTCATCATCGATTGTCTTTAGCAAGTAATCATTTAGAAGCGATTCATTACAAGTAGAAGCAACCTCTGCAACAAAAATGGAATAGTTTCCATACGGGTATGGCTGTGATTTCCTCGTATAATAACTATGAACCGAATGACCAAATTCATGTGCCAGTGTAAACAGATTGTTCACATTGTCTTGCCAGTTCATCAAAATATATGGATTTGTCCCATATGTTCCAGATGAATAGGCACCGCTTCGCTTCCCTTTATTTTCATGGACGTCAACCCAGCGATTATCAAAGCCCTCTTTAAGTACATTTAGATAGTCTTCCCCTAAAGGTGTCAATCCTTTTAAAATCAAATCCTTTGCTTCATCATACTTGACTTCCATTTTCACATCTTTTACAAGAGGTGTGTAAAGGTCGTACATATGAAGCTCTTCTAATCCAAGCACCTTTTTGCGCAGCTTCACATAACGGTGCAATAAGTGGAGGTTATCGTTCACTGTTTTTACAAGATTATCATATACAGACTCAGGAATATTATTAGCTGCAAGTGCGGCATGACGTGCAGAATCATAATTTCTTACTTTTGCATTAAAATTATTGGTTTTCACATTTCCGCTTAAAGTACTTGCAAATGTATTACGGAACTTGCCATATGTGTCATAAACCGCTTTAAATGCATCATGTCTTACACGCTGATCATCACTTTCCAGAAAGCGGATGTAACGTCCATGAGTAATCTCCACTTCTTCCCCATTCTCATCCTTAATAGATGGGAACTCGAGGTCCGCATTATTTAGCATGCCAAACGTATTGCTTGATGCTCCGAATACTTCTGAAGCTTGAGCAAGCAAGCTTTCTGCCTCCGCAGATAAAACATGTGGACGCTGCAGGTTAATTTCTTCTAAAGAATGCTTGTAAACTTGCAGTTCTCCCTTTTCCTTTAAGAAGGTATTAATTTTCTCTTCATCCACAGCAAGCAGCTCTGGAACAATATAAGCAAGACTGCTTGCCGCTTGTGAATATAACCCTTTAATTCGGTCATCCATCCCTTGATAAAAGGAGTTCGTTGTATCCTGGTCATAGCGCATATGTGCATATGTATAAAGCTTTGAGAGACGTTCCAGTAAGTGATCCTGATACTGTAGGGCCTCATACAATTTATCTGCACTTTCACCAAGCTTGCCTTGATATTTGCTTGCTTCTGGGACCAGTGCTTCTACATCTTTATATTCCTTATCCCATGTTTCATCACTAGCAAAAATATCTTCCAGTCTCCACGTATCCTCTACAGGGATGTCACTTCTATTCGGAAGTTTTTTAACTGCTGCTTCGTTAGTCATTTTTCTTATTCCTCCAATCAACATTTCGTCATACGAAAAAAATTCTTATATGTTTATTTCTATCCTTGCGTACAAAATCCTCCTTTTGATCGAAATTTACCTCCCTCTATTGTACTCAAAAAAGGAGCTTTCCATTATTGTACCTTATTTAAGCTATTGCAAATTATTTTTCCATATTTATGATAAAAATCCTTCACCATCTTTTCCTGCTCCGCATAATTCTCAGCATTATGCTTCCTTACTAACTGAAAAATATTTTGGTCAACCTTCTTTAAATAATTTACTTTAACCAGCAGCTGAATATACTCTTTAACCGCAGCTAATCCATTCCCTTCTATTACTAAAGGAAGTCTTCTAATTTTAACATCTCCTTTTTGCAGTCTTTTTCTAAAAGCATGAACAATTTCTTCCATTGAAAATGGTCGCTGATGGTGAAAAACATCGATTAATAAATAGCTTTGCCATTTCAGGACAGATGTTTCAATAAAAGGTGCACTGGAAACAGGCAGGCCGATTTCAGGTGGTAAAAGGGATGGAATGAGGGAATGCTGGTATAAATCCTGGAGAAATTTATTCTGGGGGGTTCCATATAGGGAGCTCATATTTTTTTCCTTTTTAATCTCGTTCTGCCAGTCTTTTAGATTTACTGGGTGTTTCCAACTTGGATTCAATAAATCAGTTAATTGTGCCTTTTCAATAGGGACCATCGAATATTTCGAAATGACATTTTTTACAGTAACAGGAAGAATGGAATGTAAGGTGATGAAGGTGTTTGTAATAGGACAGAAGGAAGGAATATGCCAGTGCTTTGAGGAAGATTTAGAGAGAAATAAATAATCGAAACTAGATAATGCTGCTTTACTACTTCCTTTTCGTTTTATATTTTTCCCTGCCATGATCCAGATCGGGGTAATATTGGCTTGAAAATAATTGTTTGTCCTTTTCATAAATAATTCTTCTGGAATAACTGAACATTGGTATTCAAAGGCAAAATGGATCCCTTTATAAATAAAACTGATATCTGGCCGTTGTGAAATCTCTCGATAGTAAGGTTCAAGAATCGGCTTCAAACCAAGTGAATTCAACCATTTATACAAAAGAATTTTCCCTCTTAAATGGTAGTCAGATTCTCTCTCATAGCTGTCAGCACATACACTACCTGCTTTATGAGCAAAATGGGAAATTCTTTTTGAACCGATTTTTAAAATCACCTCTTCGCCACATTCCGGGCAAAAGAAAAGCTCCTTTCTTCTTAATTTCTTTAACATTTCTTGGTTTTGGCCCTCGGCGAGGCTGACCCATTCGCCATTTCTCATTTTTGAAACAAGCAAAATATCATCTCCTTTCATTTATTACTTCAATATTTCGTCAGGAAATGACAAATACCTTTTAAATATAAAAAAAACTAGTCTAATCAGGACTAGTTTCTATAAAAACGGAGATAACAATCTTGAGGTTGATTCAATCATACGATACCCAATATGTCTTTTCTTAAATTTGCTAATATCAATTTTTCTTGAATTTTTGAGGTCGTTGATATATTCTTTTACAAGCTTTTGGGTACTTCTTGTTCGATATAAGAACGCATTTACCTCAAAGTTTAAATGAAAACTTCTCATATCCATATTCGATGTACCAATGGATGCCAATTCCTCATCGACGATGACAATTTTGCTATGCATAAAGCCTTTTTTATACTCATATATTTTCACACCGGCCTCTAGCAGCTCTGGAAAATATGATCTTGAGGCATAGAATACAATTTTCTTATCCGGCCTTTGAGGCATTAGCAAGCGAACATCAATTCCACTTAGAGCAGCTACCTTTAAAGCAGATGATATGTCTTCATCAGGGATAAAATATGGAGAGGCAATCCACACTGATTTTTCAGCGGATGTTATCATGGAAAAAAAGATGTTCTTGATGACACTCCATTCATTGTCTGGACCACCCGCAATTAATTGAACTCCGCCATGAATATTTTCTTCAAGTACAGGTGATAAATAGTCGGCAGATAATATATTTTGATTCGTCATATAATACCAATCTTGCAGAAAAATTAACTGCAGACTTCTGACAGCTTCCCCTTTCAACATCATATGGGTGTCTCGCCAGAAACCAAAACTCTCAACACGCCCTAAATATTCGTCCCCAATATTCAGCCCCCCAACGAAGCCTTTACTCCCATCAATCACGATAATTTTACGATGATTACGGAAATTAATCTTACTATTTAGGAAGGGCAATCGAACAGGGCCAAATGGAATGATCTCGACTCCAGCTTGCCTAAGCTCTGCAATATATTTTTTCGATAATTGCCATGACCCGACGGCATCAAATAGGAATCTTACCTTTATCCCTTCCTTTGCTTTTTGGATGAGAATTTCTTTAATTTCTTGGCCAATTTCATCATGGCGGACGATATAGTATTCCAAATGGATATGATGTGTCGCTTCCTTTAAGGACGTCAATATTTCTTTAAACGTTTCATCCCCATTTGTAAGCACTTTTGTTTGGGTTGCGAATGAAATCGGACTATGACCTAAGTTCTGTGCTAGATAAAACAATTTCCGCTGATGATCTGCCATTTGCTTGATTTTCTCTTCATTAACAGGATCATTTTCCCCTTCAAATCGTAAAAATGCCTGCTTATCAAGAATATATTTCCGTCTAAACATCTTCTCTTTTTTATAATTTCGTCCAAATAATAGATAAAAGATAAATCCAACTAAAGGAAAACTGCCTAAAACAACTAACCAGGTTAATGTTTGAGACGGATGGCGATTTTCAAGGAAGATGACGAAAGCTATAAAAATAACTGACATCGACGTTAATAAACTAATATACCCTAAATATCCGCCTGCTGGATCTACATAGTATTCATATATAAAAATAAATCCAACTAAAAGGCTGATAAATAAGCCTATTCTTACAGTATTTTTCACCTTTGCACCTACTATCAACAATTCATTTTTTCTCTAATTTCGTAAAAAAACCCGATTTCATAGTTGAAATCGGCTTTTCTATTTAAAAATACTTTCTTATTTGTTCAAAAACATTTTCACCCATGATGAGTTTCCCGTACTCTTCAATTAAATGAATCGTTTTCTGGGTTTCAAGACCATATTCCAATAGAATGGATAATAAATTATCAATATCTTCCTCTTCAAATTCCTCTTCAGGGAATTCAACAAATAAATAATATTTGTCTTTGAAAGAGTATAATTTTGTAGGAATATCATCTAGTCCTCCACGTTTGGAAAGGGAGATTAGATCCTCAAAGTCGGCAAACGTTAGAAGAAAGTCTAAGTTCTCTTCGTAGTCTAATTCACTTTCTTCAGCATTCGGGTTAAAATGCTGGTCCAGAAGATCTTCAATACGCTCATCTACTGGGAGATGATTGAACTTTTCTTCAGGTACCGGGAGCTCTAATTTTTGGCCATCCTTAGATAGCTGCGCCTTTGTAACTAAAATTTCTAAGCCTTTATCCAATGCTTGAACTTGAATCCACAGCGGACCTTCAACAGAAAATTCTTCTTCCTGATGAACTTCATCCATCATTTCCCAGAAAAGCTCTTCGCTTCGTTCACGATTATACCATATCTCATCGCGTTCAAAGCCTCTTTCTTCTATATCAACGTATGAAATATAAAATTTGACTGTATGATCGTTAATACGTTCGATTTCCATATTGCAACTCTCCCTTCTGGAAATTATTACTGCCTCTATTTAAGGAGAAGCATTTGAAGGGAATATTCCCCCATATATACGTTTGTGTAATTCTCATACCTATATACAGTTATCCCTTTATCAATGAAGGTAATTGATATTGCACCTTGTACATTTATTTTATGATAAAAAGAGCATAAAGGGAATGAAAATGTCACAACTTTATAAAAACCATTAAATGCCCATATAATTTCTTGTATTTTATCAAAGTTTCAGCCCTTTCACAAACTTAACAGCTTATATAATATAAAAAGACCTTCCATCCGCAGAAAGAAGGCCTATTTTATGCTGAAAAGAAAGTACTCCTTATTACAAAAGGATTAACAATCTTTCTAGATTATGCGAAGTCATATTATGATTAATTAACTAAGCGCTGTGCTTCACGAAGCTGGAAAGTACGAACTTTTCTTGGAAGGAATCGTCTAATTTCATCCTCATTATATCCAACCTGCAATCGTTTTTCATCGAGAATAATTGGTCGACGAAGCAAACCTGGATTTTCCTTGATTAACTCAAAAAGATTTTGCAGTGGCATTGCCTCTAAGTTTACATCAAGTTTTTGAAATATTTTTGAACGTGTTGAAATGATTTCATCTGTTCCATCTTCAGTCATACGGAGAATTTCTTTAATTTCCTCGATTGAAAGTGGTTCCGAAAAAATATTTCTTTCTTTATAAGGGATATCATGCTCTTCCAGCCATGATTTTGCTTTTCTGCAAGATGTACAACTTGGTGAAGTGTATAATGTGACCATTTTACAATTTCACTCCTTTATTATTGACATTTAAAATCGCAATATATAGAATTTGGTTTGTTTATTAATGAACATACGAGCTAATCTTAAATTAAAATTACTTTAAATTAGTAATTTATATTAAGTATTATACACTAAATCCATCGAATTTGGTATATGTTTTTCAATTAGCGAGAAGCTGTCCCATTATAATGAATCAAATGTTCATTTTGTAAACCTATAATATAAGACGAATGAAGAGATGAAAAGTTTCATTTTTTTTATAAATTTTTTTCTTTCTTAAATACAGTAAAAAAATGAAATCACAGCTATTCAATTGAATAGCTGTGAAAGAAGCTTAGATTTCATCTAATATATTATTATTTGTATTTTTGTCATCATCGAAAGTCAGCACTTCATCCACAGGCTGATAGGATTCTCCATAAAAATAAGAATCACGATACGTATGGATCATTTCATATGTTTTTTGCATGGCACTAAAGACTAGTTCTTCACTTTCATTATTAGGTGCCCAATATAGAATTTCCATTTCATTGATTTCATTTGTAGCGAGTGAACGTCTTCTGTACCCAATAGAACTTGCATGTTCAAACCCTTCCCTTTTGTAAAAGCGCAGCCTTTTTTCCGTATCTGTATCCTCATAATCAACTGGCTCTACTTCCAAAATAATTGGTTTTTGCTTTTTCTTGAGTTTATCTATTAGCTTATGCCCCAATCCCTGCCCACGGGACTCTTTAGAAACATATAAATAGTCGATGAATACAAAATTATCAAGTTCCGCATACATGAGCACATGAAACGGTCCTTCATCCTTATGATACATGTCAGAACGTTCCTTTAAAAGTGTCTCCATATGCTCTTTTGATTTCATTTCCTCTACAGGAAAATATTGATTCAGCTTTTCATACCAATTCAAGTGTGTTCCCTCCTATTCTGCAAGTAAATTACATCTTAATAATTTAACATACGAAAAATTCATAATCAAATAGGTGATTCACTATTTTTTCCCTTTAAATACTTGAGAACTTCTACTACAATAAGAATAGAGGTTATACAATCTTAGTCCAGAGTCTTGCTGTAAAATAGAATGATGGGGGTTTATCATGGGAGGATACATATTCGATTTAGCAGTTGTTGCTCTACTTATTATTGGATTCACGGCTACACTAGGTGTTCTAACTAACGGAATTGGTGAGAAGCTCTTCAGCGGTAAAAAGGGGTCTGTATTTGTTGATCAATCGATAAAAATACAGTCTGGCTGGAAGCTAGTCGGTGGAAAAAAGAAATAAAATTCTTGGAGATGCTAACGTCAGTAAGCATCTCTTTTCTTCAAAAATAAAACGATCTCATTTAAGAGATCGTTTCTTTTATTTTACATATTGCGCTTTATAGGCTTGGGCTTCTTTCTCAGAACAATAAACATAATGACCTGGTACAATTTCGCGCATTTCAAGTTGTTCACTGTCACTATAATTATGAACTTTCGGATCATATGATACACGTTTACGTGTGCGTTCTGTGTCTGGATCTGGAAGCGGAATTGCAGATAATAATGACTGTGTATATGGGTGCATTGGATTGTTATATAAATCTTCAGCAGTAGCCAGCTCGACTAACTTTCCGAAATACATAACACCAATACGATCACTTATATACTTAACCATTGAAAGGTCATGGGCAATGAATAAATATGTTAAACCCTTTTCACGCTGAAGCTTTTTCATCAAGTTTACTACTTGTGCCTGAATGGAAACGTCAAGTGCTGAGATTGGCTCATCAGCAATGATAAAATCTGGGTCAACAGCGAGTGCACGCGCAATCCCAATACGCTGTCTTTGACCGCCTGAAAACTCATGCGGATAGCGGTTGGCATGTTCCTTATTTAAACCAACTGTTTCTAACAGCTCATATACCTTTCCCATTCGATCTTTTCTATCTTTTGCCAGTCCATGAATATCAATGCCCTCAGCAATGATATCAGCAACCGTCATTCTCGGATTTAGAGATGCATAAGGATCTTGGAAGATCATTTGCATTTTACGGTTAAACTTTTTCAGTTCCTTCGCTGATTTCTTTCCATGTACGTCTTCACCATTGAAAAGAACTTGCCCATCCGTTGCATCATAAAGGCGAATAATCGTACGGCCAGTTGTAGATTTTCCGCATCCTGACTCACCTACAAGACCAAGTGTTTCACCTTTATAAATATCAAAAGTAATTCCATCAACGGCTTTTACCATATTTCCTTTTCCAACATTGAAATGCTGTTTTAAATTCTTAATTTCTACTAATTTTTCAGCCATGATTATTTTCCCTCCTTCACAATGACCGCTTGATCAAATGTAGAGGATAATTGACGCATCCGCTTCTTCACAGCATCTGGTGGCTCAACCTTTGGTGCATCTGGATGAAGAAGCCATGTTTTTGCAAAATGAGTTTCAGAGATTTGGTACATAGGCGGTTCTTCTTCAAAATCAATTGCTAGAGCATATTGATTTCTTGCTGCAAACGCATCACCCTTCGGAGGATTTGTTAAATCTGGCGGTGTACCAGGAATCGCTGCAAGATCTGCCTTATTATCATTATCTAAACTAGGCATGGAGGCTAATAATCCCCATGTGTAAGGATGACGAGGATCATAGAAAATCTCATCAACCGTACCCATTTCAACAATTTGGCCAGCATACATAACCGCTACACGGTCGGCAACGTTTGCAACGACACCAAGGTCATGGGTAATGAAGATAATCGATGTATCCATCTTGCTTTGAAGATCCTTCATTAAATCCAGTATTTGTGCTTGAATCGTAACATCCAATGCAGTTGTTGGTTCATCGGCAATTAATAGCTTAGGATTTGCTGCAAGCGCAATCGCAATCATTGCACGCTGTCTCATCCCGCCCGAAAATTCATGCGGGTATTGATTAACACGTCTTTCAGGCATTGGTATCCCAACAAGGTTCAGCAGTTCCACTGCACGTGTTTTCGCTGCTTGTTTAGACATATTTTGATGCTTTATTAAGCCTTCCATAATCTGCGTTCCTATTTTCATTGTTGGATTCAAAGAAGTCATAGGATCTTGGAAGATCATGCTAATTTCTTTTCCGCGGATTTTTTCCATTTGTTTTTCTGTTTTAGGAACAATATCGTCTCCATTAAAGAGAATTTGACCACCTGTAATTTTGCCAGGCGGCATTGGTATTAATTTCATAATTGTCTGGGAGGTCACGCTCTTTCCAGACCCTGATTCACCAACAATGGCAAGTGTCTCTCCTTTATGAAGGTCAAAGCTTACACCACGAACCGCTTTTACTGATCCTCCATACGTTTGGAATGAGACTTCTAAATCTTTTACCTCAAGTATCTTTTCCATATTCTCACTCCCTTGTCTAGCTACGGCGTCTAGGGGTCTCGAGGTCTTAAGTCAATCTGTCAAGAAGGCTGCAAAACATCTTCATTCCAGGTTCACCTAAAGTATATAGCCCACAAAAAGTGGGTCCTGCAGACGTTGCCACTAGACGTGGCATTCGTCGTGCGCCTTCCTCGATAAAGCAAGCCGCCTTTCGCATTACAAATTATTTGCGAAGTCTTGGGTCTAGTGCGTCACGTAAGCCATCTCCAACAACATTAAACGCAAAAATCGTTAAACTGATAAAGATAGCAGGGAAAAATAGACGCCATGGATAATATCGGATTGCAGGCAGCCCATCATTTGCCATTGTTCCCCAGCTGGCAAGAGGAGGTGTTAAACCTAGCCCGATGAAACTTAAGAATGCTTCTGTGAAGATCGCATTTGGAATTGTTAATGTCATTGTAACAAGAATTGGTGCCATCGAGTTTGGAATTAAATGTTTGGCCATTATACGGCTCGTATTTGCACCTAGTGTTTTTGCTGCTAGTACATATTCTTGACTCTTTAATGATAATACTTGCCCACGGACAATCCGGGCCATGTTGATCCAGCCGGTAATCGTCATAGCAAGAATCATTGTTCCTAATCCTTGACCAAGTACGACCATTAATAGGATAACTAATAGAAGGTAAGGAACTCCATACAGTACGTCCGCAAAACGCATCATCATTTCGTCAGTACGTCCGCCTTTATAGCCGGAAATACCTCCCCATAATACACCGATGAATAAGTCAATCAATGCCGCAGCAACCCCGATAAAGATCGAGATTCTTGCACCTTCCCATGTACGTGCAAAAACGTCACGCCCAAGGTCATCAGTACCAAACCAATGTTCAGAAGATGGTGCTTGGTTTTTATTTGTTAAATCATTTGTTCGATAATCATATTCAGTCATATATGGTCCAAAGATTGCCATAAAGATTAATATTCCTAATAATATCAATCCGAACATAGCAAGCTTGTTTTTTCGGAATCGGATAAATACGTCTTTCCAGAACGAAAGACTTGGTTTGGAAATCTTCTCAGCTTCAGAAACTTTTGTGCCAACTAGTTGAAATTTATCTTTCGAAATCTGCATAATTTACTCTCCTTTCTTCCCACCAGCAAGTTTGATGCGCGGGTCGATAATTCCATACGCTATATCAACAAGGAGAATCGATGCGAGCAATATAATACTATAGAACACTGTCACACCCATAATAACCGTATAATCACGGTTAGTAATACTTGTTACAAAGTGAGCACCCAAGCCAGGGATACCAAAGATTCTTTCAATAACGAAGCTTCCCGTTAAAATCCCTGCGGTTAACGGTCCCATATAGGTTACAACAGGTAAAAGCGCGTTACGAATCGCATGCTTTACAGTAATAACCCCTCGGCTAAGACCTTTCGCCTTCGCTGTTTTAATATAATCATTGCTCATTACTTCTAGCATGCTTGAACGGGTTAATCGTGCAATAAATGCCATCGGTGTTGAAGCTAATGCCAGAGCTGGCAGAACGGTATGCATAAATGTTTCAAATCGTGCTACTGGGAATACCCCCATTTTAATCGCAAGAAAGTATTGTAAAAAGGTTGCCATAATAAAGGATGGAACGGATATACCCGCCACCGCAATTATCATTGCCGTGTAATCCTGCCATTTATTATGCTTTAATGCAGCAATAATCCCTAATATAAGACCAATTGCAACTGCTAGAAAGATTGCTTCCATACCAAGAATGAATGATACTGGAAATCCTTCACTAATTAAATCATTAACCGTTTGGCTTTTGTACTTAAATGATGGACCAAAATCCCATTTAACTACCTTTAATAAATAATCCCCGTATTGAGCGTACCAAGGCTTGTCTAAGCCATAGTGAGCATTTAGATTCGCTTCAATTTCGGGAGGCAGCTGTTTCTCAGATGTAAATGGGTTTCCCGGTGCAATGCGCATGAAGAAAAACGTAGCTGTAATGATCAGCCATAATGAGATGAGCATGTACAGTAAGCGCTTTCCAATATATTTGGCCATTGTCAAACACCTCCAATTTAATACGAAAAGCATTGAGCATCAACATTAGCAACATGCATAAGTCAATTCCTTACAAAAGGTGTACTTTCCTTTGGAAAGGAATTAGCTTATGCAAAGTAGCCGCTGCTGCTCATAGCTAGACAGTTTCTCTAAAGCCGAAACGAAGGTATACGGGTCATTAGTATCCCATATACCTTTCGTTTATTAGCTATTTTTATTCAAAATGTGCCCATTTGTATTGAACATCACCAAGACCAGAAACAACTACACCCTTTAAGTTATCAGCTTGAACCCAGTTGTTTGTATAGAAGTAGATAGGCAATACTGGCATATCTTCCATGAATACTGCTTCAGCATCTTTTAACATTTGTTGACGAGCGTCATGATCGCCTTCAGTTGCAGATTTAGCAAGTAACTCTTGGAATTCTTTGCTTTCCCAACCTGTATCGTTGTTGCCGCCTTTAGCGTCACGGTACATTTCTAGGAAGTTAATTGCATCATTAAAGTCACCTAACCAGCCCATACGAGCTACTTGATAATCTAATGAATGTACTTTATCCAGGTAAACAGCCCACTCTTGGTTTTCAAGAGTTACTTCAATACCAAGGTTATTCTTCCACATATCTTGGATTGCTTGAGCAATCTTTTGATGTGCTTCAGAAGTGTTGTAAGACAGCACGATAGCTGGAAGTTCAGAAGGATCCTTGTAGCCAAGCTCTTCTAAACCTTTTTGTAAAAATTCTTTTGCAGTTTCAACATCATTATCAGGGAAATAACCCTTTTCATTTTCAGGGAACATTGTCGGTGGTACGATACCCATAGCCGGTAGTTGCTCACCTTGTAAAATGTTGTCAATTAATTCTTGACGGTTGATGGCATGTGCCAAAGCTTTACGAATATTTACGTTAGCTGTTGGACCTTCAGTTGTATTGAACTTATAGTTGTAGATACCAGCAATTGATTTAGTAACTAAGCGACCTTCATCTTTAAGCGCCTGCATTGCATCTGTTGGCAGTGCACCAGTTGGAGATCCAGCCCAATCAAGCTCGCCATTATCAAACATAGATAATTCAGTGTTTGGATCGTTAATCATAATCATTTCAATATTGGTTAATTTAACAGTGTCTGCATCCCAATATTTTTCATTCTTTTCAAGAAGAATCTTGTCGCTGTGAGACCATTCAGTCATAACGAAAGGACCGTTAGACGTATAATCTTCGCCAGCATCATTAGCCCAATCAGGGTTTGCTTCAGCAATTTTGCTGTTGATTGGTAAGTAAGTATAGAATGCTGTTAATTCTAAGAAGAATGGCGTTGGATTTGCTAATGTAACTTCTAATGTTTTGTCATCTTTTGCAACAACACCTACATCATCAAGTGATCCACCGTTAAGGTTTGCTTCTTCTGCACCTTTAATATAGTACAGCTGATATGCATACTCAGATTGGTTGTTAGGATCTAAAGCCCATTTCCAAGCATATTCAAAATCTTTTGCAGTTACAGGGTCACCATTTGACCATGTAGCATCACGTAGAGTGAACGTGTAAACTGTTTGGTCATCGGAAATGTCAATTTTTTCTGCTGCTGCTTCATGAGGTTGTCCATCTTCACCAATACGTGTTAATCCTTCGAATGTTTGACGAAGAACCGTACCGGAAGTAGCATCTTTCGCTAATCCTGGGTGTAAAGAAGGTGGTTCAGTGTTGATATTAACACTTAATTCTTGCGGAACATTAGATTTACCAGAATCTTTGTCGCCGCCCTTTTCGCCGCCGTCCGCATTGTCTTTGCCGCCACAAGCCGCAAGGAACATGCTAAGAACTAGCAACATACTAAAAAAGATCGATAGTCTTTTCTTCACGGATGAAACCCCCTATATATATTTACCCAAACGTTCTCTACAACTTTTTTCTACGAAATACAACTGTACGCTCCAGGTATATTACTTAAATAGTCTGTAAATTCAGAGTGAAAAAATATAGCAGACTATCTGCTAGTAATTCAAAAAGCAAGTCCAATCTATCAAGTTAGTAAGAATATTTTGAAAACATCATAGAACTTGTTGGTTCCTTACTCTTATTCTACTATAATAAATTCCTTAATTTTCGACATGTTATATTTTCGTAAAATTTGTAACAATTTCGTAAAGAATTCGTTTGTTAGGTTTATTATAAATAGTTTAAAAATTTATTGCAAGTAGGTTTTATCTGTTATATATCAATCTAGCAATCCCGTTTTTCTAAAAATACTTATTTAATAAGTGTTTGACAGACCAAAAAAATTTTTTAGATTCGTCATTATTCGAGTTTTTTTGCATATTTCCGAATAATAATTTATAAAAAAACGATCGATTTTTGTGATATTTTTTGATGAAAATCTTGATTTTGATACCCATTTACTATAATATTACATTTAATATAATAAAAGCAATGGCAATGATAAAGAGTAGTACATTTATTTTTGGTTTCAAGAGAACTTGTGGTTGGTGCAAACAAGTAACCAAGTAAATCGAATGGACTTTTGAGCCTTCGTTAAAGACGTTCCCTCACGTTACAGAGGATTCCATGTATATCATAACATGGTACAGAGTGGCTCAGATTTATGAGTAATTAGGGTGGCAACGCGGACCATTCGTCCCTATTTTTGGGGGATGAATGGTCTTTTTTGTGTTTATTTTCTTTATATCTTGTTCATCTTATATGTAGAAATAATCCCGTTATACCCAATATTCGATTATACATTTTTAATCATTGCCAATGATAAGGAGGAAAAATCATGAAAACTATTTTTTCTGGCATCCAGCCAAGCGGAACGATTACACTTGGTAATTATATTGGTGCCTTAAAGCAATTCGTTGAATTACAAAATGAATATAATTGTTATTTTTGTATTGTCGACCAGCATGCAATCACCGTTCCGCAGGACAAATTAGAATTGAGAAAAAATATTCGCAGCCTTGCTGCACTTTATTTAGCAGTTGGGATTGATCCTGAAAAGGCAACCCTTTTCATTCAATCCGAGGTCCCTGCCCATGCTCAAGCGGGATGGATGATGCAATGCATTTCGTATATCGGTGAGCTAGAAAGAATGACTCAGTTTAAAGATAAATCTGCCGGCAAAGATGCTGTTTCAGCAGCTCTTTTAACATATCCGCCATTAATGGTTGCAGATATTTTGTTATATAGTACAGATCTCGTGCCTGTTGGCGAAGATCAAAAGCAGCATATCGAATTAACACGTGATTTAGCAGAAAGATTTAATAAAAAATATAATGATATTTTTACAATTCCTGATGTCCGCATTCCAAAAGTAGGTGCTCGGATCATGTCCCTGCAAGAACCTACAAAGAAAATGAGCAAATCTGATCCAAATACGAAAGCATCGATTCGGCTGCTGGATGATCTAAAACAAATTGAGAAAAAAATTAAAAGTGCCGTTACCGATTCGGAAGGCATTGTCAAATACGATAAAGAAAATAAACCAGGAGTTTCTAATCTTCTTTCTATTTATTCAATTTTCTCAGGAAAAGAGATCAGTGAAATTGAAAAGATGTATGTAGGTAAAGGGTATGGAGATTTTAAAGCTGATTTAGCAGAAGTGGTTATAAATGAAATTAAGCCAATCCAAGAAAAATATACAGAGCTAATGCAATCAAGAGAGCTTGATGAAATCCTTGACCGAGGGGCTGAAAAAGCACAGGCGGTCGCAAATAAAATGCTGAAAAAAATGGAAAATGCAATGGGGTTAGGGAGAAAAAGAAGATAAAAGTAAAAAGGAGCTAACTGTAGCTCCTTTTAATTTACTTTCGGTCCATGTTCCATTTCCCATAGCTTCTCAAAAAACGGCTGTCCTTTTATTAGGTTTTCACAAAATTGTTCATGCTTGCTTGTCCATCCGTACTTACTTTGTTCAAATAAATGTAACCAAGCCTCCTCAAAGTCCATTTGTTGAATTTCAGAATAACATTCTGGACTCCACTCCGTATACCAATAACGTACTTCAGCAACATTTTTTGAGGAATACAACTGATCAAGCGCCATAAACATTAATTGTTTTAACTGTCTTTCTTTTCTTGTCAATCCACTCATAAGCTCCGGGGAAGGGGAGAGAATGTGAAAGTCTTTTAATGCTCGATTGTCATTGAAGGAATAAGAAATTGCCTCATGATTTTCAAGCATTTCATAGGCAAGCTGTTCCTGCCTGGGAATCAACCTGCTTTTGCGGATTGGAATATTATATCCTATCGTATCAACAGCTAATATTTCTTCACCATCAGAGACTACAAAACAATATTCCAGTTGAACACGTTCATGATTTTTACGTAAGTAGGCTTTTTGATAAATGTCATCTAAAAGTTGTTGAGGCAGCTCTGACAAATCATTTTCAATATAATTAAATAAAATGGGATCAATTTTTAATAATGGCACTTGATCAAGTAGTTCTACTCCATCATCTTTACGCCATTCATGAAAGTGGCAAACATTGTAGCCGTTTTCTTCACCTTCAAACCAGTTCACCCAAACATCATGAAGATACAACATCTTATAACCCCCACTTCAACAAACTATTTGTCATTAAGTATGGGCAGACAGAAGTAAAATTATTCCTAAATTAGAAAATGGATATTGACTTGTTTTCTTTATTAGTGAACAAAAGAAAAAAGCCTCCATGATTTGTTTCAGGAGGCTTTTTCATTTTCTTTTAATCGATCGATTTAGGATCTAATGCATCACGAAGGCCATCACCAATGAAGTTGAAAGAAAGAACCGTTAATAGTATGAGCAATCCTGGAAAAAATGGATACCATGGTGCGGATAACATAACTGTATAATTTTGTGCATCATAAAGCATATTTCCCCAACTTGGTGTTGGCGGTTGAATCCCCAATCCAAAATAACTTAAAGCTGCTTCCGCTAAAATTACATTTCCTATTAGTAAAGTTGCAGATACAATGATTGGCCCCATCGCATTCGGAAGAATGTGACTGAAAATAATTTTGTAAGCCTTCGTCCCAATGGTTTTTGATGCAAGGACAAATTCTCTTGATCTTAGTGTTAAGAATTCTCCCCTAACTAAACGGGCAGTGTTTGTCCAGGTTGTTAACGCAAAGATAAGGATTAGATTTCCAACACTTGGTTTGAAGATTGTAACAACAGTAATTAGTAAGAAGAAGCTAGGAATTGAAATAACAATATCCACAAATCTCATAAGCATTGCATCAATAATGCCCCCGTAATATCCTGCTAGTGCACCAACACTAACACCAATAATTAACGCACCCACAACGGAAGCAAATCCTACAAGCAATGAAATTTGTCCACCGTATAGCAGTCGAGTAAAAATATCCCTTCCATATCGATCGGTTCCTAACCAATATTCACTGCTAGGCGGCTTGAGCTTGTCAATTAGATTCTGTTGTTCAAAGCTATAAGGCGCAATTAATGGAGCAAACACAGCTGAAATAATGATTATAAACAAAATAACTGATCCAGTAACTGCAAGCTTGTTCTTGAAAAACTTTCTAAAAAATATTCTAGTTAATGTATCTGGCTTTTCTTTTAAATTGGGGTTGAGTTGCAATTCTTCTTGAGAAATTTCTATATTGCTTTGTGCCATGAATAACCCCTCCTTAATATTCAATACGCGGATCAAATATCGCGTACAAAATATCAGCTAATAAATTTCCAATTACAACAAAAATGGCTGAAACTACTGTAAGTGCCATTATAACTGGATAATCCCTTTGGAAAGCAGAGTCAATGAATAGTGAACCAATACCCGGCCAAGAAAATATTTTTTCAGTGATTGCCGCGCCACCAATAAATGAAGGAAGCATTAGTCCAAATAGGGTTACAATCGGAATCATTCCATTTCTTAAACCATGCTTCAGAACGACCTTCTTCTCTTTAAAACCTTTTGACATTGCCGTACGGATATAATCCTGCTTTAACACATCTAGCATTGATGACCTTGTGTATCGAGTTAATGCTGCCATATCAGCTAATGCCAAAACGATTGCGGGAAGGATTAGATGATGAATTCGATCCCAAATACTAAACGGCGCATTTAGAGTTGCTACTCCGCCTGTCGGGAACCAGCCAAGATTGACTGAAAAAAACATGATTAGCATTAACCCAAACCAAAAATTCGGTGTTGCTACTCCTAAAAATGACCCCACCGTTACTGTATAATCGAGTTTGGAATAGGGTCGCATCGCAGAATATATTCCAAAAGGAATGGCAATTATCGCTGCAAGGAAGGTGGATACTAACATTAGTAATAAAGTATTTGGTAGTCTGTTCATAATAAGCTCGCTAACAGGAACCCCACGCTTAATTAAAGAGTTGCCAAAATCACCCTTCACCATATTGCCGAGCCATTTGAAATATTGAATATGTACAGGATCATTCAACCCATATTTCTCTTCAAACTTCTCTCGATCTGATGGTTTCAAAGTAGGATCCATTAACATGGAAACGGGTCCACCAGGTGCTGCCTTTATAATCACAAAGGATAAGATGGTAATTCCTAATAACAAGGGAATAGCCATTAATGTTCGCCGAAAAATGTATGAGACCATCGCCTATTCTCCCTCTCAATTTATTCATTTTATTCAAATACTTGGCTATCAAAACTAACCAGTAGAATTTTCGATTTTTAATAAAAAAGTAAGGGAAGGGTAAACAATCCCTTACTTTTTTTTATTTAGTCCCTTATTATTCGGACTTTAACCACCATTTGCTAATTTTGTAATATTGATTTTTCGCATGGAATTCAAAGCCTTGTAGGTTCTTAGGAAGTGCACGGAATTCTTCTGGATAGTAAAGGAATGTATATGGCTGATCTTCAGCAAGTGCTGCTTGAATCTTTCCAATCATTTCCTTACGCTTTTCTTTGTCTAGCTCTTGAAGCTGTGCATCCATTAAAACATCAATTTCTGGATTTGAGTAACCAGTAAAGTTTAGACCTTTTTCAATTTCTTTCGTATGGAAAATGCCGCTTGGATCTGGGTCAACACCTAAGCTCCAGCCAAGTACAATCCCTTCAAAATTCCATACTCCTGGATCGATATCTGCAATTAATGCGCTAAATTCTACGATTTGTGGGATAATTTCGATCCCGACTTCTTTTAGTTGCTGTTGAAGAATGACAACAATATCTTCACGTACTTTGTTTCCTTGGTTAGTTTTTACTTCAACAGAGAATCTTTCTCCGTCTTTTTCAAGAATGCCGTCAGCACCTGGCTTCCAGCCAGCATCTGCTAACATTTTCTTCGCTTTTTCTACATCGTATTCAAACTTTGGTACATCAGGATTATACGCCCAGCTTAGTGGACTTTCAGGTACATGTGCTACTTCACCAAGTCCTGCCATTACGTTATCAACAATGGCTTTACGGTCAATTGCATGAGTAATGGCTTGACGAACTGACTTGTCTTGGAATTTCGGATCGCGCTGGTTAAAGCCTAGGAACGAATAAGAAAGGGCCAAACCAGATTCTAAACGAAGGTTTGCAGCATCTGCAAAGCTTTCAACCGTTGGTACGTCAGGCTGTGGGATACCTGCAAAGTAATGGATGTCTCCAGCCTGTAATTGAGCAATGACAGCATTCGCATCTGGTACAATTTTGTATGTTACAGAATCAAGATATGGACGGCCATCCCAGTAATCATCATTGGCTACAACCTTTACGTATTCCCCATCTTTCCACTCTTCAAACTTGAATGGGCCAGAACCGATTGGTGTTTTTGTGTTAAATTCGTGTTCACCCATCTCAGCAACCGGAACATCTTTTAAAATATGTTCAGGCAGGATGCCAAAACCAAGGCTAACAACTGGGAACTGTGCATCCACTTGTTTTAAAGTAAATTTAACTGTATACTGATCAATTTTTTCTACTTTTTCAATATTTTCAAAATAAGATTTCCGTATCCCATCATAATCAGGGCTTAACGGAATGTTGTATGTAAATACAACATCATCTGCATCTAGGGGCTCACCATCATGGAACTTTGCATTTTCTACAATTTTAATTGTAAATGTTAATCCATCCGGAGACGCTTCAAATGTTTCTGCTAATCCGCCATCTGTTACTGGGTTGAATTCTAAGTCATTACCCATTAAACTATCGAAAATCATATCTTCAATATCTGAGCTAGAAGCATCATTTGAATATAGTGGATTGAACATTGTTGGTGAACCTGTTGATCCAACAATCAGGTCTCCTCCAACTTGTGGCTCATCATTCGCTGCCTCTTCAGCTGACGGAGTTTCCTCTTTTTCTGTTTCTTTCGCAGGTTCATTTGTTTTCTGACCGCCTGAACATGCAGCAAGGAACATTGATAATACTAGCATTAAGCTAATTAATAACCATGCCGACTTTTTCATTCATTTCCCCCCTGGGTTTATTATTTTTGTTTCAAAATCCTATTAAGAGAACGACTGTAGTATACCGCCCCCCTTCAAAGGTTTTATATACTAAATGCTTGCCCCCTAAAAAGGTCTCAAGTCATTTAATAGCCATTATTAAATATTTGAATATTCCGAAGTTAACGAATAGAAAATTACCATGATCTTAAAATGATTAATATAAGTGACAAGCAACGAAGTGATCCTTCTTAATCTCTTTGAAATCAGGTATCTGCTCACTACACATTGGAGTTGCCGCAGGGCAGCGTGTATGGAATACACATCCTTGAGGCGGGTTCGCTGGGCTTGGCAAATCACCCTTTAGGATGATTCTTTCCCTTGTCTGAACCCCTTTCTTTTTTGGAACTGGAACTGCTGACATGAGGGCCTGTGTATATGGATGGAGAGGCTCATCATATAAATCCGTTTTGTTTGCAAGTTCCATGATTTTCCCTAGATACATCACGCCAACTCTATCACTGATGTGTTTTACAACACTTAAGTCATGCGAGATAAATACATATGTTAACCCTAATTGCTCTTGCAGGTCTTCCATCAAATTAATGATTTGTGCCTGAATCGATACATCGAGAGCTGAAACAGGCTCATCTGCAATTATCATGTCTGGATTTAATGCAAGTGCCCGTGCGATCCCAATCCTCTGTCTTTGTCCTCCCGAAAATTCATGGGGATAGCGGTTAATAAACAATGGGTTGAAACCAACTTTTTCCAATAGTTCATCTAACTTTTCTTTTCTTTCCTTTTGACTATATAAATTATGAGTTATCATTGGTTCGCTGAGGATTGATTTCAATGTTTTTCTTGGATTTAGTGATGCATAAGGATCCTGAAACACCATTTGAATATTTTTCCGTACAGTTCGGCGAAGTTCCCCCTCACTCATGTTTGAAACATTCTTCCCTTTAAAAAGGATTTCCCCGCTCGTTGGTTCGTACAATCGAATAAGCGTTCTTCCGGCTGTCGATTTCCCACAGCCCGATTCACCTACTAAACCGATTGTCTCCCCCTTCCTCACGTTAAATGTTAGACCATCTACAGCTTTAATTGATCCAACCGTACGCTGTAAAAATCCTGCTTTAATAGGAAAATGTTTTTTTAAATCCTTAACTTCTAATATATATTCTGAGTCATTATTATTTGGCTGTTTGATTAGTTCAGGTGCTGTTCCGTTCATTTCGTTGCCTCCTTATCATCATGTAAAAAGCAGCGAACTGACCGAGATCCAATTTTCCTAAGTGCAGGCGCCTCACTCCTGCATCGATCAAACGCATGTGGACAGCGCGGTGAAAATCTACATCCAGATGGAAAATGCTCTGGTGGAGGAACCGTTCCTTCAATAGAATAAAGTCGATCTAAATCCGCGTCCAGTGATGGAATAGAACCCATCAAACCTATTGTATAAGGGTGCAAGGGCTCCTCAAATAAATCATCCACCGAAGCTTCTTCCACTACCTGACCACAATACATAACAACCACACGATCAGCCACTTCTGAAACAACACCCAGATCATGGGTAATCAGAAGAATTGAAGTGTCATATTTTTTACTTAGTTCTTTCATTAAATCAAGTATCTGCGCTTGAATTGTTACGTCTAATGCTGTTGTCGGCTCATCAGCAATAAGTAGCTTTGGATTGCAGCTCATTGCAATGGCAATCATGACTCTCTGCCTCATCCCACCTGATAAACGGTGCGGATAATCATCAATAAGTGCTTTTGCACGAGAAAAACCTACCATTTCTAGCATCTCGATTGCTTTCTGTCTCGCTGCACTCTTTGTCATTTTTTGATGATACATTAGAACTTCAATAATTTGCTCTCCTACTGTCAATACAGGATTAAGTGATGTCATTGGTTCTTGGAAAATCATCGAAATATCGTTTCCGCGGATTTTACACATATCGTTATCAGAAAGTCTTGCTAAATCCTGACCGTTAAAAAGAATTTCCCCATCAACGATTTCACCAGGCGGGCTCGGAATTAACCTCATGATAGATAGAGAGGTAATACTTTTACCTGAACCAGATTCGCCAACAAGTGCAACTGTTTCACCTTTATGTATTTTTAAATCAACACCATCAACGGCCGGAATTGTTACTTTCTTTCTCTTAAAGTGAGTTTTTAAGTTTTTAAGTTCCAATAATGCTGCCATAATGCCCTCCGTCCATCAAAAATAAATTACTGCTTCATTTGTTTGCTGCCATTCATGTCTTATGAAGCTATTTAGCAATTATATGAAACTATATTTGTAAAGAATTTCAATATATTCGCCAAATTGGAATTTCAGTATTATTTAATAGTATAATATTACAGAAAGATTACGAATACAAGAATTTTTTAAAATATTCACGTTTTTATAAATTATCCAGTTAATTCGAATAGTCTATTATCTGACTCCAATCCTATTTTTTATCAAAAAAAATCAAGCCATAGAGTAGGTTTAATTGGCTTGATCATTAATTATTTACTTGTTTCATTACTGTTAAAAAAAGGGTAGAATCCAAGGTAAATGTGTCTTTTGCTGCTAGTTTATACTTTTCGTTATACAAGTTTATCATCTCACACCCAACTGCATATCCAATCATATTTGGATATCCATTATGGCCAAAGAGAATTTCATCATGTAACTTTTCATGTTTTTTTACGTCTAAATTCTTTTGTAAAAATTTCTTCCAATACATGATGATTTCTTTTCTAGTATAATAATCACACCATTTTGCACGATAGCTTTCGCCACAATAGGCAGCTACTGCATGTTCAGCAAGTCCTTCCAACACAATTGAATCTAATAAAGTAAAATCCTTTACATGCTTTTTCTGCTTGATTAATCTGCAGGTATGGTGATATTCATGAACAATCAGTGCTTCAATTTCTTTTTCATCTTCTATTGGGGGAATGAAAAGGAACAGCTTATCCGTGAATGCCACACCTGATTTTTCTCGCCTTCCCCTATAAAATATACTTTTACTTCCTGCAGCCGGAAAGATATAGACCCGAACATTCGGCCCGTTCCATTCCCTTCTATATTTCCGAAAAATTCTTTCGACATTTTCCCAGCATTTTAACTCTATTAATTTTTTATAATCCTCATATGTCCGCCGATTCGGTCTATACATACCAAAGCCCAATAAGTAATTATAAATATTAGCCGGTTTCTCTTCTCCAAAACTTTCCATAAACGCTTGGCAAATTTTCACTGGATCATCAAAGTTCTTTTCCAGCCATTTATCCGTTCTAACTACCCCAAAGTTTTCACCTGCCATTTTTCAGAATATCCGCTATTATATAGCTTATGTTATTTTGGGTACCGTGTTTACTAAATTCCCCTTTTTTATGAGAACATGAATTCTCCATAGTTACTGCAAAACACTAAAAAAGGCCAAATCGATGTGATTTGGCCTTTTTAATTATTCATATTTTTTAAAAGCAATTGTTGCGTTATGTCCGCCGAAACCTAAGGAGTTGCTTATAACTGCTTTAATTTCTTTCTTCCTTGATTTGTTCGGCACATAATCTAAGTCACACTCTGGGTCTGGTGTTTCATAGTTAATTGTAGGAGGCAGTATGCCATCCTCCATTGCTTTGATAGCAAAAATAGCTTCAATTCCGCCAGCTGCACCAAGTAGGTGCCCAGTCATCGATTTTGTTGAGCTTACTGCCAACTTATAGGCATGTTCACCAAATACTTCTTTAATCGCCAAAGTTTCGAATTTATCATTATAATCAGTGCTTGTACCATGAGCATTTATATAATCGATCTCTTCGGGTTTTAACCCACCATCTTCAATTGCCATTTTCATCGCTCTTGCTCCACCTTCTCCAGCTGGTGCAGGGGCAGTAATATGATAGGCGTCACCAGTCGCGCCATAGCCGACAATTTCAGCATAAATATGGGCTCCTCGTGCCAATGCATGCTCTAATTCTTCTAGTACGACAATTCCGGCTCCCTCACCGATAACAAACCCATCACGATTTTTATCAAATGGACGGCTTGCCGTCTTTGGATCAGGGTTAGTAGAAAGTGCAGTATTTGCACAGAAGCCTGCTACTGACATTCTTGTAATTGGTGCTTCTGCACCGCCAGTAATCATCGCAACCGCATCCCCCCGCTGAATGACCTTAAAAGCATCACCAATTGAGTTCGTTCCTGTCGCACAAGCAGTTACAGTACAGGAATTAAATCCTTTGGCTCCTAAAGTAATCGATACTTGACCGGTTGCCATATCTGGAATCATCATTGGAACAAAGAACGGACTAACTCTTCTATAGCCACGGTTCAGAAACGTTTCGAATTGGTTTTCAAATGTTTCCATTCCGCCAATGCCAGATCCAATCCATACCCCCACTCGATGTGCATTTTCATCATTGATGGACAAATTCGCGTCTTTAACCGCCATCAAGGAAGCGGCAATCGCATAATGAGTGAAGCGATCCATCTTTCGAGCATCCTTCTTTTCGATGAAATCCTCAATATTGAAATCTTTTACCTCAGCAGCAACCTTAGCAGGATATTCATCCGCGTTAACCCTTGTTAATGGCCCCACTCCAGATACACCTGCCAATATGTTTTTCCAAGTGGTATCTACATCATTCCCAAGTGGTGTCACAGCGCCAATTCCTGTAACAACAACTCTTTTTTTATCCATTTTTTCGAATCTCCTTTACATAAAAAATGTTCTTCTTACAAAAATGTATGAAAAGCTATAAAATTTTATCGTCCCCAGCGAAGTGCAATGGCTCCCCAAGTTAAACCTCCACCAAAGCCAACCATAACAATTAAATCATCATCTTTCACTCTTCCTGCTTCCAATTCTTCTGCTAAAGCAATCGGGATCGAAGCGGATGAAGTATTTCCATATTTATGAACAGTCTTTGACATCTTCTCTTCAGGCAATTCAAGCCGTTGTCTGGATGCCTCCATAATACGAATATTTGCTTGATGAGGGATAAGCAAATCAACGTCTGTTTTGGAAAGACCAGCTTTCTCCAATACTTTCACACTGCTTTCTCCCATTTGCCTTACAGCAAACTTGAAAACCTCACGCCCATTCATAACAATATAATCCTCTTGATATAAATGCTTGCCGCCAGACCCATCTGCTCCTAGATCAAATGACAAAATCCCTCTTCCTTCTGAAACGGAACCAAGAACAACTGCCCCGGCACCATCACCAAATAAGACTGCTGTATTCCTGTCTTCCCAATCGGTAATTTTTGAAAGTTTTTCAACACCTACTACTAAAATATACTTATATGATCCACTTTCAATAAATTGTTTTGCTGTTATCATACCATACATAAAGCCGGCACATGCAGCACTTACATCCATTGCTGCTGCATTTACCGCTCCTAGTCTTTCCTGAAGCATCGTTGCAACAGATGGAAAAGGCCGGTCAGGAGTAACTGTTGCTACGATAATCATTCCAATTTCTTCTGCAGGGATATTTGCATGAGCAATCGCATTTTTTGCAGCCTCATAAGCAAGATCAGATGTATCTGTGTCATCATCCGCAATTCTTCTTTCCTCAATGCCAGTTCTCGTTCTAATCCATTCATCCGATGTATCTACCATTTTTTCAAGGTCTGCATTTGTCAGTATTTTTTCTGGAAGACACCTTCCAATTCCAATAATTCCTGCATTCATCCATCCCACACTCCTTTTTAAACCGTTCACTTTTATTCATCATTTTGTTCCATATATTTTATTATCAATTATTATGACTTGGTACTAATTTTATCAAATTTATACGTCATTAATCAAGATTTAATTTAGTTCTCCTAAAAGTACTAGAGACATCTAACTATACGCTTGCATTAACTAAGCATACACTAATATACACAAATATAATGGAGGTAGAGGGGATATGAGTGATGATAACATGAAGCATTTGGATCCAAAAACAGATCCGCTTACAAGCTTTATGTTCGGAAATAGCAGATACAAAGAAAAACAGGATGATATAAATAATGTTGTTGAGGAGGATGAGTCTCGAGAATTCGATCATGATGGAAAAAGAAAAAGTGAAAGAGATTGGCTTTTTGGAGTTAGAGAGAATGAAATACAGGAAAAGAATCATGATAGTAGTGCTCTAGCTATTCTGAATAGAATTAACTTAGGGGAACTTATTAATAATATTGAGATTCTTATCGATTCTGCCGATCAATTAAAACCCTTATACAAAAAGGCCACTCCAATAATTACTAAACTTCTAAAAAAGTCATAAGCTTTAAGCAAACAGCCTGGCCATCGCCGTATAAACTAAGGAGGTCACTTGCGCTAGACCATTTTCTAATGTAAAAATTATTCCTTCTTATCTAATAAAAAAACCGGCTTCTTTTTTAGAGCCGGTTTCTTATTTATTCCATTTCTTTTTCTTTATACGCGTCTGCTTTTCCCATTTCATATGCTTCATTCATAACCTTTGTAAATAAGCTCATAAATGGCTGAATCATTTCTAATGAAAGTTCGATCCCTGCTTCATCTAATTGCTGCTTTGCTTCTGGTATGTATTTCATTGCTATTTGCATAAATTCTAATGTTTTATCTGTCGATTGCATTGACTGTTCCTCCAATAGTTGTTTGGGACGAGGATCCTGTCCCTGTGTCCCTAAGATTATTCATTAGGCAGTTTTCCTGTTTTTTTATACTTTTCAATTGCTTTGTTAATTAAATTAATATAATCTTTGTCTACATTTGGGCTGAATTTACCTAATGTGATCACGTCATCTTTAAAGTCAAAAGAAAGGTTTCCTGATTTCAGCTTCCCTTCATTGAACCTCTCGGCAACTAATTCATATAGTACATCAACATGCTGAACCGTACTAGTTAATACGGCTGATTCGCCAAGGTCGGACTGATCTGAAATATATCCAATTGCGTAATGTCCTTTTTCTTTCACCTTTTCAATGACCGGGACATTATATCCATCTCCTGCAGGGTATACAACATCTGCATTCTTGGCAAAAATTCTATCTAAGCTTTGAAAAGCTTGCGTGCCATCATCCCAGTTGCCAACATATTCAATAATTACTTTAACATTATCATTTTCATAATTTGCTCCTTCATAGAAGCCTTCAATTTCAGGTTGCCACTCATAGGCCGCAATTATTCCAATTGTATCCGTTTTTGTCATATGCCCGGCAATCATTCCTCCGAAAAATCCCATCGCATAAGCTTCGAAATTTAAGCTTGTTGTGTTAGAATTTTTAGCATCACCATTAAAACTCACAAAATGGATATGCGGATATTTGTCCGAAATGTTGTTAAAGTACTCCGAATACTCATTCCCATGACCAAATATTATATTGACCCCTTTTTGGTCAAACTCTTTAACTGCACGTTCCACAACCATTTGGGAGTTCATGCCTTCTTTATAGTAAACTTCTATATTATGATGGGATTGAATCTTTAGCATTCCTTTATAGCCTTTTGTTCCCCAAACTTGGTCATTAATCGTATCAGGGACTAACAAGCCAGCTTTCTTAAGATTTCCCGTAGTCATTGCTTGTCCACAAGAGGCTAATAAAAGAAGGCATAAAAAGATCATTCCAAAGCGCATTATCATTTTATGCATCTTCCATTACTCCGCCCCTCTGTAATAGCCACATCCATATTTCCCTCTTTCTCTCTATCCTGAAAAATACCCGACTATTTTTATTCTACCCTTAACCGATAAGAATTGAAAAGTGTTTTTTCCATTACTCAGCTAGAATCCGCATTCTAATAGGTCTTTTATAGACTCTTCTTCTATATTCAGTTCTCTAGAAAAATAAAGATAATCATCATCATTAGCCTCCACATTTTGAATCATTCGGCTGAATAGATCATTGGGTGATTCATTATCTTCTATAGGGAGAAGGCAAACTACCTTTGACTGTGTATCCCTTATTTTTTTTTCATTTTGAACATAAAACTGCTGAAGGTATTTACTTATTTCTATAGCTTGGCTAGAATGACGCAGGTAGAAAAAGTCGAAATCAATGATAATTAATGTTTGCTCTTGAATCTCAGCGGAAGGCAGCCATTCCTTCTGAAGTACTTCTTGAAAATTAGCATTTCTGCCTATTTCCATTCGCTTTTGCTCAACAAGTTCCTCGTCCATATCGCTATAATGAATCCCTGTTACCTCATATCCCTCCTCTAATAAGGAGGTACAAAAGTGAAATCCTAAACTTTCGTATATCCCTATTATTACCGCCCTGTCCATTCCCAAGCCTCCCCGTTCTCTTATTGTATCCTATGCTAATAAACTATTAATTATTTCCATTTATCTAAAATAGGCAAGGATTATAATAATCTTTCATTCTTTTTAAAGAAATTAACGATTTGACCGTCAATTGCTCGTCTTTTTTCGGGTAGGATATAGCAGATGGAAAACGGCAGTTCCTTTTCTCTCCAGTTAATAGTAAGACTTTTTAACAGGTTTGCTTGTTTATAGGCACGACGATCAGATAATATTTGAATCACCTTTAAAGGGATTGGATCGTTTTCTAATAAAGCATTTGTGTTTGTCTGCATAATTTTTGCTTCTACTTGCATCATTTCAGCATCAAATGAATCGGAGAGTTCCTTTAATAATTTCTTATAAAAAAATTTATGTTCTTTTTCTAGCTCTAAATGATGGTGAAGAGAAACAATTGGATTAATTAATACGCATGTTCGGATTTGTCTGGGACCCATTTCATTCATTAGTCTAAGAGCGATTAATGCACCCATCCCTTCAGCTAGTATATGAATTTTCCCATTGATAATCTCTGTACGGATTATATGCTCATATAATCTTCTTGCAAGATTCACTGCTTTATCATTTCCCCAGTTCTTTCCGTAAAGATTTGAATAAAAAATGGTGTATCCTTCATCTTTTAATTTCTTTAATAATGCTGACTTCCCTTCATTCTGTGTCCAAAAACTGCTTTCCGCGTCAACAAAGTTTCTTTCATCTCCAATAACAAGGATACCGAAACCACTAGGCTTTTCGGGATAATGAATCATATTCCATTCGGTATCCAGTTGAAAGTTTCGGCTTTCCATTTTAATATCTCCTTTACTTCGATCGTTCCTAATAATGTATGACCCCTCACAAAAAATGATAGGGGGTTTGCCCATGTTTTATAGTCAAATATATTTAAATGAAAATTGTTCCTTAATTTTGCCATTGTTTCGAAGTAATCGGCATATTAACATTTATTAATTAATCAGCTTATGGTAATATGAAAAGGGATTTTAAAATGTAAGAGGTGAATACATTGAGATTCTTTTGGACTTTTTTCTGGACATTTCTTCTTGTGCAAATGATCAACTATGTTGTTAGTTCCATGATCGGTACTGCTTTCGACTTGAAAACAGGCTCCATTCTTGCAGTAGCTGCGACAATTTTAATTTTCATCGTTGCTTCTATTATTCCTGAGGGGCCAAATGAAAAGGAAGCGATTCATTAAAAATTAGTCATCCTGCCAATAGTCAGGATGACTTTTTTATTTACCCAAGCTTCAATGAAATTTCATCATTCTCAATTAAAATTGTAACTTGACTATGATCTAAGATTTCACCTGCAATAATTTTTTTAGCTAATAAGGTTTCCACATTTCGCTGTATAAAACGTTTTAATGGCCTTGCACCATAAACAGGATCAAAACCGTTTTCTGCAATATATTCTTTCGCCTCTTCGTTTATACTAAGCTGAATATGCTGATCTGATAATCTTTCCTGAAGCTCTTTAATTAGTTTGGAAACGATTGCTTTAATTTCTGTCAGTGCCAATGGTTTAAATAATGTAATTTCATCCACCCGATTTAAAAACTCTGGACGGAAATGTCCTCTAAGGGTGCTCATTACTTTATTCCGAGTTTCTTCATTAATAAGGGAATCCATTTTCCCATCAACGCGTTCAAGTAAAAACTGTGAACCAATATTCGAAGTCATAATGATTACTGTATTTTTAAAATCTACAGTCCTGCCTTGAGAATCTGTAATTCTTCCGTCATCAAGCATTTGCAGAAGGATATTAAAGACTTCTGGGTGCGCTTTTTCTATTTCATCAAGCAAAATGACAGAGTATGGCTTTCTTCTTACCGTTTCTGTCAGCTGTCCACCCTCTTCATATCCTACATACCCTGGAGGCGCACCAATTAATCTTGAAACGGCATGCTTTTCCATATACTCAGACATATCGATTCGTATCATTTGTTCTTCACTATCAAACAATGATTGTGCGAGCGCCTTTGCTAGCTCTGTTTTCCCAACACCTGTAGGTCCAAGGAAAATAAATGAACCGATTGGACGATTCGGATCCTTAATTCCTGCTCTAGCACGGAGTACAGCATCAGAAACAAGGGAGACAGCTTCATCCTGTCCGACGACCCTGTCCCGTAAAATGTTTTCAAGCCGAAGCAGTTTTTCCCGTTCCCCTTCAACAAGCTTAGCAACTGGAATCCCTGTCCACCTTGCAACAATACCGGCAATTTCCTCTTCTGTTACCTCTTCTCTTAATAATCTTTCCCCTTCACTGTTATTAACTTCTATCTCTAGCTTTTTCAATTCTTTTTCCAGCTCTGGGATTTTTCCGTGGCGAAGCTCTGCAGCCTTGTTTAGATCATAATTATTTTCAGCATCCTGAAGTTCATGCCGTAATTTTTCGAGCATTTCTCTTTTCTGCTGAACCCGTTGTAGTCCTTCTTTCTCCAGCTCCCATTTGGCTTTCATAGAATGTGCTCTGTCCTTCATTTCGGCTAATTCCTTTTGTAAGGATACTAGCCTTACTTTACTTGCCTCATCCTGTTCTTTTCTTAATGCAGCTTCTTCAATTTCAAGCTGCATGACACGTCGAGTCACCTCATCTAATTCAGAAGGCATAGAATCAATTTCCGTACGGATCATTGCACATGCCTCATCCACTAGATCAATGGCCTTATCTGGAAGGAATCGATCTGAAATATACCTGTCTGATAAGGTGACGGCAGCTACAAGTGCACGATCATGAATATTGACCCCGTGGTGCACCTCATAGCGTTCCTTCAACCCTCTTAAAATTGAAATCGAATCCTCCACATTCGGTTCTTGGACAAGCACCTGCTGAAAGCGCCGTTCGAGTGCTGGATCCTTTTCAATATATTTCCGATGCTCATCAAGGGTTGTCGCTCCAATACAGTGCAGCTCCCCTCTTGCTAGCATCGGCTTCAACATATTGCCTGCATCCATAGCCCCTTCTGTTTTTCCTGCACCGACGATCGTATGGATTTCATCGATAAATAGCAGAATACTGCCTTCACTTTTCTTAATTTCGTTCAAAACTGCCTTTAGTCGTTCTTCAAATTCTCCCCTGAATTTCGCACCAGCAATTAAGGCACTCATATCAAGTGAAAAGATTGTTTTATTTTTTAAGCCTTCAGGTACATCCTTACGTACGATTCTTTGAGCCAAGCCTTCAACGATTGCTGTTTTCCCTACTCCAGGCTCCCCAATTAGAACAGGATTGTTTTTCGTTTTTCTTGATAAAATTCGAATGACATTTCTTATTTCACTATCTCTTCCAATGACCGGATCTAGTTTTCCTGCCTTTACTTCTGCTACAAGGTCTCTACCATATTTCTTTAAAGCATCATAAGTTGCTTCTGGATTTTGGGATGTCACTTTTTGATTCCCCCTTATTTCATTTATCGAATGTTCAAGTTTGTTTCTGTCAGTACCGGCATTTTTTAATACCGTTCCAAACTCCGATTGCCCTGGAGAGGCAGATGCTAAAAGCAGGTGCTCTACCGAAATAAAATCATCTTCTAATTTTTTCATTTCGGACTCTGCATTAGCTAACAGACGCTGCAGATTAGTAGTAATGTATACCTTGCCGTGCTCAATACCGCTGCCTGAAACTTGCGGTTTTTTACTTAGAAGATATTCGAGCTCCTTGATTATTTTTTCAACGGAGACCTCTGCCCTTTTAAGGAATGAAACCATTAGACTATTTTCTTGTTTGAGAAGAGCCAAAAACAGATGAACCTCATCTACTTCTTGATGCTGTTCACGAATAGCCATTGCCTGTGCTGACATGATTCCTTCTTGCATCCGCTCTGTCATACGATTTAAATCCATGATGTCCTCCTTTTGACCTTTTTTGACCTTTGTTTTTATTATAATCCATATATAAAGCCATCCACAAGGGATGGCTCTATTAAAAACCTATTTTCTTGTGAATTCTTTAGCACAGTTAATCTTTTTTCAGACCCTACGGCGCTAAACAAGGCGCTTCCGCTTTTCTTGATTACGGCTTTCTTTGATAAGTCCACACACGGTTGTGATTGGAGTTTTCTGGGAATCTATCTCCTGCTCTTAATTTTAGCATTTGCGGATTATTAACATTGCTTCCAGTCTCTCCAACCTCAATATATACCCCATTATTGGGTGCTTTCTGTCCCGCTTTGAATTGGCGATTTTGTCCCATGACAAATACCTCCTTTGATTTCTAGAATCTGTTATATTATTTCCAATGATGATCTTCTCATAAGCAAATATTTTTTCACTTTCAATTAGTAAATTTTAGTATTTTCCTTTACAGTTGCTATCTCTTTATAGTTAAATGAGGATGGTATAAGACTTTTTTTATTGGAGGATACATAAAAGTGGAAGATTTTTTCGAACTGCTGAAATATTTATTTCTTGGTCTATTTCAAGGCATAACTGAACCAATTCCCATTTCATCAAGCGGCCATTTAGAAATTGCTGAATACTTTTTTGGGTTAAAAATAGAAGGAATGAGCTTTGCCTTATTAGTCAATACGGCTTCTTTATTTGCTGTGTTGCTTATTTATCGAGAAGATATTTTGAAGCTGATTCGAAATGGACTTCGTTTTGTGGCAACTAAGGAGAAAAGTGTAGAAAGTGATTTCCGTTTCATCATTTACCTAATCATTGGTACGATCCCTGCAGGTGTGATTGGCGTATTATTTGAAGATTTCATTGATGAACATTTAGCCAGTATAAAAACTGTAGGTATTACACTTCTTGTTACTGGTCTTGCTTTATGGCTTATCCGTAATTTAAGAGGGAGAAAGAATGATGCTGACCTTTCATATAGAGATGCCATCATCGTTGGTTTTTCTCAGGCCGTTGCTTTAATACCAGGAATCAGCCGTTCGGGTGCAACGATTGTTGCTGCTATGGCTCTTGGAATGAAACAAGAAACTGCCTTGAGGTTTTCATTTCTTTTATATATTCCAGTAAGTGTCGGCGGCATGATATTAGGTTTTAGCGACATCCTTCGTGATGAAAATTTAGCAACCCTTGCATTGCCGTACACAATTGCATTTTTCGCTTCATTAATTGCCTCTTATTTTTCATTAAAGTGGTTTATGAATATTATGGCAAAAGGAAATTTAAAGTATTTCGCAATTTATTGCTTTATTGTAGGTCCGTTAGTCTTCTTTTTGTCTTAATAAAACCTTTAAGGCCCTCTCTTCAGAGAAGGCCTTTTCTTTATAGAATCTCCGAAAGCAAAGCTTTTTGAACATGAAGACGATTTCCTGCTTGCTGAAAAACTGCTGAGTGAGGACCGTCTATTATTGCTGCCGATACTTCTTCACCTCGATGGGCAGGTAAACAGTGAAGAAAAACGAAATCTTCCTTACCATGCTGAACTAGTTCCTCATTCACTTGAAAGTTTGAAAACACTGTTTTCCTCTGTTCATTTTCTTCCTCCTGCCCCATACTCGTCCATACATCTGTGTAAATAGCATCCGCTCCTCTTACGGCTTTATAAGGTTCATTCGTTATCTCTATTTTTGCTCCACTTGTCTCAGCAAATTCCATTGCCATTTTAGTAATAGCTGCATTTGGCTCGTATCCTGCTGGACTGGCTATTGTTATATCCATTCCTACCTTTGCAGAGGCAATCATGAGTGAATGTGCGACATTATTGCCATCCCCTATATAGCATAGCTTCTGCCCTGTAAGTGATCCCTTTTTCTCTTGGATTGTTAATAAATCTGCTAACGCCTGACAGGGATGATAGAGATCGGTCAAACCATTAATGACAGGGATGGTTACATGAAAGCTAAGCTCTTCAATCGTTTGATGGGAAAAGGTACGAATCATGATTGCATCTACATACTGAGAGAGTACCTTCGCCGTATCAGCAATTGTTTCTCCTCTCCCAAGCTGTAGGTCATTGCTGTTCAAATATAACGCATGACCACCAAGCTGCAGCATCCCTGCCTCAAAAGAAACTCTTGTACGTGTGGATGACTTTTCAAAAATCATTCCTAATATTTTTCCCTGTAACGGTTTGGGGTCTTCACCTATATAAGATGCATTTTTCATTTTTTGCGCTTTTGTTACTATCCCTTTAATTTCATCTGATGAGAAATCAGCTAATGTTAAGCAGTGTTTCCCCTTTATGTTAAGTAGCTTTTCGGCTGCTTGCATCGAGATCATTGTATATGCACTTCCTTCAATTTTGAATTTTCCGTCCCTTCCCCGAGCCAATCCTCAATCGATTGGACACTCCAATCTTCAACCATCCATCCTTCTAAAAATGCTTCAAGCGTTTCTTTTTCTGTAAAAGTAAAAACCCTATTTTTCACAGCCTCCTCTCTCAGTTTTTTGTCCTCTATTGAATCGTTTGTGCTGTACAGAGCAACGGCTTTTTTTGTTAATTCCTTTGTTATAACAAGCTCTACTCCTGCTGCATTAGCAAGATCATCCAGTTTCCTATTGATTGTTTGGTCAGAAATGACAATTTGCATTCTATCCTCTTTTTTCAACCAGCCATTTAAAAATGCCTTCTTAACCGCTTCTTCATACGTTGAAGCTATGGCAATTCCTTCTCCAGTCGATTTCATTTCTGGTCCTACTTTTGCATCAAGACCTTTTAATGCATAGTTTGAAAAAACGGGATATTTCACACATATAAATGGATGTTTCTGATAAACAGTGATTTCATCATTCGACAATTGATATTTCCCGAGCAATACTTTTGTCGCTATTTGCACAAGTGGAATACCTGTCACTTTACTTACAATCGGAATGGTTCTGCTTGCACGAGGATTCACCTCCAGAACGAAGACTTCATCCCCATTAATAATAAATTGGATATTCATTAGACCTTTGTATTGGAGTTTTTGAACAATTGCCTTTCCATAAGCAATCATTTTTTTCTGAGCATCATTTGAGAGATTTTTTGGAGGAAGAATGGACATACTATCCCCTGAATGAATGCCTGTTTTTTCAATATGTTCCATGATAGCGGGTACGCAAATATGATTGCCATCGGCTGCTAAATCAAATTCTGCCTCAATCCCTTGATAGAATTTATCTACAAGGATTGGGTAGGGAATATTTTTTTTCTGCAAATAGGCTTTAAACTCCTTCTGGCATCTGATGATCTCCATCCCTTTCCCCCCAATGACAAACGAAGGACGGATTAAAATCGGATAACCCAGTTTTTGAATAGCTGAATACAGCTCATTTTTCGTATAAACAACCTCTCCATCAATATGGGGAATATCCAAATTGTCCAATAGCTGATAAAATAGCTTCCGATCTTCTAGTCGATCAATTGTTCTCGAATCTGTGCCAAGTAATATCAATCCGTATTCTTCTAGTTTCTCTGCAAGATTAAGTGCTGTCTGACCGCCTAATTGAACGATCACTTCCTTTATTCCTTCCGCCTCAATTACATTTAGGATATCCTCAAGAAAAAGCGGTTCAAAATAGAGGCGATCGGCAATCGTAAAATCTGTGCTCACTGTTTCAGGATTGTTATTAATCATAATCGTTTCTATATTTTCTTCCTTTATAGCAAGCACGCCCTGGACAGAGCAATAATCAAACTCGATTCCTTGCCCGATGCGAATTGGTCCGCTGCCAATGATTAATACTTTCCTTTTATTACTTTTCACTCGTTCATTTTCGCCAAAATAGCTGGAATAAAAGTAATTGGATTGCGCTTCGAATTCCGCTGCACAAGTATCTACCATTTTATATACTGGCAGGATACCAAGCATTTTGCGTTTATTACGAATTTCATTTTCCGTGACATCCCATTCTTTCGCTAAAAATTGATCGCTAAATCCCTTTTCCTTAAAATAATGAATTTGTTCTTTTGTTGCAGTATCGAATGAAAGAGCCGTTATCTGTTTCTCTAATTTCACTAGTTCTAAAAAGGAGTGTAAGAAATAATAATCAATTTTTGTTATGTCATGCAAGGTTTCCACGGATATCCCCCGGCGAAGAAGCTCCATTACAATAAAAAACCTTTCATCTGTTTGCTCTTTTAGTGTTTTTTCTAATTGTGCAGTCTCTGCTACTTCAAAGGATGGATCCTTTAAATCAAATCCTTTCCCTTCCAAGGAGTGGACTGCTTTTAAAAGGGCACGTTCAAGGTTCCGATCAATTCCCATCACCTCTCCCGTTGCCTTCATTTGTGTTCCTAGTTTTCGGTCAGCCGCCGGGAATTTATCAAATGCCCATTTGGGAAGCTTCACAATGACATAGTCGAGAGCAGGCTCAAAACTTGCAAAGGTATCTCCTGTTACTGGATTTATCATTTCTGATAATGTATAACCTACTGCCAGCTTTGCAGCCATTCTAGCAATTGGATAGCCAGTAGCTTTAGAGGCAAGGGCGGAAGAACGGCTTACCCTTGGATTCACTTCGATTAAATAATAATTTTTACTATGCGGATCTAAGGCAAATTGAATATTACATCCGCCAATGATGCCAAGAGCAGAAACAATTTTTAATGATGCTGTTCGAAGCATCTGATATTCCTCATCTGTTAGCGTTTGTGAAGGAGCAACAACCATTGAATCACCCGTATGAATGCCAACCGGATCGATATTTTCCATATTGCAAATCGCAATACACGTATTCATCGAATCTCGCATAACCTCATACTCTATTTCCTTATATCCTGCAATACTTTTTTCAATCAAGCATTGGTTGATTGCACTTTCATTCAAACCACCTTTTACTAGTGATTTTAACTCAGGGAGACTATGGGCAATGCCGCCACCTGTTCCCCCAAGCGTATAGGCAGGACGAACAATAATTGGAAATCCAATTGTCTCTGCAAATTGAATGGCTTCCGCTAGTTCATGAACAATCGTACTTTCAGGAACTGGTTCATCTAGTTCTCTCATAAGCTTTCTGAAAGCATCCCTGTCTTCGCCTTTTTTTATCGATTCTATGCTGCTTCCTAAAAGCTTCACTTCAAAATGATCCAAGATTCCTGATTCGCTTAGCTGAAAAGCTAAATTTAGCCCTGTTTGCCCGCCTAAAGTGACAAGGATTCCATCCGGACGTTCCTTTTCGATGATTTTCTCTAAACTATCAACAGTTAATGGCTCAAAGTAAATGCGATCAGCAAAAGCCTTATCTGACATAATTGTTGCTGGATTATTATTAACAAGAATGACTTTATAGCCTTCTTCTTTCAGCGCTGCGCATCCCTGCGTCCCGGCATAATCAAATTCTGCCGCTTGCCCTATCACGATGGGGCCTGATCCAATGACAAGGATTGACTGAATGCTTGTATCTTTAGGCATATGCAATAACGCTCCTATCATCTTTCGCTTTTATCATATTCATGAATTCATCAAAAATATATTGACCATCTGCAGGTCCTGGGTGTGCTTCCGGATGAAATTGCACAGTTTGAATCGGCAACATTTTATGAATAAGTCCTTCAACCGATTGATCATGAAGATTAATAAAACGTATTTCTAATCCGGTTTTTAAAAGACTTTCTTCATCGACAACATAGCTGTGATTCTGAGAGGACATAAACACCTTGCCATATTTCAAATCAGCTACCGGATGATTTGCCCCTCTATGACCAAAGGAAAGCTTTTTTGTGTCTCCCCCTAAAGCTAGAACTGCCAACTGATGACCGAGGCATATTCCTAAAGTTGGATAATGTTCAAGCAGCTTTTTAATATTTGGCAAAATACTAGTTAACGCTTTAGGATCGCCTGGACCATTGGAAAGAACAATTCCATTTGGCTTTAGTTTTTCTATATCTTCAAATGTCGTATGATATGGCACGGTCGTCACTCGACAGTTTCTTTTTAAGAAAGAATGGATGATTGATTTCTTTGAACCGTAATCAACAAGAACAATATGTGGTTCGCCATCTCCATAGTAACCATTTGTACTTGCTGATACCTTCGTAACCGTTTCATCTTTGAACACTTCGAAATCACTCCATATGCTCGATTTGTTCCTAGACATTATTGCTGGCATCGTGCCTTCCTTTCTGATTGTTTTAACAATTGCTCTCGTATCAACATGACCCAATAACGGAATATTCCATTTTTGCAAATAATCTTTAAGGGAATACATAGATTGATAGTGGGAGGGATGATTCGTTGCTTCATAAACGACAACACCTGCCACATGCGGTTTCCTACTCTCGAAATCATGCTCATTTATGCCATAGTTTCCAATGAGAGGATACGTAAAAACAATAATCTGGTCTTTATATGAAGGATCTGTCAATACCTCTTGGTAACCAGTCATTCCAGTAAAAAATACAATTTCCCCTTCAATCTGCTGATTAGGGGCAGCTGTCAACCATTGTCCGGCGAAGCAATGTTTATTTCTCAAGTGTAAATATCCTTCCATTTTTCCACCTCTCATTCATGCATATTTATTTGTTAAAATTAATTTTTATACATTCGCAAGAAAAAATTTCAGCCTATACGGCTGTTTTTGAATGTTTTTTTATTACCGATTGTAAAATGTCTATCGCTTCATCTATTTCAGCTTTGGTTACCGTTAATGGCGGCAAAAGCCTTAGCACATTTGTTCCTGCTGGAAGTGTCAGTAACCCATGATTTCTTAATTCCTTTAATAAAATAGGCAGATCGATCGATGTTTCGAACCCAATCATCAATCCTAATTGTCGACTATCTATTATGTCAGGAATTCCTATCAGTTCCTTACAAATTCGCTCAAATAGGTATTCACTTTTTTTCTCTACTTCTTCTAAAAATTTTGCTTGAAAAATGACCTCCATCGTAGCTGTTGCGGCTGCAATCGCTAAAGGATTGCCCCCAAAAGTTGACCCGTGGCTTCCCGGTCCAAAAAAGTGAGCGAGCTTCTTTTTTCCAATTACAGCTCCAATCGGCATCCCGCTGCCTAACCCTTTTGCAGCAGTGATAATATCAGGTGATAGTTGAAAATGTTGAAAGGCAAAGGGTTTCCCTGTCCGGCCAATCCCTGTTTGAATTTCATCAATAATAAGAAGTGCCCCTTTTTCTTCACAAAGTTGACTAACCACATTTAAAAAGGCATGCTCAGCAAGATGAATGCCACCTTCCCCTTGAACGACCTCAAGCATCACCGCAGCTGTTTTATCATCTACTTCATTTTTTAACGCCTCGATATCATTAAAAGGAAGGTAAACAAACGTTTCAAGCATCGGACCATATCCCGTTTTAATTTTGTCCTGACCAGTTGCAGACATGGTCGCAAAAGTTCGACCGTGAAATGAATTTTCAAAAGTAATGATTTTTTTTCTGCCAGTTGCTTTTCGAGCAAGCTTGATGGCTGCTTCATTCGCCTCTGCACCACTATTAGCAAAAAATACACAGTCCATCTTTGCACTATCTGCTAATCGCATGGCAGCCTGTTCTTGTTCTTCCTGAATGAAAAGATTAGAAACATGCCAGTAACGGTTAAGCTGTCTAGTAATTGCCTCCTGTACAATTGCTGGTCGATGCCCTAAATTGCAAACACCAATTCCTGAAGTAAAATCCAAATATCTTTTGCCATCCTTATCGATGATTACGCTTCCTTCCGCCTGATCAGGCTCTACTTCCCAGCGGGTATAAGTGGGAAATAAATAACTCATCGCAAGATCCCCTCTTTTGCAATAATTTCTGTGCCAATCCATTGTGATTGGTTGAAAAATACCTCTTTTCCAGACACAATTCTCACACTTTTCAGCCCTTTTTCAATTACATCAACAGCTGAACGAACTTTTGGAATCATTCCACCCGTTATCAAGCCGGTATGAATATACGACTCGATTTCTTCCTTACTTAGTTGCGGAACAAGCTTTCCATTAATGATAATTCCTTGCACATCCGTTACAAAAATACAATGCTCAACATGGAGCTTATTTGCAATCGCTGCTGCTGCAAAATCAGCATTAATATTCAGTTTTACTCCACTAGCTGTTGACGCAATAGGGGTAATGACTGGTGTATATTTCTCATTTAGCAGCATGGAAATTACATCTGTTTTTACATTTATAATATCACCGACAAAACCTAGCCTATCTTGATCAATGAAATCAGCTTGCAAGAAACCGCCATCGCTTCCATTTACGCCAAATGCATTAAAACCGTGAGATGTAAGCTTTGCTGCAAGGGTACGATTGGTTTTTCCTGCCAAGACCATTTCGACAATCTCCATCGCTTTGGCTGACGTTTTCCTAAGCCCGTTATTAAACTCATGGGGGATTTGAAAAAGATTAAGAAGTTCATTTATATCAGGACCCCCGCCATGTACAAAGAGAAGATGATACCCTGCGTTCTCCAATTCTTTTAAACTATTAAAAAATGCAGGTGATAATTCATCAATGATACTACCACCGCATTTGATTAAAACTGTTTTCACGCCTATTCCTCCCTAAGTCCGATAGCTTGCATTGATTTTCACGTAGTCATAGGACAAGTCACAACCCCAGGCTTTTCCGCTTCCACTCCCCTGATGAAGATCAACGAAAATTTGAATTTTATCATTTTGCAAATAAATAGCTGCTTCCTCTTCGGAAAATGGTTGTGGTTCACTATTTTTCAACATTGTTATTGGGCCAATTGATATATCAACTGTATCTGGATTTACCTTTGCATCACTTTGCCCAATTGCACCAATGATTCTCCCCCAGTTTGCATCTTCTCCATATATCGCTGTTTTTACAAGATTAGACCCAACAATCTGCTTAGCTGCCATTCTTGCTTCATCCTCATTCATTGCTCCATTCACTTCGACCTCGATTAATTTCGTCGCTCCTTCACCGTCTTTAGCAATTTGCTTAGCCAGGCTTTCACAGCTTTTTGCAAGTAGTTGGACAAAATGATCCCAATCTGCATGCGCAGGAGTTAATGAATCGGTTCCACTTTCCCCATTTGCCATTACAAGCACCATATCGTTCGTCGATGTGTCCCCATCCACCGTAATTTGATTAAAGGTTGTATTTGTTATTTCCTTAAGTGCCATTTGAAGATAATTGCTCTCAATTTGTGCATCTGTCGTGATAAACGCAAGCATTGTTGCCATATTTGGATGAATCATCCCAGAGCCCTTGGCCGCCCCGCCCATAGAAACGGTCTTGCCGTCAATTTCTGTTGAAAAGCAACAGCTTTTCATGACTAAGTCAGTTGTTAGAATGGCTGTTTGAAAATCCGCTGCATGTTCATCTTCTTTACCAGGTTCAAGCAATTGGATGCCCATTTGAATTTTCTCCATTGGCAGAAACTCTCCAATCACACCTGTTGAAGCAACTGCCACATGTTGTGGCTGAAGATTAAACCTCTCTGCTGTCCATTGTCTCATTTGAAAAGCATCACGCATGCCTTGTTCACCTGTACATGCATTCGCACACGCACTGTTCACTATTACAGCTTGAAGCTTTTGTTCTTTTGCAATACTTTCCTGAGTGACCTTAAGCGGTGCTGCTTGGAACTTGCTCATTGTATAGACAGCCGCGCAATTTGCAGGCACGTTACTTATAATCACACCAACATCCTTCTTTGAATATCTTAGGCCTGCGTGTACACCGGAAGTTTGATACCCCTTTGGTGTGATAATACTCCCTCCAGCGACTTCTTTTATCATTGGAGAGTGAGACAAAGTATACATGATTTTTCCTCCTTATGGATACATCGGGACAAAATCAAGCCCCGTTATTTCTTCCAATCCACTCATTATATTCGCATTTTGGACAGCCTGCCCCGCTGCCCCCTTCATCAAATTATCAATGACAGCAATAATTGTCAGCCTTCCAGTCCGGCCGTCTGCATGCAGGCCAATATCACAATAATTAGAACCTGCTACTTCTTTAATTGAGGGGAAAGTATTTTCCGGCCGAATGCGGACAAATGGATGCTGATGGTAAATTTCTTTATATAGCTCTAGCAATTGGCTAGTTTTTTGCTCTTCCTTTAATTGAACATAGGTTGTTGTCATAATCCCTCGTGTGATAGGCAAAAGATGTGTCGTGAAGGTAATTGGCTGAATGTCTCTATTCCATTCAAGGAGCTGTTGTTCAATTTCTGGTGTATGCTGATGTTCATTTACTTTATACACTCTGAAGTTCTCATTCGCTTCAGACAAGCTTGTATTTCTCGAAAGAGATTTTCCTGCACCCGAGACACCTGACTTCGCGTCGATTACGATGCTTGCTGGATCAATCAAATCTGCTTTTACAACGGGTCCTAAACCTAATAGTGATGCAGTCGGATAACAGCCTGGATTGGCAATTAAACTTGAATTTTTTATCGTTTTCCTATTCCATTCGGATAATCCATATACCGCTTGTGATTTCAAACTTTCATGTACTGGCTCATGTTTATACCAAGCTTTATATTCTTTAGCAGGCAATCGTAAATCCCCCGATAGATCGATAACTTTTATGTTCTTGTTAACAAACTTACTTGCTAATTGCCCAGATATGCCTGATGGAGTAGCAAGAAAAACAATATCTGATTGATTGGCTATTTGTTCAGAATCAATCGGCTCCAACTTTTTATCTAATAAATGATAAAGATGCGGATATTCCTCCCAGATTGGTATTTCAGCTTTCGTAGAATGGATGGATTGAATCTTAAATGTAGGATGCTGGTGCAAGATTCGCAGTAATTCAACTCCCCCATATCCGGTCGTTCCAATGATCGAGACTTTCATGATTTCCCCTTCACCCTTTTGTATATTTACTCATTTTATTAAATATTTATAAATTTTATATTTCTCTTATTATAGAAAGTTAAGAATGGAAAATCAACTGTTTTTTCTTGAAGTTTTTAATCTTTACAATATAATAGTAGTATTAACTTATATACAATGGATGCATTACCGAAAGAGGAGGTAATACATGCAATCAAATATTGAAATTTCCGAGAAATTAAATGTGCTACTACAAGCCTCACATCATAACAAAAAGGTTGAAAAGGGATCCTTTCTATACCAAGAGGGAATGACTGCTAATGAACTTTACATCGTTCAAAGCGGTTTAATTCAAATAAGCAAGATTGTACCTGATGGCCGTGAGCTTACATTAAGAATGTGCTCTGAAGGAGATTTAATTGGGGAATTATCACTTTTCTGCCCATCACCTAAATATATGCTAAATGCAAAAGTAGTGGAGAGCGGTGTGGTAGCCATCATTAATAAGGAGGAGCTTGAAGAAAAGCTCAATCAAGATCATTCCCTTGCACTTGAATTAATGAAATGGATAAGCCTCCAATATCGAAAGACACAAACAAAATTTCGGGATCTTGTCCTCCATGGAAAAAAAGGAGCTTTATACTCTACCTTAATCCGGCTAACAAATAGCTATGGAATTGAAACCGAAAAGGGCATGATGATTAATACCCCTTTAACAAACCAAGAGCTTGCAAATTTTTGTGGAACCTCTCGAGAAGTTGTCAATCGAATGTTAAGCGAACTCCGCAAAAATGAAGTACTTTCAATTAAAAAAGGGATGATAACCATTCATGATCTATCCCATTTAAAAAACGCCATTGATTGTGAAAATTGCCCAGTTAATATTTGCAATATAGAATAACAAAAGCTGCATCTCCATATGTTGAGATGCAGCTTCTTTATTGTGATTAAACAACAACAATGATCATAATGATAAAGAAGAAGGCAGAATTTATAATTTCTAGAATGCCTAAATTTTTCATTGTCATTCCTTTGCCATAGAAGACAAATGCTCTAATTAAACTCGGAATGAAGGCAATAGCAATTAACCATTCCCCTAACAAAATCCATATGATAGGAACAGCTAGATGAAATCCCCATGAGAGCCATTTATAAGTTGGATTTTTCTTCTCACGTATCATTGTTTTTACAAAAAAGGTACAACCCGTGAAAAATAAAACGGATGTAAGAAATACAATTATTGATAAAGAATTAATTTCCGCGTCAGGCAAATAGCTGCTCGCTAAACCAGCAATAGCAAATACGCAGATCGCACTAATATCATTTATAAATGCTCGTTCACGATTTTTCGATGAAAAATAAGCATTTAAAATAAAAAATGGAATCATCATTAAACCAAATATAATAATGGATGGCTGAATAAAAAGCGGAATGAACAGCAATAAGATTGCTGGAACAAGGTAGATGATTGTCCACTTCGTGTAATACTGCATTTTTTTCTTTTTGAATAATAATAGCATCGGATATGTAGCTAAATATAAAAATAACCAGCCAATAAAAAACGCAATATGTGCCCACATAAATTTAGAAGCGGCAACCCCGAGCCAAAATGGGATAATTAACATTGCCCAAGCACCATGCTGTTTTGGTAAACAAATCTTCATGATTATCCCCCCTCATAGCATGCTACCCCTACTATATCTAAATCTATAAGGTAAAAAAGTGAAGATCATCACAGAAAAAACCGTCATATTGTGACGGTTTTTCGACAAAAATCAACAGCTATTTCATCTCATTTATCAGATAATTGTATATCCATTCATAACCCAAATAATCGTTTATACTGAAAAAAGGGACTGGGTATAAACGGCTTTTCAATACCAAACAATCTTCATTCCAAAATAATACAGCTTGAATATTCTTTAATTTTGCTAATTGGGTAAGGTCATCTTCCTTTCTTACTAAAACTATTTTAGGATAATCTTCCTTTTTATGTCCTTCAATAAGAATGATATCTGACTGTAAAATTTCAAGAATAGTTATTTGCTCGCATAAAGACCAGCTGTTTTTTTCTGCTTGAAGCAACATTCGTCCGTCCCCTTCAATTAAGGATGCGTGGGCACCCGAGGAGATATGCTGACTGGAATCTTTTCCTTTCACTATATCCGGCTTTCCACCATGCCCATGATGCTTAATTGTAGCTACTTTGAAATTTTCAGCAGCAAGACGTTGAATAAGCTTGTTAACAACAGTTGTTTTGCCGCTGTTTTGAAAACCGACAATTTGAAGAATAATTGGTTTCCTTACCATGGCCACTCGCTTCCATCGAAGTCCTCAAGCAAAAGGACCTCTACTTCTGACCCTGCCTCAAAGCCTCTCGTTCCTCCAGGCAAGATCATTAATGAATTTGCCCCAGCAAGACTCATAACGATATTCGATTTATCGAGGCCGCTCGGTGAAGCAATTAGCTTTCCGTCTGAGACAGTTACTGCACTTCTAACAAACCGGGTAAAAGGATTTGCTTTTAGAAAATCAACATCGAGAATCGCTTTTTCTTTTCGAAGGTGCGGCTTTTCAGCAAACAGCATTCGCCTAATGATGGGTCTTGCAAATAATTCAAATCCAACATAACAAGCCGACGGATTTCCTGATAGACCAAATAAAAGCTTCCCTTCCAACTGCGCTACAGTTGTTACACTGCCTGGACGCATGGCTACTTTATTAAATAGCACTTCCGCTTTCAATTTTTCATAAATAGCAGGCAAGTAATCAAAATCACCAACGGATACACCGCCAGTAGTTATAAGCATATCTACTTTTCCGAGTGCGCTTCTTACCGCTTCATAGCAAGTTTCAAATTCATCAGGGAGTTGCCCAAAATAATGTACCTGTGCACCTGTTCTTTCGATTTGTGCAGCAATCATATATGAGTTGCTATTCCTTATTTTCCCTGGCGCTAATGGATCGTGTACATCCAACAGCTCGGTACCTGTTGCATATAATCCAACAATTGGCTTTTTTGCTACAGGAACCTGTGCGTAGCCAAAGGTAGCAAGAATTGCTTGAATTCCGGGATTAATCTTTGTTCCTTTTTTTATTAGCACGTCCCCTTTTCTTGCATCTTCACCTTTAAAAGAGACGTTGTCGCCAGGTTTATATGTACGCTTAATAGACATAAAGTTCTTTCCATCTTTTTCATATGCTTTTGCCAACTCTAGCATGACAACTGCATCACATTCTTTCGGCATTTGTGCCCCTGTCATGATTCTTATTGCTTGGAAAGCACCGACTGTTTTCGTGGTTACCATTCCTGCACCGATATGATCAACCACTTCAAATTCCACCGGATTCGTTTGGGATGCATCCTTTGTATCGATTGTTCTGACTGCAAAGCCATCATATGGTGCCCGATCAAAATGAGGAACATCACTCGTCGCTCTTAAGTCTTCAGATAAATATCTTCCATAGCTTTCCTGTATCGAGACATTTTCTGTTTTTCCGCTCCATTCGTGATTCATAATCCGCTTAACTGCCTCTCCAACCGGGATGGGTGTTCTTCTCTCTATCATTCCTATCAGCTCCTCAAAAAATCACGCTTATCTATCCTTATATTATATATGTACAGCATCGTATTCAACATGACAAACCTCACAATCCTCTTTTACCTTTTTTAAAAAAAAGAGGTTGAAGTGTGATACGGGTCACCCATTCAAAGTTTATGATCCGTTATGCTTATTATGAATAAAAGAAATGATCTACTAAGGAGGATATATAAGATGGCATTGACTATTACTGAAACCACATTAGTTAAGGATATTGTAAATGAGCAACCAAAGACAAGCGATGTATTTAAACGTTATCGGATAGATTTTTGCTGTGGGGGGAACATTCCATTAAATAAAGCTGCTGCTGACCTTTCGGTAGATATGGACAAATTAATATCAGATTTGCAAGAGGTTTATATAAAAGAAGAACATAATAAAGACGACATGACTGTTTGGACAGAAAGCAGTTCTGAGAACATTATTAAACATATTAGCGAACACTACCATGCGACAACTCTTGATGAGCTTGCACAATTAAGTCCCTATGTCACAAAAGTTTCAAAGGTTCATGGTGACAGCCACCCAGAACTATTAAAGGTCTATGAATTGTTCTATGAGTTTAAAAAAGAAATGATTGAACATACAGCAAAAGAAGAAGAAGTTGTCTTCCCCATGCTCAAAAAATTAGAAGAACCGTCCCTTGAAAATAGACAAGAAATTGTTGATTATATTACAGAGCTCGAAAAAGAACATGATCATGTAGGAGAAATATTAAGACAATTGAGAGAAGTTACTTCAGATTACGAACTACCGCTTGATGCATGTGGAACCTACACGCTAGTATACAAACGTCTTGAAGCGTTAGAAGGCTTTACATTCATGCATGTTCACTTAGAGAATAATATTTTATTCCCAAGATATATTGGCTAAACGCCTTGATCATCGCCATTCAAATGCAGAAGGGCCTCGACTTTTCGTAGGGAGGGGGGTGAAGGTTGGTAGGCGATAGGACGCTTGCGCCAGACTATTCTTTAACGCCAAAGGCATTCTTCCTGGCTTGAGGGGTTTAAAATAACGATAAAATCCCCCTGTTCATTAAAACAGGGGGGATTTTTATCCTCCGATGTAAGACATTTCGATTTTCTTTCTCGTTTTTACACTTTCTTCTGTGCGCTCATCGGAATAGCGATCCTTTCTTCCACTCCAAATCAATGTAATGCGATCGGCTATCTCCTTATCTGTCACATCTTTACGCATGAACTCTTTAATATCATGCCCTTCCCCATTAAATAAACATGTAAAGATCTGTCCATTTGCTGAAAGCCTTGAACGAGTGCAGCTTGAGCAAAAAGACTCGGACACCGATGGAATAAAGCCAACATCGACATTTGTACCTTCATAACGATACCGTTTGGCTACTTCTCCAAAATACGCAGGATCTACTGGTTCTAAGAGATAATGTTCTTTCAGCATTTCATAGATTTCCTTTTTTGTCACTACATCATCCATTTTCCAGCCATTTGTGCTGCCAACGTCCATATATTCGATAAAACGAAGCTGCAGTCCTTGCTCCTTGCAGAACTTTGCCATCGGAACAATTTCTGAATCATTTAGGCCCTTTTTCACAACCATATTGATTTTCACACCAAGACCTGCATCCTGTGCAGCTTTAATTCCTTCAAGAATGACGTCAACTCCGACTCCCCTGCCATTTATCTGTCCAAAAAGCTCACTATTAAGTGTATCTAAGCTGATATTCACACGTAAAAGACCAGCTTCTTTTAACTCTTTTGCAAACTTTGGCAGCAAGACCCCATTTGTCGTTAACCCGATATCTTTTAAGCCTTCAATCTCCGAAAGCTTCTTAACTAACGTTGGTAAATCCTTTCTAAGCAATGGCTCTCCGCCTGTAAGCCGGATTTTTTCAACTCCTAGGCTGACAAATATTTTTGCCAGACGCTCAATTTCTTCATAAGTTAATAATTCACTTTTTGGTAAAAAAGCAAAATCAGGGCCAAACTTTTCAGCAGGCATACAGTAGGTACAGCGAAAATTACAGCGGTCTATTACTGAAATTCGTAAATCTCTTAACGGTCTATTTAATTGATCTTTAATAATTATTTTTTCCATTTTATCAACTCCTGATTAAGAGTGATCTCTCTTTAATGCCTATTCTATCATACGTTCCTTAGAGAAACTGTACACAATCTCACATTTACTCTGCGTACAACTATTGATTAGATCATGTATACTCCTCATTACACCATATAACTACCTATATGTTAATAACATATTGAAAATGTCATGATGTTGTCATTATTCTCATAGTATTAAAAGTTCCATTTTTAATCTGATTCGATTTGTTACATTTGTGCATAATACTCCTTTGATTACATTATTCAAAAAAACATTCGCGTATATATCAAAGGCTGCTATTAAACGATAAACTTAGCTATAAGGTAAAAGAAAATGCAGCCTTAGAGCAAGACTGCACTTTTTGGTAATAGACTGATTATGTAATTATTCTATTTAGTTGAAGCTTTCTTTCTTAATGCTTTAGGAATATAGACGCAGAACGGTTCACTTTCCATATAATCCCCAGTCATTGCATAAGCTCGTGATCTCGAACCTCCGCATACATATCTAAATTCACAAACTCCGCATTTCCCTTTATATTTATCAGGATTCCGCAAATCTTTAAAGATAGGAGATTCTCGATAAATGTCCCCAAGTGATTGGTCTCTAACATTCCCTGCTTTAACAGGCAATAAACCACTCGGATATACATCACCTACATGGGATATAAAAACGAAGCCATTCCCGTCATTTACACCTTTTGGTGCTCTCCCAAGGCCATCAATTGAGCCTGTTAGGCCTTGCTTTGTCAATGCATCTAAATATTGTATTTCATCTCTTTGCTCTTTAGCCTCGCGCATTTTTTGCTGGATAACAACACGGCGATAATGCTGTGCGGCAGTTGTTTTAATGTCGAATGGCACCTTCTTGCTTAGCTTATACAGCCATGTAAATACTTTTTCATGTTCAACAGGAGATATCATATCCGATTCCTGTCCTCTACCTGTTGGTACAAGGAAAAAGACACTCCATAGCACACATTTTAATTCTTCAACAACTTTAGCCATCTCATCTAAATAATCAATATTATATCTGGAGATAACCGTGTTGATCTGGATAGGTATTTCAAGTTCATGCAAATATTTAATCCGTTCCATCGTTAAATCAAATGAGCCTGCAGTTCCACGAAAATGATCATGAACTGCAGCATTGGGACCATCCAAACTAAATGCCCACCGAGACAATCCTACTTCCTTGGCCTTCTCAATGGCTTCTTTTGTTACATTAGGAGTTGCACTCGGTGTCATCGAAACACGGACACCTTTCTTGACAGCATATTCTGCAATGTCAAAGACATCCTCTCTCATTAAAGGATCTCCGCCAGTAAATACAAGCATGGGATTATTCAGTTCATAAATTTGGTCAATTAATTTTTTCCCCTCTTCAAATGATAATTCACGCGGGTCTCTTCTATATTGAGCTTCGGCACGGCAATGTAAGCATTTCAACTGGCAAGCTCTCGTTAATTCCCAAATCACTATAAATGGATCCTGGTTAAAATCACGATTAAAAGCCATGTAAAAAAATCCTCCTTCAACACCCTCATTTATTTTCTTGTTATGAGAAAATGTCGGATTTTATTTATCAATAGAATTTCACTATATCCAAATTATAGAGTAGCATTTCAAATAAATAAGTGAAGAATCTCACATTGACAAAATATTAATAGACGAGAATCGCATTTTATACGTAATCCATGGCAAATACAAGAAAACACACTGTGATAGAATCCAGTGTGTTTTCTCTTTTATATACAGCTTATTAAATTTTAAAAATATGTGTTAGTTTTTGAAGATCTGCTGCCACTTCCTCTAATTCCTTCGTTGAACTTGCCACTTCATCAATAGAAGCAAGCTGCTCCTGAGAAGCTGCAGAAACACTCATTGAATTTTGACTGTTGAGGTTTGCAATAGAACTGACAGCTGAAACGGCAGCAGTAACTTCCCCAGCACTTCCTGAAATCATTTTCCCGCCAGTAAGGATTTTTTCCATTTGGCTATTCATCTCAGCCATTGATTGAGAGATTCGATTGAAAAGATCTTTTGTTTCGTTGGTCATAATCATTCCTTCCTGAACATCTCCAATCACATTCTTCATCGTTGCAACTGAATCACCTGTTTGCTTTTGAATCTCATTTACGAGCACTGCAATCTGTTGGGCAGATTCATTTGACTGCTCAGCAAGCTTGCGGACCTCTTCAGCTACTACGGCAAAGCCTTTTCCTGCTTCCCCTGCACGCGCAGCCTCAATTGCAGCATTCAATGCCAATAAATTCGTTTGGTTCGCGATATCTGTAATGACTGTTAAAAATTGACCTATTTCTTTTGTCTGTGCTTGGAGCATTTGAATGGAATGATCTGATTGTGTGACAGAGTCTTGAATAAGGTTCATTTGTCTTACCGTTCTGTCAACAGTCTTTTCCCCTTCTTGTGCAACTGCTGTATTCATTCTGGATTGATTGCTAATAATTTCTGTATTACGGGAAATATCATCTATCTCATTGCTTACAACATCCATAGCGGCCGCAATTTTTTCCATTCCAGCATTTTGTTCCTCAGATCCTGCAGCAACACCTTGAATGGCAGCAGAAATTTGCTCAGAGACAAGAGCCGTATTTTCAGAGTTCGCAGATAATTGACTAACTGACACTGTTATTCTATCTGACGTATCATTTAGTTTCCTTACAACTGTTTTCAGATGATCTGTCATTTGTTGAAACCCAACAGACAGCTGACTTATTTCATCATCTACGCGTTTAGAAAAATCAACTGCAACATTTAGATCGCCCTCTGCTACTTTTTTCGTGGCTTCCAGTAAAGTTTGAAGAGGTTTAATAATAATCCATCGAGTAAATATTGCAACAATTATCGTTGCAATAATAAGGTTAATTACCGTGTTGATATAAATACCAAAGCTTTTATGTACATCACCAAGTTCCATTACATACTCATTTAACTTTGAAGAAAGCGGTGTACTAATAATTGAAGCAATTACAATTACTCCAATCATTTTTAAACGAATACTTCTAAATTTAATTTTATCCAGCATATAAGATCCTCTCCTAATGGCATTCAATGGTGCAACTTTCCTAGATAATTATACCTACAAGCACTACGAAATGCCACTATAAAGTTACAAAGAGAAAACAGCCCAAAATATCGGGCTGCCTCCTACTTATTTATCGATAATTCACAAATTGTACATCAACGGTCAGGTCAGCTTCTTTCACTGCAGCTATAATCTTTTGCAAATCATCCCGGTTTTTGCCCGTTACACGGACCTGATCATCTTGTACTTGGCTTTTGACTTTTAAACCGCTATTTTTAATGAGCATATTTATTTTCTTCGCATTATCTTTATCAATTCCTTGAGCAATTTTGGCTCTTTGACGGACCGTACCACCTGATGCTCCCTCAAGCTTGCCATAATCCAGATTTTTAACAGGAATTCCTCTTTTAATCATTTTACTAAAAAGGACATCCTTAAGCTGCTCTAGCTTAAATTCATCATCAGAGATTAACACAAGCTCTTCCTTATCAAGGGAGATCGTACTCTTACTGCCTTTGAAGTCATAACGGGTTTGAATTTCTTTCATTGCAATATTAATTGCATTTGTTACTTCTGAAAAGTCAACTTTGGATACAATATCAAATGAACTTTCTTTCGACATAGCTTCCTCCTTAAAAACTCCCCTCTTTACTAAAGAGGTTTCACTTTGTTCCTTAATTATAGTAAAATATAGCAGTTCATACAACTTAAGGTGAAACTTTCGAAACGTTAAATATATGATAGAAAAACAAAGGAGTGCTATAAATGGCAATTAGCGATTATATTGGACGGACTGTAAAATTAAAGGTAGAAAGACTGGCTGAGTTTGGCTACTTTTTATCAAATGGCGATGAAGATGTTCTTTTACACAGAAACGATACGGAAATGGAATTAGAAGAAGGCCAAGAGGTAGAGGTTTTTCTTTATACGGATTCAAGAGGAAGAGTGGCAGCTACGACAACACTCCCTGACATTACAACAGAAACGTATGGCTGGGCCCAAGTTAGTGATGTTAAGCCTGGAATTGGCATTTTTATTAACATCGGAATAAAGAAGGATATGCTGCTTGGAGAAGAAGACCTTCCTGTGCATCAATCAGTCTGGCCGAAAGAAGGCGATATGCTATATATTACGCTAAGAGTAAATAGAAATGAGCGTATATATGTGAAATTAGCAACAGACCCAATCATTGATGGGATAGCAATTAAGGCTACTAGACAAGACTTCAACAAAAATATTCATGGACATATTTATCGAACTGCAAAAGTGGGAAGCTGGATTTATACGGCTGAAGGATTCAAAGGATTTATTCATGAATCTCAGCGAAAAACAGAGCCTCGTCTTGGTGAAAAAGTAGAGGGCAGGATTATAGATGTGAAAGAGGATGGAACAATCAATGTGTCATTAGCGCCACGGAAGCATGAAGCGCTCGATCAGGATTCAGAAGCTATATTAAATTATCTAGCACTACGCAACGGCTCCATGCCTTATGGTGATAAAAGCACGCCAGAGGATATACAGGAACGCTTTCAAATGAGCAAAGCTTCATTTAAACGTGCACTCGGACGTTTAATGAAAGAAGGTCAGATTTATCAAGAAGATGGATGGACATATAAGAAAGAGGAACAATAAACAAGCAAGCGGCACTGACCGCTTGCTTGTTTATTTATAAATGGTTAGTCTTTTTTGAATACTGGTTTTTTCCAGCTTTCCGGTTTTTTTCTTGCATCATATTTTTTTCATGACGAAAGGCATTATTATCCTGCGCTTTTTTATCGTTATCAGAAGTTCGGGGCATAATACTACTACTCCTTCCATTTTAATTTAAACTGCAGCCTTCTATAAAAGGCTGCCTCATCTTATTGTCTGTAAATAGAAAAGGAGTATGTAAAAATAATTGTGGGAAATTAAAAAAGCAATCGTTATCCGATTGCCTAAAAAATAGTTATGATTGCACTTTATTAAGAAAAAATATTGCGATTGTTCCAGAACCTGTATGTGAACCAATTGCTGAGCCAATGGAGTTAATATAAAACTCTTTTGGATTAAATTCTTGGGCAATAAGCTCTTTCATTTCTAAAGCCGTTTCTTCATCGTCAGCATGGCTGATCCCAATTATTTGTTGATCTAATGATTTGCCTCTTTCCCTCATTATTTCAATGATACGACGAAGAAGCTTCTTTTTCCCCCGATGCTTTTCGATCGGGACAAGCTTTCCATCCTCGACATTTAATAGTGGCTTGATGTTCAAAAGACCGCCTAGAAATGCAGATGCTTTCGACACACGTCCACCTTTTGCCAGATAATCAAGATCATGAACAGTAAATAAATGCTCCATATGGTGACAACGGAATAAAATATCCTGTAAGATCTCTTCTTTGGATCTATTTTCATTAGCAAGCCTTGCCGCTTCTTTCACAATAAGACCAAATCCAAGTGATGCACATTTAGTATCAATAATTGTTAACTTGAATTCTGGGTATGTTTCTTTAACCTGATCTAACATCATGACTGCTGTTTGATACGTTCCTGATAATTCTGAGGAAAATGCGATATATATCCCATCTTCACCGTTTTCAGCCATTTTTGTAAATGATTCCTCAAAGACTTTTGGCGATACTTGAGACGTCTTTGGAACCTTTCCCTCACGAATGGCTTGATAGACAGTTTTCGGATCAATGGTTAATAAGTCAACATATTCAGTATCATCTAAATGCACTTTTAGAGGAAGAAGGATAACATTATTTTCTTCATAAAAGCTTAACGGCAGATCACTTGCACTGTCTGTCAATATTTTCACTGACATCTTATTCACCTGCTTTCCATACCATATATATTCTTTAAGTGTATATAAATTAGAAAAAAAAGACAACGAAAATTACTTGTGATTTGAGATAATCATATACCAAACCAAGGGAATATGCTCTTAACCATGTATGTAAATGGCGGTCTGCCTAATTTAACTGTTCAAGTTATTACTTCTTACACCGTCTTAAAGAAAAAGTTGCTCCATTAGCTATTTTTTCTGTGACGCATTCGATTTTATATAGTAAGAGTTGAAGCTTCTGTAGAATGAAGCTGGTAACATAAAAAACAGATCAAAGAATAGGATAGAACTAATAAAAATTATAGATATATAAAGTTGCGAAAACTAACTTCATTTTTAAACTCATATGTCAAAATTCCATGTAACCTCAAAACAAGATGTTACTAACATAATAAAATCCTCTATTTCTGGCATTGCAAAGCTAATGGGGGAAACAAAATGAAGCTATAAAGAAAATTATCCAATTTCCTCTTAAGAGATTTAAGGATTTTTACGATAACTCGATGATGAAGAATAGAAGATAGTTTCCCAATCGGCAATAAAAGAATTTTACTGTAACACAAGAGAATACTATATAACATAGACGCATAAAATATGTCCTTTTGATTTAAACGATTTTTTAAAACTTGTCGTATAAGTTTGTTAGAGCTTAAAACTAAAATTGGAATAATTAGCTTGCTGCTTTCCAAAAACGTCACGAAATCTAAAGTCGATTGGATTAAGCGGTACATTACAACTAGGAATGGCGAACCAGTAAAGAAACTTTCTTATTCCTTCTCCACTTAATCCTATGATATTGGTTCCACTTCCCTCAAATACCTAAGACTAATGAATATTATTAATTATATTGATTTGAAACAACAGACGATCAGGAATATGTTAAAAATTCACTTTAATATTTTCTATTTGTCTTGGATAACTGATATAAAGAAGCCCATCTTGATACTGAAATGTTAATAAGTGTACCTCTGTTGGCTCGGGTAAATCGATTTCAAAAACTATTTCTCCATAGTACCTTTCCTGCTTAATTGCCAGTTCGTTAGAAATAGGAGGAAGCGCAGTTGTCTTTATTGAAACCCGACTTTTTGATATTAAATTTATTAATAATCTGTCTGGTTGAATACCAGGTAATTCTATAAGAATATAAACTGTCGTTTGATTTTGATAAATATCGTGTTTAGGTACATGAAAACTAAAAAAATCTTTGGGTGGTCGCTGGTTTAAAACACTGCTCCAGAAATCACTTTTCCTATATTCATTTGTTATTTCCATCCATTTTCTTATTTTTTCAATGTCCATTTATGCCACTCCTAAATGATTTTATAATTGGTTTGCAATAGGCATGGAAGGATTTGCAATTTGATCTTGATCGCTTACATCCGTATCAATAATGACTGAGTTCATTTGTGAGAAAGTCGGTGAAAAATCTCCTAGAGAAAAATTAGCACCTACAAACTTACTATTCGCAGTGTGACTATTATGAACAGTTGGTCCAATATCAATATTACCATTCTGTGTTGCTCCATTGACTTTTATATTGAAGATATTAATCTGATAAGGCATTTCTCCCTCAAGCCCCCTCTAGTTTAAAAACCCGGGATTCCCCCTATATTTGTACTATCGGAGTTTCCAATATCTGTCATATCGTTTACATCAGGATCAATTAGTATATTTTGTAAATTAGCTTCAGTAGGGGACATATCACCATATGATGAATTAACACCTTGAACCTTACTCTTTGCTGTATGGCTATTATGTGAAGCTTCGCCAATAGTTACAGAGCCGTTTCCTGAAATACTATTTATTTTAAGGCTATATAAATTAATTATTATGGATGGCATAACTTCCCCCTCATTCTAATAAAGAATTTAAAATAAAGTATGCACGTTATCGCCTAAATGACACTGAAGTTATTCAGTTAAGAAAACATTATCTAATAATAGGACCATTGCTTCAAACTAAAGATTGCATCGGCCATACTACACTATTTAATTTACTAATAGGACACTACGTAATGAGTAACCTAGTTTTAATCGTAAAAGTACATATTAACAAACGGAAAGCGGTCACCAGAATACGGATCGTCATGGCCATATTATTTTGGCTAACAAAGCAGTTGAGTGCTATTGATAAGGCAGAACATCCCTGTAAACCCATGCTTCTTCCTCCATATGGAGTATCAAGCTGGGGTGTTATATTAAAGCGACCTAATAATTAGGGTGTTTACCAAATCGAATCGGTAGTTATGTTCTTAAACCAAAAATGATTCATGAAGACTCATTCGAGGTATAACAACAGTAACAGCACAAAGTGTCCTTTTCAACGAAAGCAGGGAATTGATGATCGTCGATATTACACGAAATAAATTATTTATTTGGAAGAATAATTTAAGAAGTAGATCCGCATGCTTTTACTAATATTGTACAAACTGTTGGTATCTTTGGTTTCTTCCGCAAGGATTAAAAAATCTTATTGGAGGGATACTATGCGCATATTATTCATTTTTTTCGTACTCAGTTTTATGCAGATACAAACTTTGCATACAGATAGCAATGAGAATGTTCCTATAAAAAATGAACTGTTTAGACATGTTAAAGCATCAGAAAAAAATGGAGTATATGAGGTTAAGGGGGAAATACGCTCAAATAAGAAAGAATTCTACTATATTGTTGAAGATGGCCATAATGAATTAATCACTGAAAAAAGGCAAAAAGTGAACACCACTTCATCAAAATGGTCGAAATTTTCATTTGAAGTTGTACTCCCGAAAGAAAGTATGCCTAAAAATGGAACTGTTATTCTCTATTTATTTGAAAAAGATAGCCAAGGAAAACAACTCCATATTTCCCCAATTGTATTAGACTAATCCATAAATAGGCGAAAAGCTGACACTTTTCATGCCAGCTTTTCTTCGCTTATTTCAATGTATCTAGCTCTTTTTGCATCTCACTAAGCTGCGCCTGCTCTGCTCTAGTTGCATTTGCAAAGGCAGAGCTTAAAGCATTTTGAGCACTAATGATCCGCTGTTGCTGCTCAACAGGTTCAACATTTCTTGTTTCGTCAATTAAACGTCTTGCCTCTTGAAACAGCCTATTGCCCATTTTATATTCCTCCAAGAGAAGATTCTTTCACATTCCTTAACTTTTCAGCTTCAGCTTCAGCATATGTCATGTGATACGGGATACGTTCAGCATGCTTAGTAACAGAATCTACTCCTTGTTGTACAAAGCGCCTCGATTTCGTACGTTTACCCAATCGAATCCCCTCCAAATGAAGAAGTGTTGAAACAGCTGCCGCTGCTTCGTTTTATAGTATATGCATTGTCTTCTTGTTTAAAAAGGGAATCATTTAACCATTTTGAAAAAAAAAGGAAAAATGCGTAAGCGCCAGAGCTAGACAATTCCCTAACTCAAAGGACGCTATTCTATTTTATTAATTAAAACACCTTTAAATTTAATAATTCATTTAAATAAACGCCAACACCATCTTCTTCATTTGTTAGTGTAGATTCATTTGCAGTTGTTTTTACTATTTCAATGGCATTCCCCATTGCTACGCCAAAGCCTGCATAATCAAGCATTTCAAGATCATTGTCTTCATCCCCAAAAGCAATGATTCTTTCAGCGGGAATTTGGAAATAGTCTGCAGCTCTTTTTAGCCCTACTGCTTTATTCAATCCAGTCTTTACGATCTCGATCACATGAAATGGGGCTGCCCAGCTCCGGTGGTCAATGACTTCAGCATGGACGGCAGAAAGATGGTCACGGATTGTTTTCACATGTTCTTCATCCGTGTGAATGAGCATGCTCGTTGGTGATGCCTTTAAAAAATTTCGAATATCGCCAGTTGTAATATTTGGATTCCCTAAGCTAAAAATATCAAGCAGCTTTTCATCATGGTAATGAATGTATACATCATCAATGACCTCGGCAATGATATTGTGGAATGGGAATGAACTGCAAGCTTCAACGATATCTTTCGCAATATTCACTTCCAGCGGTGAATGATAGATGCCCCAGTTAGGATCCTTTGGATGGTGAATAAATGCACCATTAAAATTAACAATAGGTGTATCTAAATTCATTTCTCTATAGTACATTTCACTCGATCTGAATGGTCTGCCTGTTGCAATCATAACGATATGACCTTGCTCACGAGCCTTTTGAATGACTTCTTTTGTCTTCTTTGAGATCGTTTTATCATTTTTAAGTAAGGTTCCATCTAAATCTAATGCAATTAAATGTTTTTCTGCCATAATATGAACACCTGCTTTATACGAATTTTTCTATTCTAAGTGTAAAGGTTTGAGAAAAAAAAAGTCTACATGGTACACTTATGAATGATGGAAATTTTTAATAGTAAAAATAACTTTATCTATAAACACTATGTTAACAAATATATTTAAATTTTGTTACTAAATACACTTTTTCCACTTATTTTTACATAAATGATAGATTCACTTTACATTAGGAGGCCTCAAATTGATTAGTATTGAGAATAAAAGAATAAAGGATATCCCTCTATTACACGTTGCAGATCAGCAAAAATGGAACCAGGAACTTCCACTCATCCTATTTGTACATGGATTTACAAGTATCTATGAAAAAAATCTCCACTATGCTTATTTGCTTGCCAAAAAGGGATTTCGCGTCATCCTCCCCGAAGCCCTTTATCATGGAGAAAGAAATGAAGGCTTGTCCGGACATCATTTGAATTTTCGGTTTTGGGACATTGTTCTGCAAACGATCGAAGAACTTGATATCCTCAAAACTTCGTTTGAAAAGGAGAAGCTGATTGACTCTTCTCGAATCGGTCTTGCCGGCACTTCAATGGGCGGAATTGTCACACTAGGGGCACTCACAAAATATCCATGGATAAAAGCAGCTGTAAGCTTAATGGGCATGCCCTATTATGAAAAATTTGCTCATTGGCAATTAGATGAAATGCAAAAAAATGGCTTACATATCCCGATTGAAGAAGATGAAATTCATCATTTAATGGGGAAGCTAAGAGAACTTGATTTAAGCTTGCAAACGAATACATTACAAAATCGCCCGTTACTTTTTTGGCATGGAAAAAAAGACCCTGTCGTCCCATTTCATTATACATATCATTTTTATGAGACCATACAACCCCTTTATCACGATGCACCAGAAAAACTGAAATTTATTATTGATGAAAAGGCAGGACATAACGTCAGTAATGAAGGTGTGGCGCAAACAGTAAAATGGTTTGAACAATTTGTATAAAGCAACTTTTATTCATTATCACTAATTTTTTTGTTATGATAACAGTAACATAGAAAAGAAGGAGATGTTAAGAATGGAGCAGGAATTAAAGGATAGCATTATGAGTGCGTTAGAGCTTGTTGTCGATCCTGAAATTGGCATCGATATTGTCAATCTCGGTTTAGTTTATGATGTTAAAATGGATGAAGAAGGAAAAACAACGATTGATATGACATTGACTTCAATGGGCTGTCCGCTTGCGGGTACGATAGTTGACAATGTAAAAAGCGCTTTATCAGATATTCCAGAAGTAAAAGAAACAGAAGTAAACATTGTCTGGAATCCTCCGTGGTCTAAAGATAAAATGTCTAGATATGCCAAAATTGCCTTAGGTATAAGGTAAAAAAGGAGCTCATTATGAATAATAAAGTAATTCTTTTAAGCTCAGATCAGCTTGGCAAAGGGGATAAAGAACTTGGTGAAGGTGTGCTTGAAACGTTTTTTACATTACTTAAGCAAAGAGAAGAACTGCCTGCAGCCATTTTTTGCATGAATCGTGGAGTATTTACATTAACAGATTCGTCATTTGTTTCCGTCCACCTTAAAGAGCTCGAAACAAAAGGTGTCGAAGTGCTCGCATGCAAAACTTGTGTTGATTATTACAAGATTGAAGAAAAACTCGTCGCTGGTAAAATTAGCGGGATGCCTCATTTCATTGATCTTGCCTCAAAATATGAGGTGCTGACGATCTCTTAACGTATAAATCTTTCATGAACAGCTGCTTCCCACCGCATATATAAATGTCAGGATGCTTCATTTCAATGACAGATTTTACTCCTACATAAGGGCATATTCTTATCAGACCGACATTTATTTTTGCAAACAAAAACACACTTGAATTTTTCAGTCGTGAAATCAAGTGTGTTTTTCTTCTTTTATTCCTCTTGTGCTCTTTTTTTCTTTGACTTTCTCCAAGCAAGAATAATAAACGTTAAGAATGCGCCATACACAACTATTGTTGCAATGACATATGGCATATTTAATCCTGACTTTTCCGCTAATATGTATACTTCTGCCTCTTCACGATCCAAGAATAAAGTATAGCCTTTATCTTTGCTCTTAACTTGATCATCAGAAAGAAGACCTCTTAATTCTTTATCTTCCTCTAATAACTTACTCGGAACAGTTATATTTTGCGATTCAGATGAATTATTAATGGCTATGACTGTTGTTTCACCCTCATATGTCCGCTTATACACAGACAATCCATTTTCCTCAGCTAAAAGTTCTAAAGAGCCCCTTGTTAAGCTTGGATATTTGCCCCGAAGCTCTCCAAGCTTTGTGATATAATCAATTAGCTCTTTATCTGTTCGAAAATCCATTTGCCTATGATTCGCTTCTCCTTCCCCGCCCTCTAATGCAATTTCACTGCCATAATAAACAATGGGGATCCCCGGGGTTGTATAAAGATAAGTGAGAGCAAGCTTCCACCTTGGTCCTGGATGCTGATTTTTCGTGACAGCATTATGAGTAAAGCGAATCATTTCATCCGTATCCATTACACTTCCCATTAAGTACGGTTCTGGATAAATTGCCATTAATTTTTCTTTGTTTGTAACGAGTTCACTTAATGAATGGTCTACCTGATCAAAAATAGGTCTTATACTTTCAGATAGCGGGTAATCAATTAATCCATCAATACCCATTTTCTGAAAGGAAGCGATGGTCTTTGGATCATCTGATTTTACTTCACCAAGCAAATAGAAATGATCTGTAGAACCTTTAATTTCTTTAACGAACTCTTCTATAAAGCTTTCTGAAACAAGATCTGCATTGCCTAAATAATACCCATCAATATTTGCTTCTTTTATCCACCATTTTGCGGCATCGATTAAATAATTCTTTACTTCCTGATTATCCTGATTTAAGTAAAGATTTCCATTCTCATCTCGAAACCAATCCTTCTTGGCAGGTTCTGTTCGCCAAGGATGGTTTGGTCCAACCTGGTTCCATTCAAAATCGATGATAACCTTCATGTCTCTTTTATGAGCTTCTTTCACAAGCTGCTTAAATTCATCGATTGTACCATAATGTTCTTCGGTCTTATAGTAGTCTTGTATCCATTTCCCATGATAGCCGTTCTCTTCATTGTCAAAAATAGAATTTAGCCGAATGGTTGTAAAACCCATATCTTGAATATAATCCAGCTTGTCAGTAATCCCCTTAAAATCTCCGCCATGAAAAGCTTTAGGATCTTGAACATTCACTTCATAATCATTTTTATTGTCGCCATTATTAAAACGATCGACCATCACATAATACACTGCTTCATCTTGCCATTTACGATCTTCTTTTTCAGCTGCTCCTGTAGGGATGGCGTAAAAAAGAAGAAACGGAATGAGAATGAGAGCCCACACTCTTTTTTCCATCTTTCGCTCCTTCAACTCCTTCAATATCAAAGCTTTTTCTATTTTGTTTGACCGATGATCACAACTCTTTAAGAGTAGCCTTTTCTCTTCATATCGTCAAACAAAGACTCCATTTTCTCTAAATGATGATGCAATTGCCTACTCTCATTTTGTATCAGATAATTAGGAAAAAGAATATCCTGCTATAGGGAGATCTGTTAAATATAGGTATTTATCTCGGAAATGTTATAAAAAGAATGGAAACTGTCTAAAAAGAATGGTGAAGGATACAAATGGAGGTCTTTTATGAATAGACAGCAACGTACAAAACTGATAGAGTACCAAGCTCGAGCATTTACTGTGGGGACAGTTGAATATATTAATGATCAGTGGGTGTTCTTTGATAAAGAAACAGAAGAGGCAGCATTATTAGATGAATTCCTCCATCAGGAAGTTGAAGTTTACCGAATGAAACGTTGGAAAAAGGGTGTTCTATATGAAGAAGGAAAGATCTCTTCATCTGATGAGGTATTAGTTCTAAAAGATAAGGATACCATTCGTATTCGTAAACTTCTCGTGTTCTCCTTAGAAAAGCTGCTAGAGGAAATAAACGATGATGCTTTCTTTCAATTTATTACAACGTTAAATTCCATGAAATTTTCTATTTATGATTGTATATATTGCTACAATCAATTAAATTTTCTTTCCACATCTGACAGAAAAAGCGGTGTGAACTTTATCGTTTTTGATAATCAAGAACAGATCTGCAATATTCAACATCATTTTAGTTATTTTGAAAAAACGAACGATCGGTTTGAATTTACTTTAAACAGCGGGAAAAGAATGGTGATTGAGAAAATTTCCTCCTGATTAGAAAAAGGGCTCAGCTCGGCTGACCCTTTTTTTCAATTAATTATTTTTTCAGTATCTCTGTTTCCTTCAAGCCATTTTCAAAATCCGTTATCATCAGCGGCTTATGAATGTAGAAGCCTTGTGCGTAGTGGCATTTTAATTCTTTCAGAAGATCGATTTGTTCCTTCGTTTCCACGCCTTCTGCCAGAACCTTAACTGCCAGGCCATGCCCCATTGTAATAATGGCTTTAACAATCGCAATGTCTGACGTATTGACACGAAGATTATTGATGAACGATCGGTCAATCTTTAGTGTATTAATCGGTAAATCTTTTAAATAACTTAACGAAGAATACCCCGTACCAAAATCATCAATCGATACCTTTACACCAAGCTTTTGCAATGATCTCATCGTCTCAATGCTGTAATCAACATTCTTTAGCATGGTACTTTCCGTTAATTCCAAAGTTAAATAGTGGGGCTCTAATCTTGATTCATTTAGTGCTCTTTTCACATCCTTTAAAAATCCAGGCTGCTGGAATTGAAAAGCAGAAACATTAACAGATACCGATATCCGGTCATATCCAAGCAGATGCCATTTTTTATTTTGCTTACAGGCTGTTCTGAGCACCCAGCTGCCAATCTCCTCTATTAAACCTGTTTCTTCAGCCAATGGAATAAAGTCCGCTGGAGAAACACGCCCTAATTTAGGATGGTTCCAGCGAATCAATGCTTCACTCCCAAATATTTTCCCTGTTTCCAAATCAATTAATGGCTGATACATTAAATAAAATTCCTTTTTTTGCAAAGCCCTTCTTAAATAACTTTCCAATTCAAGCCTTGTGATCGCCTGATCATTCATTTCATTTGAGAAGAATGTAACCCGGTTGCCACCTTGATTTTTAGACCGATTTGTTGCAATGTCAGCGTTTTTCAAGAGTGAATGTTCATCTAGCCCATCTTCAGGATAAAAGCTTACACCAATACTGGCAGTGACATAGAAATCCTGACCTTTATGTTCAACTGGTTTAGAAATTTCCTGGAGAATCATTTTGGAGTTTTTCATTACCTCCTCCACATTTACATCCTTTGATAAAACGACGGTAAATTTATCACCACCAAATCTACCAATATAAGAACCGCCAGGAAGTGCTTTTTCAATTCGATAAGCCAGTTCCTTTAAAACCATATCACCAGCAAAATGCCCGAGGCTGTCGTTGATGAGTTTAAAACGGTCAATATCAATAGTAAGAACCGCAAGCATTCTCTTTTTCCTTTTTGCACGAGAAAGCATATTCTCCAGCTGTTCTGTGAACTTTACCCGATTAGGGAGTCCTGTATCATGGTCATAGTAGGCAAGCTCTGTTATCTTATCTTCTATTTTTTTCTGTTCAGTTATATTCCTGCCAATCCCATATATTCCTACGCATTCATCATTCACAATGATTGGAATATTTTTTATTTGAAATAGATTAGTTTCTCCAGAATTAGACTGGATTGTCACATTGTAATATTGTTCTTTTCCTTTCAAGGCTTTAGAGAAATGCATCCTCACTCTAGGTACATCTTCGCTATTTATTAGTTTCATTGCAGATTTACCGATAATTTCAGCTCTGCTGTATCCAAAGGTTTTCTCAAAAGCAGGATTCACACTTTTAATTTGGCCATTTATATCCGTTGAAAAAACAAGGTCTGTGTTCGTATTAAATAAAGATTCATAGTACTGCTCTGATACCTTTAAACTTTCATTTAAAAGAAAAAAATCATTATGTGACGCCTGCATTAAATGTGTGAGGGCCGTAACGTTTTTCAAATATGCTGGGGATGTGTATTTAAATGTGAGCTTATGATTATTCTGTTTTTGACCACTATTTTCTGATAGGGCTAAATAGGTTAATGCATGTCCTAATAATTGTGGTGCTCCTGTTTTTCCTCCAGTTAATTCGCCATATGCGAAGAAACCATTAGTCGAGGATATGCTTTGAAGCATGCCTAATTCCTTTACTGTAAAATCTGGAGCAAATCGTTTCCGTGCCATGCAATCATATACAAATATTGTATCTACTTGTTTTTTTGCCAGATGTCTCATATTTTGCAGCGAGCTTTCAACAATTCCCTCGATATCAGGATAGGCAAAGGTGATTTCCGCTCCTTCACTTATTTTTCGATTCACTCGAATGGCTCCATTTTTTAATATTTCTAAAATAAATAGCGGAACCTTTTCTCCTTTATCTTTCATAATAAACGGAAATTCGTTTCCTGAATCAGGAAGGTCATCAACAAAGCTTTTCCCTAAATATTGCTTTAACACTTGGATTGGTTTTTTATGATCGATTGAGTAAATATTTGATCCTTTCGCCTTTGTAATAGCAAAGGATTTCCCTATTTCCTGCCATTGATAATTTCTGTAGGCTTCGGCAACAAGCTGATCGCTTTGTAGAGCAACCGCCGCTACCCCTTGAGTGGTGACATCTTCCCCTGTAAAAGCATAGGATTCCTTTAATCTTCCATTGTTTCCTGCCAATCCACCAGCTACAATTAATTCTGGGCTTCCCTCATAAAGACCATTTAACATGGATTGAGCATCTACATGTTCTCCTGCTGAGAAAATAAGCATCGCTTTCGTATCAAAAACCAATAACTGCTGGGCGAGACTCTTCCCCATTTCGTAACTATTCTCATAATCATTCTGATGAAGCAATACGGATGTTAGTTCCGTTTTTTCAAATATGGTAAAAGAAATAACCGCTTTACTTTCAACCATTTGACCCTCGATAATTTCTCCAGCACCTGTACAGCCTATTACTGTTGCTAATGGAAGTATACTCTTAATCTCTGTATGCAGCTGAAGAAGAAAAGACTGATCTATATTACTTGAAAATACTTGAACAAGAAGATTAGGATATTCGCAGAGCTCATGATTTTGAATAAATTGATTTAGCTGATCATGATTTTCATATAAACAAGTTATTGTTTTAGCCATTGGAAGAACCACCATAGTTAAAATTTAATTTTTTCACAATTCTCTTATGTTAAAAATAACATAAATATCGAAGTTTTGGGATGGCTAAAAAACGAAAAAGCTGTCTTTTCGACAGCTTTTTCAAAAAACTTTAACATGTTTATAATCTTCTTAAAAAGTTAATGGAAGCTTAATGAAACCTAAATATAAAACAAGGACAAAAGAAATAATAAATAAAACCCAATAAACAGCCGTATTCTTCCCTTTTACTAACCTAACAATAATCATTTCGATCATAGCAATCACTAGAATGCCGACCAAAGATTTAATTACGTACATCATATCAATATTAATGCTGCTTAATATCCAAATGCCTGTCCCAATTGTGAGTAAATAGAAAAGTCTCAAAATCATTTGTACAACTTTCAAGCCTCTTGCTTTTCCGCTTTTATGTAACCCAAGAGCAACAAAGAATAATATGAGCGTTAAAGCCCAAGTTGTTATGTGTGCATGTATCATTTAAAAGTCCTCCTTATCTAAAATCGATTACATCATATCACATTAGCAAGCAAAAAGTATAAATTTAAGTTTCATCATGCATCTGTTTAATTTTCGATTTTATTATATAAAGTTCCTAGCTGTTCAACCTTTATTTCGATCGCATCTCCTGGCTTTAGGAAACGCGGTGGTTTAAAGCCCTTCCCTACTCCTGCTGGTGTTCCTGTTGCAATGATATCTCCAGGCTCAAGCGTCATGCCTTGTGAGAGAACGGAGATAATCTCTTCTATTGAAAATATAAAATTTTCTGTATTTGATTTTTGCCTTATTTCTCCGTTTACCATTGTTTGTATATCTAGTTTATTCGGATGATTTACGCTTGAAGCGTGTACAATCCATGGACCCATCGGACAGGTAGTATCCAAGCTTTTACCGATAAAGAATTGCTTGTGACGTGTCTGTAAGTCTCTTGCAGTAATGTCGTTAATGATCGTATAGCCGAAGACATATTCGAGTGCTTCTTCTTTACTGATGCCGCGCCCCTTTTTACCAATAATAATAGCTAATTCTCCCTCATAATCTAACTGTTCAGTAATATTCTGATGATTTAGCACGGTTTCATTATGCCCAATTACTGTCGTTGGTGCCTTTGTAAAAACCATAATATGCTCGGGAATATCGTCCTTACTGCCCATTTCAATCGCATGTTCCGCATAATTTTTGCCCACACAAAATATATTTTTAGATGGCTTTGGGATAGGTGCTAATAGTTTAACAGAATCTAACGGAATAAATAGTTCATCCGCTTCTCCGTTCTCTGTCCATGCTTGCAGGCATGCAACTTTTTGTATAAAAGAATCTCCCTGGACAATGCATTCTTGCATTGTGGAAGGAATATCATTCCGTCCGTCTTTTTTTTCTGCTGCTTTGCCTAGCGGCAGAATTCTTGCAGCATCTCCGTCAACTAGCCCAACAAATACATCTCCATCCCATTCTGCTGTCACAAACTTCATATGAGCACCCCTTTTTGATAATTGATTTCTTTATGCTTACTATTTTATCATGAATCGTTTAACTTTCCCGCTTCCATTTCGGCCATTTTAAATAGGTGAAGCTTCTCCATATCCATTCCACAGGCCCGTAATAAAAACGACTAACCCACCAGCGGCTGGCTGCGATTTGAAGAATATAAATAATCACAACCATCACTGTTCCAGTAACGACAGAAACTTTCCCATACAAGCCAAGCCCATAATTATAGAAGATCAGGGTTGAGAGAATAGATTGTAACAGGTAGTTGCTAATTGATAATTTTCCTACGTAGGATAATGGAAAAAGTATCTTATGAACAGCTTTTTTTTCAATCGCCAATGCAATAGTCAGTCCATAGCCAATCGCAAGCAGCGGTCCCCCAAAAATATCTTGCATGTACTCCGTTACAAAATTCTTACCCAAGAGGTATGGAATGAGCTTGAAAATGATCCCAATTAGCAATGACAAACTAGCAAGCCATGTTAAAAATCGCTTATGTTCTTTCGGCTTTTCCAGCCATTTCAGTTTGGCAGCACCACCACCTATTAGAAATAATGGAAAGATAGAAATAAACATAAAAGGTGCGGTTTCAAGATTATTTGTTTCATACCAGTCACTGATTCTCTGAATATTAATTTCAGCAAAGCTGCCATTTTGATAAATTTGCATCGCTTTTTCCGCAAGTTCTGGGTTGTACAATGTGATTTCCTCTGCTGGAGCAACTAGTAGGCTAACAAATAATAAAAGAGAAAAAAGCAGATTAGGAATAATATATAATAAGATCCCCGTTATAATTAAATGACGCCCCTTCATGCGAATAAATAAGAGAAAAAGAGAGCCCATAATTGCATATGTGATTAAAATATCCCCGTGCCAAATAAAACATGCATGCAGAATACCAATTATTAGCAAGAAGAATAATCGTCTAACTCCGATCCAGCCGAACGAAATCCCTCTGATTTTCGACCTTTCCCACATAATCACTAATCCATAGCCGAACAATAGTGAAAAGAGCGTATAAAAACTCGCCTGTACAAAAATATCAATAAACGTATATATTGCCTTGTCTGCAGTACCGCTCCACCATTCATATGGATCAAAATTCGGGAACGGGGAGTGAAATGTTAGCATATTAACAAGAAAAATCCCTAAAATTGCAAAGCCCCTCATAATATCTAAAGAAGTAATTCTTTCCTGTTCAGAAATTGAACGTAATGATTGATTCATTGTACCCTCCTGCTTTCAAAATATTGCCATTGAGCTTATCATAGGTGATAAATCTTTCTTTTGTCTAGCCTTTCAAAAGCATTTACATAACTTTTATTGGGCGATATTATCACATTCTTTTATTAGGCACATAGGATAAAGAAGAGCGATATTTAATTTTTAGAAGGGTGTTTTTTGGAGCACAATCATTTTAATTTGAAGGGTGTCAATTATGCCAGCTATCGTTGGAGTTGCACAAGTTATATCTGTTGGGAGCAGTGCTATTTTTAATATTGGGGATGTATATAAAATAATGCCAATTTCTACTGCAAAAACCTTTTCAGGTGCTGGTTCTTTCAATACAGGAGATGGGTTGAAGGTATATAATCATTTAAGCACAACGAACACATATGATTCAGATAATATTGATCAGGGAATATGGTTAAATGCTTAATGTAAAAGGTGATGTTCATGAATTATTATATTCAGCAATCCATTCATATTAATTTAATCCGAATCGAAGGAATTTCAAATTCTTCCGTTTTGCAGATTGGCAGTGCAGGAATAATCAAGCCTTCCTCTTATCTCTATAACACTGGCGGTTTTACTGAACCAGCTCCTGAAGCTAAACCTCCAATTCCAGGAGATTTAGCTTCTACACCAGCTGTACCCTTACAAACCCCCTAATACCTAACTGTAAATCAAGGTTCTGGGCACCGCTTGTTGAATAATTTTTGGATTAGGGGGACATAATTTCTTGATTTGATCAAAATTAATATAAAGAATGAGAAAAATGGGGTGGTACATTTGAGTCAGGAATTTTATTCTTATCTTCAAGGATTACATTCTTTTGTGGAGACACAGGAAAGAAGAATCCAACAATTAGAAAAATCGGTTCATGAACTGCAGAAAGAAATAAAATCCCTTAAAGAAAGGCCTCCTATAAACATCGAAAGAATTGATTATAAATTTGATCAGCTCAAGGTTGAAACATTAGAGGGAACATTAAATATCGGTTTAAATCCAAGTGATTTAAACAATATCGATGATTTCGTTGTTGATAACCAGAATATGACTGCGCAGGTCTCCCCCCAAAAATTTATGAAAAAAGCAATGGAGATTGAAGATGAAATGTATCGGTACTTAGAAAGGGATTTACCGGATGTCGTCGCTGAGGTACAAAGGAGTTTACATGTTCCTGAAGATGAATCCTATCTCCTTTTCATAAAAGAAGATATTAAAAAACAGCTGCCAAACAGAATTGATCACTATCTTAAACAGTATGATGCTGCCTCAGATCAAAATCATGAACAGGATCGAAGCAGCTTGAATGAAAGAGTAATCAATCAGCTTAAAATTGAAATTCGCAATGGTGTTCATGCTTTTATTACCCACTTGCCCGAACATGTGAAAGGGATGAATAAGGAATGAATTTTCACGTCTATAACAGAGACCTTTGTGTTGGAAGCATTCGAATAATTGGTGTAGCTAGTTCTTCTTTGTTAATGGTTGGAGATACACAAACCATTCAGCTAGCCTCTGTCTTTGATACACCCCCAGAGTCATTAATTATCGGACCTTTTGTTCCATTGACACCGAAGTGATCCCCATGCTGCAGCGAACTTCAGTGGTTAATAATATTAAAACTGATACTTTATCCTTCTCATCCATATTGGAAATTGGAGATTCAACCTTTATACAGGGATTCTCCCGAGCCATTGCTGTACAGAGAGAGGCAGAAGCTTTTTTTGGAAATGAAGCTGATTTTAAGTCTTACTCCGCTTTTCAAATCCCAATCCCTTTCTCGCCCATTTCCGCAAACATCTCGATGCATACACAGCAGCTAAGCCCAATTATAAAGGTACAGAATATTGATATCATCGGTGTGTCAGCTTCCTCTATTTTACAAATCGGCAGCTCTAACCATATATCAATGGAGGCGAGAGTTGAGCATATTCGTCAGCTTCTCCCCGACTATACCGATAAAAAATAAATTGCAAAACTAAAGTAAAAAAGGATGGAATGCCATGCCAGCTATTACCGGACCTGTGCAAATTATTAATGTTAGTGGGGGCGTTGTCCAATTTGGAGATTCCGCTTTTATCTCTCCGAAGAGCAGTTTAAAAGTAGTTTCTGGCCAAGGTGCATCAAATACGGGTGGATTCATAATTACTAATAACGGCCTTAATGCAAGCAATGTACTTGATACAAACCTTATTGATCAGCCTATAGTAGGAAATAACTAAGGATAAAAAAGACCGGCTGGTAGGAATGTTCCACACCGGTCTTTTAAATGTTTTTAAATATATTACATACGTATTATATGAGCACCATCAAAGAAGAACAAATACTTTTCATTTATTTGTCTTTTTAAAATTTTTTCCAGCGCCCTTCCATACATTTCAATCTGAACCCGATATCGTTCCTCAAGTATAGGCTTTGCCTCAGCAAAACCGCCTTTAAAACGGTCCGTAATTCCATCTGTTTTATAATCAAGCAGAACCAGGCCATGCTCATCTTGAAAAACACAGTCAATAATCCCTTGAATTAACACAGGCTCATTTGGTCCCTTCCAATCAGGATACATTTCACTTGCTGGAAAAGCTAAACTAAAAGGAATTTCTCGATTAATTACATTTGCCCTAGCAAGTCGATGCCCTAAATCTGTTTCAAAAAACATCATAATTTGCTCAGCATCAATTCCTTCTCGCTGTTCTTCTGTTAAAAGTTCCTTTAGGACCATTTCATCCATTTTCGCATGAAGTGAGTCCACTGTGACCGATTCTCGAAGATCGATATGCTGCATAACCATATGCATAGCTGTTCCCCGTTCAGCAGGCGTTAATGACTTTTCCTGCATAAACCTTGGCCGATTGAAAATCGGCTTTTGGAATTTACGGATCACTTCTGTCCCGCTCTCTTCGGCAGAAAATATTTCCTTTAGCCTCTTTACTTCGGATACAGATTGTTTGGAACGGAAGTGTGATGCGGCTATTTCTGGGTATTTCCATGAAAGCTGCTCCTCCACTGTATCCTTCCATTCAGATTGAACGGAGACTAATTCCCCTGCATAAACTTTTTCGAGCAAATCCTCCTTTTCAATAAGAGCTTCTTCTTTTATTATTGCCGCTTCTTCTGTATTCAAAATGGATATCCCCCAGCTTGATGGGTGGTTAGTAATATCTGCAGGAACAAGCGATCCTGCTGGGGAAGGATCCAATCTTAATAGATGGCAATCCTTATGCCTAACAAGAGACGGACCAATCCAATCAATATAACTATTTGCTGATGATCGGTCATATTCATTTAAAAGCCATTCCCGATGATCGGTCATTTTCGTCCATTGATTCAATTTCTTCGCCGCGCTCTTCACGGAGGAAACGAGATATAACTTTTCCTTTGCTCTTGTTAAAGCAACATATAAAACACGCATTTCTTCCGCCAGCATCTCCATTTTCTTTTTTCTCTTAAATGCTAGCTGAGGAAGTGAAGGAAATGAGATTCTTTTCTCAGCGTTTACATACTTTACTGCCAAGCCAAAATCCTTGTCAAGCATATAAGCTTTCTTCAGATCCATTGTATTGAAATTACGGGCAAGTCCAGCAATGAATACGAAAGGAAATTCTAGTCCTTTACTGCTATGAATAGTCATTAAACGGACAACATCCTCTTGTTCTCCCAACGCACGAGCCGCTCCAAGATCATCTCCACGATCACGCATTCGCTCAATGAATCTCAAAAAACGAAACAGTCCTCTAAAGGAAGTTGCCTCATATTGCCTTGCCCGATCATAGAGAGCTCGCAAATTCGCTTGTCTTTGCTTTCCTCCAGGCATTCCGCCAACAAAATCGTAAAATTTCGTTTCCCTGAACAGCTGCCAAATAAGCTCAGAAAGAGACCCTTGCCTTGCAAGCACACGCCATTCCTTTAATTGATCAAAAAATGGACGAATCTTTTCAGCTATTTCTTCCATTTCAAATGAAGGCTTGTTCGTGCAAAAGGCAGTCAATGCTTCATAGAATGAGCCTTTCTTGTTTTGAATCCTTATTTGTGCTAATTCTCTCTCTGTTAGCCCAACAATAGGAGACCGGAGAACAGCAGCTAGCGGGATATCCTGATAAGGGTTATCGATAATCTTCAACAGTGACATCATAATCGACACTTCTGTTGCCTCAAAATAACCTGTTGAAAGATTGGCGTATACCGGTATGCCCTGTTGCTTGAATTCCTCCATAATTTGCGGGGCCCATGTCATCGAACGAAGCAAAATAACAATATCTCGATACATCACAGGACGGCCTGACTTTGTTTTCGGATTGTATACTTCCTTTCTCTCCGCAATAATTTCTTTTATTTTCGAAGCCATGTATCTTGCTTCCAGCTGGGATTGAGCAAGGTCTGCTGCATCAAAACCTTCCTGATCTAATGCTTCCTCCCTATCCTCCTCATCTTTTCCCTCCAAATCAATGATAGCCAATTCAACAGGAAAGGATTCTTCTTCAGGGTATGACGCTCCTTTTACTAGCTCCGCCGCATCATCATAGTCAATTTCCCCAACAGTTGTACCCATAATTTGCTTGAAAATATAATTCGTTCCGTAAAGCACCTCTTTGCGGCTTCGAAAATTTCTGGCCAAATCTATTTTTAAACCTGTTTCCTCACCAGTTGGAGTAAATCGAGTATACTTTCCTAAAAATAAATTCGGTTCTGCCAGCCGAAAACGATAAATTGACTGCTTCACATCGCCTACCATAAAGAGGTTGCCTTCATGTTCTAAATCTTTTGTTACCAATTGAAGAATGGCCTCCTGTACCATATTCGTATCCTGGTATTCATCAACAAACACTTCTTTAAATTGCTCTCTGCAAGCAATTGCAGCAGCTGATGGAATCATTAGGCCTTCTTCATTTCGCATTGAAAGAATTTCTAAACAGTAATGTTCAAGATCCGCAAAGTCTACAAGCCCTTTTTCCGCTTTCACTTGCGTAAAACGGATAGAAAAAGCCTTAACTAAAAGCACTAGCCCCTCGATATATTTCTTCATCTCTGCCATATCACGGATAAAACTTTCTGGTTTCCGCAAGAAAAGCTCGTCCTTCATATCCTGGATCACTTTTTTCGCTTGATCCCTTAGCTTTTTTGCCTGATCGATAAGCTCCGGATCATATTCATCGCCTTTACAATTTTTTAGGCGGCCAAATGAGGCAGCTTGAATCGCTGCATATAGAGTGGCCCAAGAATCTTGTTTTGCATCGATTAACGTTTGAACCATTTGAAGGTCATCGATAAAATTCTCAGCTCTTGGAGCAGGACCACCTGGAAGCTTCGTCAGTGCCAGCCCTTGTTCTAATAACTGCTTTGCTCCTTGCAGCTGCAATTCAATATCATTCAATAATGAATGGACAAATGGCAGTTGCTCAATATTTGTCGTTTCACCGACATCATACATTTGAACGATCGAATCTAAATACTGATCAGGTATAGGATTGGCTCTTGCAAAATCATAAAGTTCACGGACAATGTCCTGCAGTGCTAGATCACTTCTATCATTTGTAAATGTATCAACAAGTTCAAAAAAAGCATCATTGCCTTCTCTCCCATACTCCTCTTCAAAAAGCTCTTCTAGTACTTCATCCCTTAAAAGCTGTGCTTCCGTTTCATCTGCAATTCGAAAACCCGGATCCATATCGATTAAATAATAATATTTTCGAATCAATTCTAAACAGAAGGAGTGAAGAGTAGAGATAGAAGCTTTATTTAATAGACTCAATTGTTTTCGCAAATGCACGGATTTTGGATTTTGATCAATCGCTTTTTCTAATGCTTCGCCAATTCTGTGCCTCATTTCCGCAGCCGATGCATTTGTAAAGGTTACAACAAGCAGCTCATCAACATCGATCGGCTCCTCTTCTGAAAGAATTTTATTAATAATTCTTTCGACCAATACAGCCGTTTTTCCCGATCCTGCCGCCGCAGCAACTAAAATATCCTGTCCTTTGGCACAAATCGCCTTCCATTGATCGTCCGTCCATGTTGCATCCGCCGGTTTAGGCGGGATAACCATTTTTGTCATTGTCCATCCACCTCCTTTTTAATCATGTGAATCAATTCATCCTTTTGATGCGGGATTAGCAGACGATATTCATTTGATTCTAGCGATTCATCAAATTGGCAAACCGATTTATAGGAACAAAATGTACAAGGTGTTTTCTCCTTCATTTTATAAGGAGCAATATCCACTTGCCCGCTTGTAATCCTGTTTCCTGTTTCCGTGTATTTGCTGCGGACAAACTTCCGCAAATAATCAAATTCTTGTTTGCTTGCTATCTTTGATCGCTTAGAAATCGATCCATCCTTATTAAAGCCAGCGGAGATAATCGGTGATTCCCCTTTTTCAAGTGTTTGGTCCATCAATTTGATTACCTTCTCATCGCCAAGCAAGAGCCCGTTCATCTTAAACTTTTTGAAAATTTCCTGTTCAATATCCTCAAGGGTAAGCATTTTTGATGTACTGATCATCGGATTATGAACATGAAAATACAAGACGCCGGCTGGATCAGCTTCTACACCGATTAAGTCTTTAGAATGAGCAATAATAATATCCAAATACGTTAGCATTTGAAGGGCAATTCCATAGTAAACTTCATTTATATTTAAATCCTTTGAACTGGATTTATAATCAATTATCCGTAAGAAAGTACCATGAGCATCCTGTGCCTTATCCACACGGTCAATTCTTCCGACAAGCTCCATCTTCGTGCCATTTTTCAGCGGGAATGTCAGCGATGGAAGGTCCCCTTTTGGACCAAATCCAAGCTCCAGCCCAATTGGTGAAAATCCGCTTGATCTCGCATGTTCGCTAAGAATAAATGAGGCCCTGCTGATAATTTTCTCTAGCTTTCTTTTTATATAAAAATGACGGTTTGAGCTTAACAATATTTCATTCTGCAATTTTGGCGCCAGCATTTCGACTGCTTCCTTTGCTAGAATTTCACATTGTTCTCTTGTTATGTCCGTCCATGATTGTTTATCTTTTATTACCGTTTCAGCAATATATTTTAGTGCTGCATGGAATAAATCGCCAATATCTGGCGCCTCAAGACGGAAAACCTGACGTTCCCGTAACTTTAGCCCGTGCTGGACATAATGTGAGAATGGGCAGCTAGAAAAAAGCTCCATTCTTGATACACTAGCCTGTATATGATCACCATATAATTCCTTACTGATTTTTTCATCCAGCTGGCTCGTCCGATTCTCATAATTCAGGCTAGAAAGCACTTTGAGTGCTGTTTTTCGCAAACTCTCGTTTTTTAAATAATAATTATAAATGTCCCACCAAAAATCATAGATTGGATAATTTCGTTTTTTGAGCTGTAATTGAGATGTTAAATAAGAAAGAGCTGTATTCTTATTTGAAGCGTATGACAGCTGCTCTAATTCCGGAAGTTCGGCGGGATCTGCCATATAAAAATGCTGATTTACATTTGGAAAAATATCGTTCATTCGTTTTATATAAGAAGATGGAATCAGCGCTTTTCCTTCTTCATTAGCAAGTGGATAGCTAATGAATAGCGATTCTGACGGTGTTACAAATGCTTTATAGGCTAGGAACTCTTCATCCAGCAGCTTTGTTCGGCTTCCGTAAGCAATTTTCATTCCAATCGTCAGAAGCTGTTCACGATCCTCATCAGCAAATACGCCTTCCTCCGAAAATTTGGCAGGAAGAACCCCTTCATTCAGACCAATGACAAATGCAGCCTTTATATTTGAAAGACGCGATCTTTCTAAATCAGCAACCATCACTTGGTCCATAGCAGGAGGAACTAAAGTGAATCGCATGGATTCCATCCCGGCATCAAGTACATCAGCAAATCTTTTTGTCGATACCGTTTCCTCTCCAATCATTTCGACATATTGATCAAGGAGCTCCATGATCGCATTCCATGCCTGTCCATGTTCTCGGGCTTTAATGAGATTCCCGTGCTCTTCCTCATATACTTGCCATGCTTCTAATTTAGCTGGCACATCTAACTCCTCTAACAGCAGGTAGATCGCTTCACAATATTGCCTACCGGTTTCCGCCTTCTTTAAACGCTTTGAGAGTCTCAACAAAGGAGAAGTAATCATTTCTCGAATATCATTGAGCTCCTGCTCAACTTTCTTTTCGCTATCTGTCTGTGCGATTGCTTCAAATTCTAGCCCTCTAATCCTGCGATAGACCCATCGACTTTTCTTTGTCCATCGGTCCCCTTGGATGCCGTAGGCAAGAACATAATTTTCTAAGCGATCCATTTGTTCTCGTAACACACTTGCTTCTAATTTAACCGGAAATAATAACTCCGTCTTTACCGCCCTAAAAATTGGCTCATACCGCCAATTTCCATTAATAATCTCCAAGCTTGATCGGATAAACTCTACTAGTGGATGATTTAGCATCGTCCGCTTTTGGTCTATAAAAAAAGGAATATCGTAATCAGTAAAGATCGTTTCAATCATGTCATTATAATCTTGGACATTCCTTGTAAGGATAGCTACGTCTCTATACCGATAGCCTTTCATCCGAACCAGCTGATTAATATGTCTTGCCACACCCTCTATTTCTGCTCTTCGATTCACTGCCTGTCCAATATGAATAGCGGTTTCTCCCTGATAACTAACTGCAGGGCGTATATCAAAATTTGCTTCAAGATGTACCAAAGAGGAGTCAGTCCATCTCTTTGGCTCTGTCAGAACAACCTCATTGACGTTTAAGCCATTTCGAACCGCCATTTCATATAGAGTCTGACAATTTTCTCCTGACATGCGAAATAAATGAAGATCATGTGGAGGTGTATGTGTAAATGGCTGGTCTAGTGTAAGCGATATTGTTACTTTTTTACAAAGCTTCATTAATTGCTCGATGATCAAATATTCTTGCGGAGTAAAGCTATGAAAGCCATCTATATACACGACCGCCTTTTTCAAATAATCAGATTCAATTGCTTTCTCTATGAATAAACGGAAATAATCCTCTGAATCTACGTATTTACCAAAAAGAGAATCTTCGAAAGACTGATAGATTAATTTAAGATCATGTAATTTATCTTGAAGTGCCTTGTTTGTGTTTCCTCCAGAGGACAATTGCACCTGTCTCTCGGCAAGCTCTTCTGGCTGAATACAATAACGCTTAAACTCTGTGATCATTTGTTCCATCTGCTGAACAAAGCCATTTTTATCGGCAGCTCGGTGGAATAGCTTTAGTTCGTCTTTTTTCTCTTCTATTATTTTTCGGATAAGCATGCTGATCCCAACACTATTTAAGTGGTATCGATTCATGCCTCCGGTGTCTTGAAGAATTCTCCAGGCCAAACGGGTAAAAGAGTATACTTGGCTCCTAATCATTCCGCCTAATTCTGGCGTTGTAATTAATTTATATTCAGATTGGAACGTCATTTGTTCAGGAACTAAATAAATGATTGGATCGCCCTCAGGTGCTGTTCGCAATTCATCACGAATTTCATTCAAGCAGAATTCTGTTTTCCCGCTGCCTGAGCGTCCAATTAATACACGAACGGACATAGTTTAACCTCTCTTCCTCCCACTTTACGTCTATATCATTTATTTTCTATTTTATCATAGAAGCGAAGGCTTTTTTGTTTGGGTGTTTTGTCTCTTCATGGAAAAGCATAAAAAATAGAAAAAGGACTCCAATCGAGTCCTTGTCTGTTCTATTAGAAAGAAATATTCATTTCATCCATTGGCCAGTATCTTAAATTGACCTTTCCTACTACTTGGTCGATTGAAATAAAGCCAAAGTGACGACCATCCCAGCTTTCAAGCCGGTTATCACCGAGCACAAATAGCTTTCCTTCAGGTACAGTCTCCTCGCCCCACAGCTCAGACAATGTAAAGTCACCCGTTAACTTGCTCCCTAAAGCTTTTTCCCGCTGCTTTTCAAGGTAAGGTTCATCTATCTTTTTCCCATTGATGTATAGTTCATCATTACGGTACTCAACTTTATCGCCAGGAAGCCCAATAATTCTCTTCACAAAATCTTCTTCTTTATTATGATGAAAAACAATTACATCAAAGCGGTTCAATTCTCCAATTTGATAGCTGATTTTATTAACAATTAACTTATTTCCGTTTTCAAGTGTGGGCTCCATCGATTTCCCTTCTACAACATAATTGGAGATGAAAAATGTACGAACAAAAACAAGTATTATTAATCCAATCCCAACTGCCTTAACCCATTCAATGCCTTCATTTTTTACTGACTCTTTCAATTTTACATTCACCAACTTTCTTATTTCTCATAATTCCGCCGTTTTTTTGTACTTATATTCATTTTTATTTCTATCCTTTTACCAACATACCAAAGAATGAAGATGATTGCTCCTACGATAGCCGTCCGAACGGGCTGTGTAATCAGTGACTTAATATCATAACCGATAAAGCTCATCGTAAAAATCATCACCATTTTTCCCGTTAATACAGCTAGCATATACTGGGCAATACTTATTTTCGATAAGCCGGCTACAATATTTACAACGGCAGAGGGAGTGAAAGGAAAGCATAAGAGGATAAATAATGGACCAAAGCCATGTCTCTCTACCCATGCCATCAGTTTTTGCACCTTTGGACTCCTTTTGAGAAATCGCAGCATTCTTTTTTGCCCATATTTCCGAATGAGCAAAAAGACTAAAAAGGCACCTGCCGTTGAACCTATCCATGATAATAAAAATCCGAACCATAGTCCAAACGCATTTGCATTTGCCATGACAAATACAAAGAGTGGAAGAAAGGGCAAAAATGCTTCAACCATTGGAAGCAAGAGCCCCGGCAGCGGACCAAATGAACGATATTTTTCTATCAAATCCATAATATTTTCTAGTGTAAACCAATCTTTAAATAATTCGTAATCCATGTAGAATCTCCTTGAATAGAGCTAGACGATAAGTAAAGTTTATATTTCTAGTATCTCAGCTTGCCTCTTATCCTTTTATTGTACACCTATTTTCCGAAAAAGAATTTTATTTAGTAAAAAATTCACGTATTGCTTGTTTATTTTTTTCAAAGTCTACTGATAAAACAGAACCGATGCCACTTATTCTCTTATCTTGATAAGATCCATCTACTGGAATCCGCATCGTTTCAATGTCACGATTCTTCGCTGAAATGAAATCCTTTCCAATATATAGGATATCCTTTGTATTCATGTTCGTATTGACAAATGGCGTCATCACGCCTACTAATTTAGGCAGCTTCGCCACTGTTTGAAAGCTTATCAATTGATCAGCCAAAGCTTTCATGGTCTTTTGCTGGCGTTCAACCCGGCCAAAATCACCAATGGCATCATGACGAAAACGGACGTATCCAAGCAAATGCTGGCCATCAAGCCTTTGCAAACCTGGCTCAAGCTGAACCCCAATTTTTGCTGACATTGCCTTTTCAACTTCAATTTCTACGCCCCTTGGGAAAGCTTCATCGATTAAGTGTACAAAACCTTCAAAATCTATAATAGAGTAATATTGAATGTCAATATCAAAATTCTCTTTAATGGTTTGTCTCATTAGCTCTGGCCCACCTAAGGCAAAGGCTGCATTAATTTTATGTTTCCCGTGGCCAGGAATATCTACATACGTATCTCTCATAATAGACAGTAATTTGTATGTCCCTCTCTTCGGTTGATATTGTGCCACCATAATTGTATCCGCTCTTGAACCTCCTTTTCCACGGGCGTCACTCCCTAAGAGAAGGATGCTTGTCCCTCCATACGGATCTTTATCGCCATTAAACTCATATTCTACCGCTTGGCTATCTACTTTCTTTTTTGATTCTGAAACGCCTTGTTTAAATTGATAATAGGAATAGGCGAGTGTTCCAGCAAATAATAGAAAAAGAATAAGGACGAATGTCTTCCATTTCTTTCTTTTCGGTTTTTTATGTTTATATTTTTCAGCTCTCATATTAAAAATTCCTTCCTGCTGTTTTAGGTTTATAACCTTCAACAATATATGACTACTTATTTAGTAAAAAAGTTTCTTTTTGTTTACTGGTATTTCTTGTATACCTCATTATCTCCATAAATATCCAATAATTGCAATTGAAGAATGAAAAGATATGCGAAAGTGCCTTCGAGAGTAACTGGCTTTGAGAGCACCTTTTCATTTATTTTTAGGCCGCGTTAAACCCGGCTGTTTATTTTCGCTGCAATCAACAAGTAAAATAATCAACATCCAGCTTTAACACAGCCATTAAAAAAACAAAAAAATCGTCCAACCTGTAAAATGTAAGTGACCAAACCAACATTTTACGGACGAAAGGACGATTTTTATGGGCAATCCAAAGATTACTACTAAAATTATAACAGGCAAATGACGCTTCTTACTTTAGGGACTTATCGGACAGCTTCATTATTTCTATTTCAAATATTCATTAAACCAGTCTGCAATGTAGTTTAAGCGGCTGATTCGCAGATTGGGTTTTCCGCTTCTTGAAAGCTCATGATTGGCCTCTGGAAATCGGATAAATCTAGCTGTTTTTTTACGGTCCTTTAGGGCAATAAATAATTGTTCTGCCTGTTCGATCGGGCAACGGTAATCCTTTTCACTATGAAGGATGAGAAGCGGTGTTTCCATCTTATCCACATAGGCGAGCGGTGAATGCTTCCAGAGTGTTTCAATATCATTCAAACTACTCTTAATTTGCCAATCTGTGAAATAATAGCCGATATCACTTACGCCGTAAAAGCTAATCCAGTTTGAAATGGATCGCTGTGTCACAGCAGCTTTAAAGCGGTTCGTATGACCGATAATCCAGTTCGTCATAAAGCCGCCATAGCTGCCGCCTGTTACACCTAAACGATTCTCATCAATAAAATCAAAGTTTTCTATCGCATAATCCACCGCATCCATAATATCTTCGTAGTCTTTTCCGCCATAATCACCTCTCACTGCATCAACAAAGTGCTGGCCGTACCCATGGCTTCCTCTAGGATTTATGTACAATACGGCATAACCCTGTGCTGCTAGACATTGAAACTCGTGAAAGTACGTATTCGCGTACATCGCATGTGGGCCACCGTGAATTTCAAGAATGAGCGGAACCTTATCCCCCTCTTTAAAATGAATTGGTTTCATCATCCAGCCGTGTAAGTCCCATTGATCTGAAGAGGAAAATTCAATCGGCTCTGCCTCTGCAAGGATGGTTTCTTGCAAAAATGCTTCATTAACGTTTGTCAGCTGCTCTAATTCACCAGATGTTACATGCAGGATAAATAAATCTCCTGGGTGTGATGGCTTGCTTATGGCTACAACCGCACGATCAATTGTTCCGCCAGTAGAAAGTCCATATACATGCTGAGCATCAAGTAAAGCCGGGTATAGCTCTCCTTCTAATGTTCCATAATATACAACGGTATTGCCATGATCTGTAGCTAAGAAATAAAAGCTGTGATTATCCCCCCCCCAAAGAATGCCTGGTGTGACTGCACCCTGCTGGAAATCACCAATCGCATAATCACCAATTAATAAATCAGAATCCCTTGTTAAGCACTCAAGCTCTTCCGCTTCCATGTCATAAATCCAAATTTTTGAGAGTGTTGCATTTTTATAGTCCCTTTCATGTCCTAGCATCCCAATGTATTTGCTATTAGGGGACCATGTTGCACTGCCGAAGGATCCTGTACTCTTGGTCAGCTTTCTTGCTTCTTTTGTTTCTGCATGAATGAGGTACACATCATTTAAGAACGAATGATCCTTTTCCTCACTTAAATCAGCAGTAACTGTCACATATTTTCCATCAGGCGACCATGATTGCAGCTGATAGTCATACTCGCCTGATGTTAGCAGACCCACTTCCTCTGTTCGGATATCAACGAATGCGACCTGCGTGTACTTCCCTCCCCAAAATCCATAGGCATCTGATTTATATTTCATTTTATCCACTTCAAGCGGAACAGGCTTTTTATCCTTTTTTTCTTCGCTTTTATTAGACGATGATAAAGATTCACCGTTTTTTAGTGCCACATTAAAGGCAATTTTTTTCCCATCAGGCGACCATACAGGGTTTGATGCACCATTTGGGCATTTTGTTAATTGTCGGGCTTCCCCGCCCTTTACATCTAAAACATAAATTTGTCCCTTCCCGCTTCGGTCCGATACAAATGCTACCTTCTGTCCATCAGGAGACCATCTAGGTGAATGGTTTCGATTTTCTCCAAATGTCCATTGAACAGGCTTACATTTTTCATTTACATTTATGTAATATAAATGTGACGAATATTTATTCTCCTCTTCTAGCATCACTGTTTCAACAAATACACAATCCCTTCCATTGCTAGCCAACTGGGGATCTGCTACTGATTTTAATTGGTAAAGATCTTCCGCTTGTATCGTCCGTTTTTGTGTCATTATTTGTCATCCTCCTTATGTATGATCTTTTTTATTTCGACACTAGAATTAATTTCCCTGCCTTATTTTTATTTATTTTAAAATTTTGGACTTTTTCTAAAAAGGTGTTTCCTTTCAGTTGATTTTGCCACAGGCATGTTCTTTTTTGCTATAACTACTATGCAGGATAATTAGCATTTTGCTTTAACACAGCCTATCTGAACAGAAGAAATACAGGAAAATCTGACAAAGAATGCCTCTTGCAATTAAAAAAGTTTATTTGTAGAATTAGAACAAACGTTCTTGTTTTGCTTTTGGAAATAATGAAGGAGGAAGGGAAATGACAAGAATCCCTGAGGAAGATCGTAACATACTGGAGCAGGCTATTTATTTACCAATGGTGCTCACGATTTTGAACCGTGATCTGACTGTTATCAATAAGAGCTCTTTTAAACTCCCGCAGCCTTATTTAAATTTAGTTGAGGAAACAATGAATGTTATTCAAAAAGAATTGGCAGCAGTCAAACTTTATATGAGCAAAAACAAGCTTAAGGTACAGCAGCTGAAGCGGGATGAAGCTTTCACGATGTTCCTATTTCTTTATAAAGGTTATGAAGAACAGCACAATTACTTCAACCCACGTATTCGCAACAAAGTGCAGGAGCTGATGGATTATTATTTATATAAGCGGCATACGAGCAGCTACACAAAGAATCTGAAAGACTAACGAGGGAAAGGACGAATAAGATGATATGCCTTTTTAGCCTTTAAAACCTCTAATCCGATAGTTGCTTGCCCGCTCAGAAGCACCTGCACCTCTTGTCCCATTATAAAAGTATAATGCTTTCCGTTCTGATTCCTCAATTCTGCTGATTAGCGTTGTTCTTAATAGAGCTGTTCTTAAAACCTGATTATTGAAGGAATTGAAAGAGACCGGAATAATTTTTGACTGTTTATTTTTGAATTTCACCTCCGTATTGCCCCTATCGACACGGTGGTAAGACAGAATATGCTCGGATGAAATCCATATACATTTTGAGTTATTCGCTGAAGTAGTTGGAAAAAAATAAATGAAGTTTGTGGGGTCAATAGTTATTGGTGCTTTGTGGGTAATTCCAGTTAATTGACGGGTTCCTTCTTTGCGGCCTTCATAGCTAGAACCAAAAAATGTACAGCTTTTTTTAATAATATCAATCGGTTTGAAAGGTGAAATAAACTCATCCTCTAGCTCCCAAATTTGCGAATAAATCTTAGATCCGTATGCCAGTGGCATAACAACCATCGTATTCGGATTAATTTCATATTCATCAATTAAAGAGGATATTTCTCGGCCATTCATTTCTTCAACTCCCCTATATAATATTCCGCCTTCATCATATCAGGTTTGTAGTAGAAAAATTCGTTTTTTTCTAAATGTTAATAATTTGTTCAAAATCTCCTTAAAAATATTTTCAAAAAATTCGAAATTAAGTTGAATAAATCAATGTAACTCCATATACTAATAAAAAGCATTGAGGTGATTTTCATGAATGAAAAATCATACACAGAGCTGATGAAAAAAAGTGCCATGAAAAAGAAGAAACTGAAGGAATCTTTCGTCTTAGATCTTTACATTGACATGCTGCTTTCGGAAATTTTACTCAAAAAAGAAAAAATGAAGCTGATGAAAAAAATTGATGAGGCCATTGATACAGAAAATAAACGAGCATTTATCCAACTATCTAAACAATATCAGGAACTTACTAAGCGCTTTGGAACTTAGCAGATCACGTTAAACCCCCGTCATGGATGACGGGGGTTTTATTTTTTCAGTTTGTACGGCGATGATCAAGGCGTCTCCGCTTTTCTTGCTTTATGATTTATTTCATATTCTTCAAGCATCGAGATCCGTTCGAGCATTGTTGGGTGTCCATACCGAAAAATTTTCACGAGCAGCGGCGGGTTCACTTGACTTAAACCAGCGCGAGTCAATTCTTGGAATGTACCAATCCCTGCATCTGTATCCTTCGTCATTTCGATCGCATATTTATCTGCACGGGATTCCTGATAGCGAGAAACAAAATTAGATAATGGGCTTGAAATAAATAATAGCATGGAAAGAACCATTAGAAACAACGGAAGAGATCGGATGTCATTTACCGCTGGAATCTTAAGGGCCCTCCCCCATTTGCTAACTACATATTCCATAATCCTTGCTGTTAAATACAGGCCAATGAGCGATAGGAGTAAATAACCGGCAATGCCGAAGTAAATATGTTTTTCAACATAATGGGCCATTTCATGCGCCATAATAAATAAAATTTGATCGTCATTCAATCGATTTAACGTTGTATCCCAAAGAACAATTCTCGAATTAGAACCAATTCCATTTACATATGCGTTAAGAGAATTCGTTTTTTCCGCCATATTTACTTCAAATACATGCTCGGCAGGAATATTTGCTTTAGCAGCCAGATCTAAAATTTTTGCTTCAAGCTCTTTGTTTTTCAATGGATAAAAATCATTGTAAAGCGGGTCGATAACAACGGGCTGAAGAAACATCATAAACAATGTAAACGGGACAGACAGCAGCCATGCATAAAGCCACCACCTTTTTCGGCTTTTATGAATGAGCCAGTAAAGAACACCGACAATAATGAGCATCATCCCAAAGTTAACCCAAAAATCGATAAGCTCATCCTTCAACCAGCTGCTAAAGCTTTGCGTTGAAATATTATAGCTTTTCGAAAGAGAATAACTAATGTAGCTGATCGGTGTTGTCGCAGCGAACGCAAAGAGCGAAAGCCAAAAAAGATAAATAGCGGACTGGACAACCTTAAATTTTGAAGACTGCCCTGCCCATTTTTTAAAAGCATTCCCTAGCCCAAGGAGCAGGACAAATAAGTACAACAGCCATTCAAACGGTGTAGCTAGGAAAAACAATAAATTCCTTACTTTTGAATATTCCTCACTTAGCATGAGCTCTCTTCCATTTAAAAAGGTAGCAGGATCAGCCCTTGTGCCTTCATACTCAAACTGCAGACTTGTGTCTGCAAAGTGAAATAAATACCAATAAAAAAATAGCCCATATATGACATAAGCTAGAATTCCGTAAAAGCCAATTTTCCTTGCCATTCCACTCCCCCCAATTTGTACAGCCTTTCAATATTTAGTTTAGTATAAAAAAACATATTTAGAACTACTTGTCTGCTGAAATCACTCGCTTACTTATAGTTTGTACGAATTTCACACAGCAAAACCGGTTTTCATAGAAAACCGGTCTTTGCATTACATAATAAATGAGTATACAGATAATACAGCAATTGCTCCCAATACGACAACAATAACATTTGCTCCTAGATATGCAACAAGGAATGCAGCAGCAGCGCCAAGTATGCCAAACCAAATATCTTCTTGTATAAACAATACACCAGGAAAAATTAAGGCACCTAAAGTAGCTGATGGAACGTTCTTTAATACCCCTTGAAGAAACGGAGGAAGCTCCTTCCCTTTAAAAAGGACAAAAGGGAGCATTCTTGGGATATAGGTAACAGCGCCCATTCCAAGAATCATCCAGACGATTTCGCTACTCATACCCCTTCCCCCTTTGCTTCTTTTTTAGTCCTTCAATAAATTCAACCATTACGGCAGATAGCAATGTAGCAGCAACAATAGCCCATCCAGATGATAAAGTATTTGATAACGTAAAAATCGTGTTAAAGCAAGCAGCAAGAGCAGCAAGGCAAACGACCTTCATGCTTTTTTTCATGGACGGTACAAGTAAGCCAATAAACATCGCAAAAAGGGCAACTGACATACTTTCCTGCAAGGTTTGCGGCAAACTTGCACCAATTAAGAAGCCGATGCCTGAACAAACAACCCAGCTCGTATATGAAATGAGATTCAACCCAAGCATATAACCAGAGGTAACGGTTCCTTCCTTCATTGCGGCAACAGAAAATGTTTCATCTGTTATCCCGAAAGAATAAATAGCCTTATTAACAAGATGATCTTCTTCACTTCTTTCATTCAATGCAGTTGACATGAGAAAATGCCGAATATTTACGATAAATGTAGTTAAAATGATTTCAAATATCCCTGTTCCTAGTGAAAGTAAGCTTAATGAGATATATTGAGAAGCACCGGCAAAAACAACCATGCTCATGAGCACTGTTTCTCCAATGGAAAGGCCAGTCGTTTTAGCTAACAGCCCAAACGTTAATGCTATCGGAGCATAACCAATTGCAATGCTAATCCCTGCTTGGAACCCTTTCCTAAATTCGGATGCAGACTTATTTACTGCGAGTTCTGCCAATGATGCCACCGCCTTTTTAATTAAAATTTCTAATAATTCGTTTTAAAAATATACTATACTAGATATAATGGATAGTATAAAATACGAACGAATGATTATATTATACATACGTGCGTTATAATAAACAACCCTTTTGGAGGAAATAATGGAAAATATTCAAAAAAATATTGGAATCAATCTTAAGAGTATTCGTAAAACAAGAGGATTCAGTTTGGATACTGCTGCTGATATTACAGGAGTCAGTAAAGCCATGCTTGGCCAAATAGAACGCGGGGAATCCAATCCGACCGTCACAACATTATGGAAAATTGCTACAGGGCTTCAAGTATCATTCTCTTCCTTAATTAGTGAAAAGCCTTCAGAAGTTCTTCACGTTGATTTACAGTCTATTTCACCAATTATCGAAAGCAATGGAAATTATCGGGTATACCCCACTTTCCCATTTGACCCGCGAAAAAAGTTCGAAATATATATCGTAGAAATCGAACCTGACTGTCAGCATACTTCGGATAAGCATAATGAAGGCGTGGAAGAGTACGTAACCGTCATGAGCGGCAAACTCGACATGCATATCGGTGAGCAGAAAATCCAAATCAAACAAGGCAACTCGCTTCGCTTCCTAGCAAACAAGCCTCATACGTATAAAAATAGTGGAACAGAGGTCAGCAGGCTTCAGGTAGTTATGTATTATCCATAATATAAAGGCATATCACAGATCGCGTGATATGCCTTATTTGTTAAATCAACGATTGTTAGATAAGTACCGCTTTATCACTGCTCATCTTTTCTCCGCGAATCCGTTGGAATTCCGCTAATAGCTTTTCAACAGTTAAACTCTGTTTTTGCTCTTCATTTGCATGGAAAATTAACTGTCCTTTATCCATCATAATTAAGCGGTTGCCAAGATCTAATGCCTGCTGCATATTATGAGTGACCATTAGAGTGGTAAGCTGATAGGTCGTCACAATTTCTTTCGTTAGAGCAGTAATCAGTTCGGCACGAGCAGGATCAAGGGCGGCAGTATGTTCATCTAGAAGAAGAATTTTCGGTTCAGTGAACGTTGCCATTAATAAGGAAAGCGCCTGTCTTTCTCCGCCTGATAATAAACCAACCTTTGCCTGCAGGCGGTTTTCCAAACCGAGATGAAGGGTTTCTAGCTTTTCCTGAAAGAAGCTTCTCCTTAATCTCGTCACGCCTTTTTTAAATCCCCGAGAGGTTGTTCTTGAGTATGCAATTGCAAGGTTTTCCTCAATTGTCATTGCTGGTGCGGTACCCGCCATTGGATCCTGAAAGACGCGCCCAATGAATGTAGACCGTTTATGCTCCTTTGCTATCGTGACGTCTTTTCCATCAATGATAACTTCCCCTAAATCTGGAGTCATTTTTCCGGAAATCAGGTTCATAAGTGTTGACTTCCCTGCCCCATTACTGCCGATTACGGTCATGAAATCACCAGGCTTTAAGTGCAGTTCCATATTTTTTAAAGCGATTTTCTCATCTGGTGTGCCTTCATTAAAGACTTTATGAATCTGTTTTAATTGCAGCAAGCTGTTCACCACCTTCAAACGCCTTTTGAACTGCCCGACGCTTTTTCCGCTGTTTTTCTCTCTGCTTTTCAATAATTTTAGGGATGATTAAGGCAAACACAACAATTAATGCAGTAATTAGCTTCATATCTCCCGCTTCTAGAAATTCAATCCGGAGGGCAGCTGTAACGATGATCCGATACAAAATAGCGCCGCCAATAACAGCTAATGTTGCCCTGACAATCGTTTTTGCTCCGAAAATGGCTTCACCAATAATAACTGAAGCCAGACCAATGACAATTATACCGATTCCCATCCCTACATCACTGAATCCGTTATATTGCGCAACTAAAGCGCCTGAAAAGGCAACAAGTGCATTGGATAGCCCAAGCCCCATAATCTTCAGTAAATCTGTATCCGCCGAAAAGCTACGTATCATCGTCTCGTTATTTCCAGTTGCCCGAATCGCAAGACCGATTTCTGTTTTTAAAAATAGATCAATCATCACTTTTACGATAAACGCTAGGAATAGCATTAGAATCAGAATGCCCCATGTGTTCGGGAGAAATCCAGCCGCTGAAAATATGGCTTGAAGCGCATCATCGAATCCGAGACTTTTCCAAAATGCTGTTAATTTTGTTATGACTGTCTCTTCGGCAAGAAGAGGGACATTGGATTTCCCCATTATCCGTAAATTTATAGAATACAAGGCAATCATCATCAGAATCCCTGATAAAAGCGGATTAATTTTTCCTTTCGTATGGAGAAGACCTGTGATGCAGCCTGCTGCAAATCCGGCAATTACGGCCATAAGCGTCGCAACAAATGGGTCTGTCCCTCCGACGATTAGGACTGCTGCAACAGCCGCTCCCGTAACAAAGCTCCCATCTACAGTTAGATCAGGGAAATCAAGTATTCTGAATGATAGATAGACGCCTAATGCCATTAATGAATAGATGGCACCTGCTTCTATCGAACCAAAAATGGCTGTTGGCATTGTTCTCATCCTCTCTGTTGTTTCGCAAAAATAAATGGGTATTCGCAATATATAAAGCGAGGTTTGTTACTTCTATCGTGTACGAATCATTACATTTATTTACCTTCAAAAAATTCAGCCGTATTTGCCCATTCTTCTTTAACCTTAAGACCTTGTGATTCAGCTGCATTTCTATTAACTACTAGTTTCAAACTTCCAGGAAGCTCAACAGGAATGTCAGATACCTTTTTATTTCCTTTTAAAATTTCTGCAGCCATTTTTCCTGTCTGGTAGCCAAGATCATAATAGCTAAATCCACTGGCAGCAACGGCGCCACGTTCCATTGAATCCAATTCACCTACAAACAATGGGATCTTCTCACTATTCGCAACTGAAATAACAGATTCTAATGCTGAAACAACTGTATTATCTGTTGGAACATAAATGGCATCAACACGACCAACTAAGGACTCAGCAGCCTGTTTCACCTCTGCAGAAGTGGACACTGACGCTGCGACAACAGTTGCACCCTTTTCCTCAGCTAGGGATCTTACCTGTTCTACCTGTACCTCAGAATTTTGCTCGCCTGCATTTGAAATCACACCGATATTTTTAGCTCCTGCTTCTTCCACGATAAAGTGAATCGTTTTGGCTGTCCCATCTGGATGGTTGTCTGTTGTCCCTGTGATATTATCACCTGGTTTATCTAAGGATTCCACTAATCCGGCACCAATCGGATCCGTTACAGAAGTGAAAAGAATGGGGATATCCTTTGTTGCATTTAAAGCACTGACTGCACTTGGAGTTGCATTTGCAAAGATTAAATCAACCTTATCACCAACAAAGTTATTCGCAATCGTCTGCGTGTTATTCATGTCTCCTTGCGCATTTTGGAAATCGTATTCAACATTTTCTCCCTCTTTAAACCCTTCATCTTCCAATGCTTTTTTAAAGCCTTCTGTTGCCGCATCAAGAGAGGGATGTTCTGCAAATTGTGTTAAGCCAATCTTGTATGTTTTCCCTTTTTCGCTGTCCATAGCATTTCCATCTGTACTTTCATTGCCACATCCACTTAATAACGTAACACCTACTAAACTAGCTGCAGCTAATATTTTTAGTTTTTTAATCATTATTAACACTCCTTTTATGCTTAAACGCTTTTATGCTTTTATTGACTAAATTATAAGACTACTGAAGATAGAAATTCAAGTATTTTTTACTATTTTCAAAAAACTTTTAAAACTTACAAAAAAAGAACACGGCGTATTCAGCCATGCTCTTTATCATTCATGCAACTTATTTTCCTTTAAATTCCGGCTTTCTTTTTTCTGCAAAGGCTTGGAGTGCCTCAATTCGATCCTCTGTTGGTATAATAACTTCATATGCTTTTCTTTCAATTTGTAAACCTGTCTGCAAGTCTGCATTCATTCCTTGCTTGACTGCAAATTTTGCCTGTTGCAGAGCTAAAGGACCATTCACTAGCATCTGTTCAGCAAGCTCCAAGCATGTATCCATTAGGTTTTCTTCATCTGCGACCTTGGTTAGTAATCCGTAATTCAATGCTTCTTCAGCACTTAAACGTTTTGCTGTTAAAATTAATTCAAGCGCTTTTGCTTGACCAATTAATCTTGGCAGTCTTTGGGTTCCTCCTGCTCCAGGGATGATCGCTAAGCTTGTTTCTGTCAGGCCCATCTTCGCACCTGAAACAGCAATCCGGAAATCACAAGATAAAGCTAATTCCATTCCCCCGCCGAAAGCGAACCCGTTTATCGCTGCTATCGTTGGCTGAGGAAGCTGGTCAATTAGAGAAAACACTTCGCCAATCTTGTATATATTTCGCCGTACCTCCACATCTGATAAAGTTTTGCGCTCCTTCAAATCGGCGCCTACACTGAATGCCTTTTCACCTGATCCTGTAAAAATGACAATGCGAACCTCGGGATTCGTACGTAATTTCTCGATTGAATCCTGAAGCTCTGATAAAGTTTCATAATTAAAAGCATTCAATGCATCCGGGCGATTAATCGTAACAACTGCAATATGCTTTTTCAATTCAACAATGATTGAACTCAAGATTGATCCACTCCCTATTATTTGCTTCATCTTCCAATTCGTGAAAATAAGTGTGATTTCCTTCAAAATTCAGAAAAAACAGGCATAGATCATTTCATGCCTGTTTTTCATTAGACTAGCTACCTATTGTAAAACTTGAGTTTTTAATGCTCTTCGCAAAATTTTCCCCGTTGTATTTTTCGGAAGCTCTTCTAGAAATTCAATGGAAGAAGGAAGCTTATATTTCGCCAAATGCTGTGTACAATACTCTATTAGCTCCTCTTCAGTTAAATTTGGATTCTTTTTAACGACATAACATCGAACAGCTTCACCAAGATTTGGATCAGGGACACCGATTACAGCCGCCTCAACAACATCTGGGTGGTCATATAGCACCTCTTCTACTTCCCTTGGATACACATTATATCCGCCAACTATGATTAGCTCCTTTTTCCTGTCAACGATATAAAAATAGCCGTCTTCATCCATTCGCGCTAAATCACCCGTATATAACCAGCCATCCTTAATGGTTGCAGCAGATTCTTCCGGCATTTTATAGTAGCCCTTCATCACATTCGGCCCGCGGACAATCAATTCTCCGACTTCGCCAACAGGCACTTCATCACCGAGCTCATTAACGATTTTATTCTCTACATTTACGATCGATTGACCGATAGAACCTGCCTTTCTTGGCCTGTCCAGCGGGTTAAAGCATGTAACAGGTGATGCTTCAGAAAGACCGTATCCTTCCGAAATCAACACATTAAATGTCTGTTCAAAGCTTTTTAACAGTGCAATTGGCATCGCTGATCCCCCAGAAATACAAAGTCTGAGCGAGCTTAAGTCCCCACCGTAGCTTTGCGCATGTTGAAGGAGGAAATTATACATCGTTGGGACACCGGCAAATACAGTTGGCTTATACGTCTCGACAAGCCTGAACATTTCCTTTGGGCTGAATTTTGGATCGATAATGATCGTTGCACCATTCATTAGCGGGGCATTCAAGGCAACCGTTAAACAAAAAACATGGAACATAGGCAAGGTTGTTACGACACGATCATTTCCATTCATATGAAGATAATCGCTAACATCCTTTGCATTGCTGTAAAGATTCTTATGTGTCAGCATGGCACCTTTTGGCTTTCCTGTTGTACCGGAAGTATAAAGAATAAGCGCCACTTCATCTTCGTCTAATTCTGGGCCTGTAAAGCTTAACTCGCCGGATGCCGACAATTGTGAAAACGATTTCATTTTAGGAAATACTGAGAGACTGGTAGGATCAACGCCCGATTCCTTCCCCTGAGGTGTTTCACAAATGATATAGTTCTCGACTTTCGGCAAAGCCGGATGCATTTTTTCAACTAACGGTACAAGTAAATCGAGAGCAATGACTGCCTTTACATCGCCATTATTAATGATGTAGCTAATTTCATCAGGTGTATAAATCGGGTTGATCGGTATAACTGTTGCTCCAAGACGAAGCGCCCCATGTAAACCGATCACAAAATGTGGAGAATTTCCTAACAACAATGCAATATGATCCCCTTTTTTCACCCCTATTTGTTCTAGACCAGAAGCAAACTTCGTCACTGCTCCGTCTAGTTCTGCATATGTACTTGATTGGTCCATAAAATAGTAAGCCGGTTTGCTCCCCATTGTTCGTGCCGTTTCATGCAGCCGTTTTGTTAAATTCATATCCCTTTCCCCTTTCTTGTAAATGAATGAATAATCATTCATTTTATTTAAACAATTTTCTAAATATATTATATTGAAAGAAAGTTATGTATTCAAGTAAAAATGTTTTTAGTGATAATATTCGAGTTATTCACAATTATTTAATCGTAAATTTTTATACTAGAATAAAATCATAAAACCGAACGGATGCCACCGTTCGGTTTTATGATTAATGAATATATTCATCGCTTACTAATATATCCGAAATTACTTCGGTTGGAATGACAAACTCAACAACTCCCATATATCCTGGAGCCACTTCATACTTATCAAAGGAGATTACTAACTTTCCTTCATTATTAATATAGAAGTTTTGCTCTTTGCTAATGGTTTCGAAAAGCTCAGTAAGTTCTTCATCTTCGAGCCCAGCATTAGATACCCAGTAGATATTATTTTCATCAGCATTCATTTGTTCACGCATTTGTTTTTTAATATTTTCACTAACAGTATTTACATAGCTATCATCTTTGAATAGCATTGGCAAGCTTAATAAAACTTGATTTTTTTTATCAATTGTATCGTATTTCATGATCGTTGATGAGGAACCAACAGTATTTACAACATACCTGCCGATAGATAAGATCTGATCATTATCTGTTTTCACCTCATAGCCGCTGTCAACACCTAGATGACCTCCGCCATTATTTTCTAATTCCTTCATATCAGCCATGAATTCATCATATAGTTGTTTTCCTTCTTTTAAATATTTATCATTCAGACTTTGTGCCAAGTCTTCATTCTCTAACTCTGATACTGCAGGCACCTTTATATCTGCTTGGTATTTTTCCTTATCTACTTTATATTCTGTGAAAGTTAATACTTTTACAATACTGCCAACGACCGGCATTTCTGCTAATGTGCTTGCCATTGCAGGGCTAATATTCAAGCCTCCGATAAAAATGACAGCAGCTGCAGCAGTCCCGGCGATCCACTTATAACCGTTTTTCTTTTCCTTCTTTCCTTTTAATAATGCTTTCTCGACCATGAAATCGAGCTCATCTGGTATTTCAATATTTTTATACTCCTTTTTAAGCTGCTCTAATTTTTTATCCATCCTAGTTTGCCCCCTTGATCATTTCATCGTTCAATTCGATCCGCAATAGCTTCAATGCTTTATACAATCGTGTTTTTATCGTATTAACATTTTCATTCAATACGTCAGCAACCTCTTCAATTTTCAAATCCTCAAAAAACCGTAAAACGATAATGCTTTTATATTCAGGGGATAATTGATCCATAGCCCTCTCTAAATCAATATTTTCATAATGGTCTTCACTGCCTGAACTGATAAATTCCATTGTTTCCGCATCCACAATACTAACTCGTTTATGTTTCCTGAGAAAATCTAAGGAAGTATTGACCACTATTCTGTAAAACCAGCTTTTTAGTGTTTTTAAGTCCTGAAGGGAATCAATTGAAACGATTGCTTTATGAATCGAGTCTTGTACGATATCTAAAGCATCTTCAGAATTTTTCACATAGCTATAGGCTAGCCGATAAAAGTTTTCTTTGTTTTCTCGAATAAAGCTGGTAAATAATTCTTCATGATTAAATCTATTTTTCGTTCCCATGTCGCAAAAAGGCTCCTTTATTGCTATTAATTTGTATACACTTTAAAGACGCATCATCGGTAGTAAAAAGTTTTAGCTTTTTATTGTAGATTATTGCTATTTAAATATATAGTTGGGTAGAGTTGATTTCCGCTTATGGTACGTTCCAATCAACTAACTTTATTAGCAACAGTTTGTACACATAACTAATTTGAAAACATCAATATTTTTACTCATTAAAAAGAGCGTTCCCTGTAAGGAACACTCTCATAAATTTTAGTATATTAAATTTAAAAAATCCTCTTTTGTAATATTTCCGAAATAGTGTTTAATATCCAATTCTTCAAGTGCTTTTTCTAATTCTGCTTTTTCATAGCGAACACCAATTAGTTTATTTTCAATTTCACTTACATCGCCTACACCAAAAAAGTCCCCGTATATTTTGCAATTTTCCACTTTGCCTTTATCCACATCCAGTCGAATATCAATGCCGCCCACTGGGAAACGGTGTGAATGCTGCAAATTAAATTTAGGAGATTTTCCGTAATTCCAATCCCAATTCTGATACCTTTCTTCAGATAACTGGTGGATCTTTTTCCAGTCCTCGTCTGTAAGAACATACTCCTCAATTTGGTCCTTGCCGCCAAAAATACTTTCAAGCAGTAATGAACGAAATTCTTCGATTGTAATTTTTTTAGTTAAAAACTCTGAAATATTCGCTACACGGCTACGAATAGATTTAATCCCTTTCGACTCAATTTTATCTTTTTTCACCTTTAAAGCTGAAACCACACTGTCAATTTCTGAATCTAACATAAGCGTACCATGGCTAAACATTCTGCCCTTTGTAGAAAATTGAGCATTCCCTGAGACTTTTCTTCCTTCAACAGTGAGATCGTTCCTGCCACTTAATTCAGCATTCACTCCTAGCTTTCTCAATGCATCAACGACAGGTTCGGTAAACTTACGGAAATTATGAAAGCTTTCTCCATCGTCCTTTGTAATGAAGCTAAAATTTAAGTTTCCTAAATCATGATAAACTGCTCCCCCGCCTGATAAACGGCGGACAACGTGAATACCATTGCCTTCTACATATTCTGTATTAATTTCTTCTATTGTATTTTGGTTTTTTCCAATAATAATAGATGGCTCATTTATGTAAAAAAGCAAATACGTCTCGTTAATATCTAAATTTTTTAATGCGTATTCTTCAATTGCTAAATTTATTCTTGGATCGGTAATTCCTTTGTTATCGATAAATAGCATGGTGATTCACTCCTTATAATTTAACAGACCATTGATAGGCAGCAAGCGCAATGGGCCCACTATACATCTCTGCAGCTTCTTCCTTTAATTGCTCAATATTCCCGTAATGCGGGAGATGCGTTAACAGAAGTTTTTTGACATTTGCTTTCTGTGCTAATGTTCCTGCATCATAGCTCGTCATATGACCCGCATTTTTGCCATTCTGATGCTTATAAAAATTACATTCGCACACTAATAAATCCGCTCCGCTGCTAAATGGAATGAATTCTTCTTTGTACGATGTATCTGCAGTATAGACAAGGGTTTTCCCGCCCGCCTCAATTCTCATTCCATAGCACGGAACTGGATGATCCGTCTCTAAAAATTGTATCGCAAAAGGACCAATTTTTAAAGTTTGATCTCCTTGGTAAGCAGTCCCCTTGGTGATCTCTTTATAAGTTAATTTTGAAAACTCATATTCATCCTTCTTATGTCCATAAATCGGGAGGCATTCCGTCTTTTTGCCTAAAAACCCTTGAATAAGGCGGGCATGCTGAAGCACACCAATATCTGCAATATGATCAGGATGATAATGAGAAAGTATAACCGCATGGATCTCCTCTGGCTGAATATTTTTTTGCATTTTTGCCAGAACACCGCTGCCAAAATCAATCATTAAGCGAAACCCTTCGTATTCAAGTAAATAACCCGAGCTCGCTTCATTTGCTTTCGGATATCCTCCCCAGCAGCCTACAACTGTAAACTTCATCCATACTCCTCCTTCTATCCACTTCCACGTTATTTTCACCAAAAAATAGGGTTGAAAAACATGATGTCTTTACTAATATACATCAATAAGCCTATTTTTTCATTTTCAACCATTTGTATCAAAACAGCAATTGACACACTCTAACTGTTATAATACAATAGAAGAAATCTTACTATTCGAATAAAAACAAACAATGGGAGGCTTTCAAAATGATCCAAAACATTTTAGATTTCTTTAGAAATTTGCCGGCAAAACAATGTGTTGACTGTGGGAAAGCTATCGAAGAACAGCATGAATGCTATGGAAACCAATGTGATCATTGTATGGGAGTTTCGGATATATAGAATGAAAAGAGGAAGCCGTCTGCTTATCGGCGACTGCACAAGCCGATGGCGCCTTCAGCTAGACAAAGAAAAAACAGAAAGTGTTTAGAGCTAGAACATATTGACAAATAAAAACCAGCCGCTTCAAAAACGGCTGGTTTTTTCGTTTATTCAGCAGCTGCTGCTGCAGCAAAACGTTTTTTGTGCATACCTGTAAAGAAAGCGATTGTTCCTGCAATAAATAAGACAATGAAAATCGCTAGTATTCCTACATTATGCCACATAAAGCTAAAGTCACCGCTTGAAATCACTGCTTTAAAGCCTGAAACAGTGTATGTCATTGGCAAGAATGTGCTAATTGGCTGTAAGAATTTCGGAATTAACTCAAGTGGGAATGTACCTGCACTTGTTGTTAATTGTAAAATTAAGATGAGGATCGCAATGAAACGTCCTGGATCGCCGAATGTTGTAACAAAGAATTGAATCAATGTGATGAATGTCAGGCTTGTAATGATGGCAAAAAGAATAAATAATGGTACACTTTGCACTTCGATTTTTAAACCTACAAACATAATCAATACGGCAATTAATGCTTGAATAATTCCAATTCCCATTAGAATAAGGAATTTACTTGTAAACCAGTTAAATCCGTTCTTAGGCACTCCTGCTGGTTCACGTAATGGAAAGACAATAGACAGCAAGAGTGCGCCTACAAATAGTCCAAGTGATAAGAAATAAGGAGCAAAGCCTGTTCCATAGTTAGGAACTTTATTAATCTTTTCATTATCCACTTTAACTGGTCCTGCCATCATGCTAAATGTTTCATCATTTGCATTAACAGATGATGCTTTATCAGCGCCGTCAGCAAGTTTGCTGGCAAGCTCCTCTGATCCATCATATAACGTTGCATTCCCATCTGCTATTTTTCCGGCACCATCTTTAAGCTGTGCTGTACCATCCTTTATTGCTGCAGAACCATCTTGTAATTGTCCAAGTCCTCCAGCTAATTCAGTCGAACCATTAGCTAATTTATCCGCCCCTGCTTTCGCTTCAGCGAACTTTTGGCTAAATGTATTCATTCCAGCTTGGAATTCATTTTGCCCTTTTGAAATTTCCTGTGCACCGCTTTCAAGCTTTACGCTTCCTTTTGCAAGCTCATTTACCCCTTGCTGAAGCTGTTTCTGTCCTTTGTTCAGTTCACCAATTTTAGCGGCGATTTCATTTCCGCCATTAGCAAGCTGCCCGGCAGCACCAGCAAGTTCAGCTGTCCCTGTCTTAAGCTGATTCAATGCACCCTCTAACTCTAAACGTTGAGGTGAATCTTCAGGAAGCTGGCCAATCAGTCCTTGCAGTTTCTCTTGAAGCACAGCCATTCCGCCATTTACTTTTTGTGCTTCTGATTGCCATTGTTGCAACGAGGTTGATAGTGTTTTTGCCCCAGCACCAATCTGCTCAGTACCAGTAACGACAGCTGGCAGCTTCTCATTAACTGCTCCTAAGCCTTCTTTTGTCTGATGAATTCCTGCTGCCAATTGTTCATGACCTGCTTTCAATTGATCAGACGCTGACTTTAATGTATTCTGCCCTTCTTGCAGCTGACCAAGTCCATCTGCTAAAACCTTCGAGCCAGCAACTAACTCTTTAGAGCCGTTATTAATTTTTCCTACCCCATTATTGAATTCAATGGATTTATCAGCTAATAAAGAAAGCTTATCATAAATAAGTGATGAACCATCCTTTAGTTCGGCTGCTCCTTCATTTATTTTAGAAGCACCATCACTTGCTTGCCCCATGCCATCTGCAAGCTCAGTCACTTTATCAAACATTGTTTCTGCATATGTTTCCGTTATTTTTTCCGAAATAGATGATTTAATTTTTTCAATAGCTGTTTCACCTATTTGCGAAGAAAGAAAATTATAGCTTTCATTTGGAACATAGACAAGCTTTAGCTTTTCTGGATGATCATCAAGCAATGTTGTTGCATTAGATGAAAATTCTGATGGAATTTCAATCAGCATATAATATTTTTGGTTTTTAAGATCCTTGTATCCTTGCTCTTTGTTGACGAACTTAAAATTAAAATCTCCGCTTTCCTTTAATTTATCAACGAGTTCATCCCCAAGCTGAAGCTGTTTCCCGTCAAAATCCGCTCCTTTATCCTCATTGACAATTGCCACAGGCAAATCTGCCAAATGATCATAAGGATCCCAAAACGCCCAAAGGAACATACCGCTGTATAATACTGGAATAAATAGAACTGCAATAATTGGAATAAGAAGCTTTTTATTCCGCAAAACAGACAGCAATTCCTTTTTGAAAAGACTTTCTCTCAATGTTGTTGCCTCCTTGTTAAACTGACTGTTTTGTTCATTTAGTCAATATATTCCAAAAAATGAGGACTATCTGTTTGATAATCCTTTAAAGATATACTGTTCAAATAGCTTTGCAATTTCTTCCTTTTCTAATGGTTCATTCCGCTTTTCCCAATCGAAAATGAGAGCAACATAAAGTTTCAACATAATGAATGCTGTTACTTCAGGATTGCATTCTTGTATTTCTCCTTTATCAATTGCAGCAATGATTTTCTCCTTCAAATACCCAAGAATGGCATCCTCTAGTTTAACCATTACTTCCATTACAGCAGGAGTCCCCATCTCTTTCTCTTCTTGGAAGAGCTTAATTGTCAGCTGGTGCTTTAAGCGGAATTCCAAGATTTGATATAGTCCGCGATGAACTTTTTCATGAAAAGAAAGGGTAGAATCCATTGCTTCATCAGCTGCTCTTTTCATCTCGTGGATAAGCGAGCTAATGATTTCATCAAACAGTTCTTCTTTATTTTTAAAAAAGGTATATATTGTTCCTTTCCCTACGTTCGCAATCTTTGCAACCTGATCCATCGTTGTGGCTTTAAAACCAAATAATGAAAAGGATTTAGTAGCCGCCTCAATAATCAGTTGCTTTCGATCGATTGCCATTCCCTCACCTCTTTAAGAAATACATTAGCGTCTTCACGCTGAAGGTTGAAAATAAGAACAATTGACTAAATGAGTAATTTGGTCATTTTGTACAATGATTAATTTAACATACGTTTTTATTAAATGCAACAAAAAGTTTAAATAAATCTAAAAAAGCTATCACGCATGGATAGCTTTTGGATTTTTACTATATAAAAATGATAATACTTGCTGAACGGCATTTTCCCCTTGATCAATACAGTCAGGCATCCCTAAGCCATCATAGGAGCTCCCTGCAACATAAACACCAGATAGTTCAGCAGTCAGCTCGTTCATCACGTTGTCAATACGCTCCTTATGACCCACTGTATATTGCGGCATGGAATCCTTCCATCTAGATACCACAGCAAAGTCAGGAGCCATCGTGATATTCATCGTTTTATTTAAATCATTTAAGACGATGTTCACCATTTCATCATCTGTAACATCGACTACCGCTTCATCACCTGGTCTCCCTACATAGCAGCGCAGCAAAACCTTTCCATCTGGTGCAGCATGTGGCCATTTTTTATGTGTCCATGTACAAGCAGTAATGGTATAGTCACTATTTCGCGAGACAACAAATCCTGTTCCTTCAATATCCTTTTCAATCGCCTCTTTAGGAAAGGCAAGAGCAACTGTAGCAACAGATGTGGAAGGCATTTCCTTAAAAGCATCGAAAAGGCGGTGGTGTTTAAACAGAGACGGAGTAATATGATGCGGGACAGATAGGACTACACTATCAGCCGTTAACACCTCTCCATTCTCTAACTCAAGCTCATACTCGTCCTCATTTTTGTCAATCCCTACAACCCGAACCCCTTTCAAAACAGAGCTCGGCTCCAATTTCTCTTCAATCGCATCTATGAATGACTGCAGACCTGTCTTAAACGTTAGAAACATTCCTTTGTCTTTTTTCTCGCCAGTACTTTTTGGCTGTGATGGCGTTGATTTTTTCATCCCCAAAATCAAGCTGCGATATTTTTGTTCCACTTGATAAAACTGCGGGAATGTAGACATTAAGCTTAACTGATCGATATCTCCGGCATATATTCCCGATAGCAATGGTTCGATTAAGTTTTCAACCACTTCATCCCCTAATCTCCTCCGGAAAAACTCACCAAGTGCTTGATCTTTCCTAGCGTTTGACCGCGGGAGAACAAAATCCGCTGCAGCGCGTATTTTACCTGGAAATGAAAATAAGCCGGTTGTAATAAAAGGGGCGATCTGTGTCGGAATCCCCATTATAGACCCTCCAGGCATCGGATGAAGACGCTCTCTCGCTAAAACAAACGACTTCCCTGCAGTATTTCGGATTAGCTCGTTTTCCATCCCAACCTCTTTCGCTAAACGAGCGGCACTTTGCTTTCTGGCAAGAAATGAATCAGGACCTCTTTCGATAACAAATCCATCCTTAACGACGGTTTGTATTTTGCCACCTAGACGCTGTGTTGCCTCAACGAGTTTCACATCAAGTGACAGTCCTTTTTCACGTGCTTCTTTTTGCAAATAATAAGCTGTTGCTAAACCTGTAATTCCACCACCGATAATGATAACCTTCTTCTGTTCTTCCGACACAGTTCTTCGCCTTCTTTACATTAGTTTCATTTATTGGCTAATTTATTAAGGATGACCGTTGCAAGGGCATCAATAAATTCCGGTTGATCATTAGGCATTGCTGGACGATAATAAGCAGCTCCAATTTCTTCTGTAACGACTTTACATTCATAATCATTATCATACAGCACTTCTAAGTGATCGGAGATAAAACCAACTGGTGTATATACAAAGGCTTTATAGCCCTTTTTTTCAAAAAGCTCTCTCGTTAAATCCTGTACATCTGGTCCAAGCCATGGTTCTGGCGTATTTCCTGCACTTTGCCAGCCTACTGCATAGTGTTGTACTCCGGCCTGACTTGCAATCATATCTGCTGTTTCCTTCAACTGTTGCGGATACGGGTCTCCCATTTGTAAAATTTTTTCTGGCAAGCTATGTGCCGAAACGATGAGAACTGCCTTTTCTCTTTCTTCAACAGTCATACTTTCAAATGTAGATTTTACACGATCTGCCCAATAGTTAATGAATTTTGGCTCATTATACCAGCTTTCCACTGAATGAATGACTGGTCCCCCAAGCTTCTTAGCTTCTTCCTTTGCCCGTCCATTATATGATTTCACGCTAAATGTGGAAAAATGAGGGGCTAGAACAAGGCTCACTGCCTCTTCAATTCCATCTTCATTCATTTGTTTAACCGCATCCTCGATAAATGGCTCAATATGCTTTAAACCTAGATACATAACAAATTCATATTCATCCTGTATTTCATTTAGATAGGATTCAAGGCCTTTCGCTTGATCCATTGTGATTTTTGCAAGAGGAGAAATACCGCCAATTGCTTCATATCTTCCGCGCAAGTCTTCAAGCATTTCTGGAGTAGGCTTTCTACCGTGTCTGATATGCGTATAGTAGCGCTCAATGTCTTCTTCTTTGTATGGGGTTCCATACGCCATTACAAGTAAACCCATCTTTTTTCTTGTCATAATTAATCCACCTCTTGTTCATCTCTAGTCCTAGTCTTTAATTGTGTAAAAAACGTAAGATATCCAACTAATATGATTGATAGGCCTACTTGCTTAATTTTGAAGCTGAATACTCATGTACAAATGCAGTTAAACGCTTTAATGTTTCTGGATTTACATCTGGGAATACGCCATGTCCAAGATTAAAGATATATCCAGGACGCTCCATTCCTTGGTCTAAAATTTCTTTTGCCTTCGCTTCAATCACTTCCCATGGTGCAAGAAGCAGAGCGGGATCAAGATTTCCTTGAACTGCCTTTGTAATGCCTCTTTCTCTTGCTTCCCTGATTGGCAGCCTCCAATCTAAGCCAACAACATCAAGCGGCAGATCATGCCACTCCATTGCAAGATGGCTTGCACCCACGCCAAACATGATTAACGGTACATTTTCTTCCCTTAGTGCCGAGAAAATTCTGTTCATCGTTGGTTTAATAAAAAGCCGATAATCTTCCACATTCAACGCACCAACCCATGAATCGAAAATCTGAATAGCTTTTGCGCCCGCATTAATTTGCGATTTTACATATGTAATTGTCATATCACTTAACTTGTCCATTAAAGCAAACCATGCTTTTGGTTCTGCATGCATAAATGCTTTCGTTTTATTGTAGTTCTTCGAAGGACCGCCTTCGATCATATAGCTTGCAATTGTAAATGGTGCGCCTGCAAATCCGATTAACGGCACTTCCAACTGCTCTTGTGTAAGAAGCTTTATCGTATCAAGTACATATGGTACATCCTCTTCCGGGTTGATTTCACCAAGCTTTTCAACATCGGAAACGGATCGGATAGGATTAGAAATAACTGGGCCGACACCAGATTTAATTTCAACCTCAACCCCTAGTGCAGGAAGTGGAGACATAATATCTTTATATAGAATGGCCGCATCATTGTTATATTGATCAACAGGTAATTTTGTCACATATGCACAAAGCTCAGGCTGATGAGTAATTTCAAATAAAGAGTATTTTTCTTTTATTGCTCTATATTCTGGCTGAGAACGTCCTGCTTGACGCATATACCATACAGGCACATGTTCCGTCTTTTCCCCTCTAGCCGCTCGTAAAAAAGTATCATTTATCATTTTGACCATTTAAATTATCCACCTTTCAAGACTGTCTGGTTAACATTTTAATATATACGTAAGGATATTTGAAATTTTGACACCTAATCATCCATACTAACTGTATCGTTTTCAGCTATACTTGTATAGACAACGAAGAAAAATGTCGAAATTTTGTCATAAGGTGTTAACCCTTTGGCAATAAATGTGCTATGAAAACGTATAGTATAAAAAACAAGTGAGGAGATGAAGCGCATGAATTTTTACATGACAACCGGTACTTTCAATTTTTTAGCTAAGATAAAAGAAAAGCATCCTGGAGAGTCTATGTTTCTCATGCTAAATAACGAAAATGCACTATTATTGCATGAGTCTAATCAATCAACCATATTTAAGACGCCGCGTCCTTTTCAAGTGATCGAATCTATTGGAACGCTCGAAAATAAGGGTATTGCCGTTATGCATACGATTCCCGTAATTGAAGAAGACAAACCTTTATTGGAACACCGTTTTCATCATTTGAGAACTCTTTTAGAAAATCACCGTGGATTATCAGCCGTCCGATTTCTTCGCCCACTTAAAGGTGACGCGTACATCATTCTCTCTTTATGGCAAAATGAAAAGTCTTATGCAGATTGGGAGAACACTGCATCCTATACGGCATTCAAAAAAGAAGTCACCTCATTTAACAATCCCGCAAACTTATTAATTGGATCTGCTTATGTAACAAAATATTTCATTTCAGAAGATTAAAGTGACAAGAATTATCCATTTATATATGAAGTAAGAAGATTTACAAACTGTTTA
>NZ_JALDXW010000044.1:0-26908 GCF_032154635.1 Cytobacillus sp. | reverse complement strand
CTTGTTTTAGCATTTGTTCAATCGCATATTTATCAGAAAGAAATACACCTGACAAATTGATATCAATTGTTCTCTTCCATTGCTCATAAGACAGCTCATGTGCGATTGCATCATTGGCAATCCCCGCATTCGCATACATAATATCAAGCCTTCCGTATTTATCGACAGCTGCAGAAATCATATGTTTTACTTCTTCTTCCTTTGTTACATCTGTTTTCACAAACAATGTATCATACCCATTTGCATTTAATTCCTTAGAAAGCTCTTGTCCGCGATCAGAATAGTCGGCAATGACTACTTTTGCACCTTCTTCAACAAATAAACGAACTGTTGCTTCACCGATTCCGCTCGCTCCACCTGTAATAATCGCTACTTTATTTTCTAATCTCATTATCAGTCACCCCTATTTAAATTTCTTAAAAATGGTCCCTATATTTCAAATGACATTATCTCGCTGTTGCTCCACCATCAATGACAAATTCTGCCCCAGTTGAAAAAGCGGACTCATCTGAAGCAAGGAATAGAACCATATTCGCTACATCCTTCACAGCCCCAAGATGTCCCAATGGGAACAATTCTTTTCCTAATTGATCTTTTGAGCTTCCTGTTACTTGGGAAGCATAGTCAGCCATACCTGTATCAATATACCCTGGATGGATGGAATTTACTCTGACTCCAGCTGCTGCATACTCCATAGCTGCATCCTTCGTCATCATACGTACGGCTCCTTTACTTGCCCCATATAAAACATGGCCGGGAGCTCCGGTTAAACCGGCAATTGATGAAGCATTAATAACAGAACCTTTTTTGTTTTTGGCAATTAAGGGCATAATATGTTTCATTCCTAAAAACACACCTGTCACATTAATAGACATAAGACGGTTCCATTCCTCTAATTCAATCTCGGCAACTGGTTTAATTATATAAATTCCTGCATTATTGAAAAGCACATCCACTTTTTCAAAAAACTTAATTGTTTCTTCTGCAACTCGTTTCCAATCGTCTTCTTTACTTACATCATGACGGATAAAAAGAGCTTCTCCTCCGTTTTCCTTTATTTCTTTAACTACTTGCTGTCCAGATTCCTGGTTTATATCAGTGATAACAATTTTGGCTCCTTCTTTTGCAAATAACAATGCTGTTTCTTTGCCAATCCCTGTTCCACCGCCTGTAATAATGGCTACTTTATTATCAAGTCTCATATGAATCACCTTTTCCTTCTCTTCATATTTGCTTCATCCACTCTTACTAAATCCATTTTGTGAACGAAAACACAAATGTTGAACTGTTCTTTTTTCTGTTCGCAATGTGCGAATGTTGTTTATTGTGTTTGAAAAGATTAACTATTTGTTATAATTCAATTTTACTACTGCATGTTTGAATTACTATCCTCCATATTGCTGTATAATACATAGAAGATTCCCCTTCATCTATAGGGGTAAATTGTGTAAGGAGAATCAATTCATATGAAGCAGCAATCTCATGAATATGAAGAAATCAATTTTGAACAATTCATCATTTTTATAAAAAGCCACAGCAGGCAAATTAGAGAAAATATTACGATATATACAAATCTAGAACCCAATATTATGGAAGAAGATCGAATAATCATTGGTACTTTGCTAGACTCATTTATACATTTTTTGTCTCATCCAGACATTGAAGAAATCAGCAATCATTATGAGGATCATTTAGATACTTGGCTGCAATCCCAAATAACTATATTGAACACAAGGATTTTCAATTATTTTTGCTTGATTTTTGAAAAAGCAATTCTTACCTTAATGGCGAATGTAAAACAGCATAACCGCAACATTTCCATTTTAATGTTTCTATTATCCGTTTTTTCTCATCTTTTTCACAGCTATAAAAAATGTAGTGATGATGAATCGGAAAGTACGTTTTCTAAAAATGAAAAGGAAAACGAGGAACTAAGAAGACTCTATTTACTAGATCAATTGAATGAGATTTTAATCCGTACTTCAGGTAGCAATAACCTTGTACAAGTACTAAAAAAATGCGAGGAGCTCTTCCACTATAAAAGATGTGTATTTTACGCATACATCCCTTGGTCCAATCAGTTTTACGGGGTTATTGGCTCTGAACTAACAAAGGTTCAGAGCATGAGAGGACAGCTTAATAAACAGAGCAGCTTTTTTAATACAAAAGGGCCAATCTTTCTTAAAAACCCTCATAATTATGTAAAGGAAGAACATATTAAACTGTTCAATCTCTCTTCAGTTATTTTTGTTCCCCTCTTTAATCAACAGCAATTATTAGGCTGGTTAACATTCGATCAGGTAGGGGAAGAATTTGATTGTTCGAAAGAAGAGCTAGTCTTACTCGAACAAGTCGGAAAGCGGATTGGACTCTACCTTTCAAGAAATCAGAATGAAGGAAGCAGAATAGCAGAGATTCAATTGACTGAACGAGAAACAATGATCCTCGACCTGCTTGCCGATGGATATGACAACAAAAAAATGGGAGAATTATTGCACTTAAGTGAACATACCATAAGAGACTACATTAGCAACCTCATGACAAAACTAAATGCCAAAAACCGCACACAAGTCGTCTCCAGCGCATTCCGCCTCGGTCTAATCGAATAGGGACAGTCCCTTGTTTCAAAGGTAGGGACAGGGGGACAGGTTCCTTGTCCCAAAAGACAAGGTATAAAATACAGAAATTTGAATAGGACAAAAACGAATATCTAGATGGTTCATATGATACAACAAGTTCGAAGAAATTTGAGGAAGGATGAGGCTTGACATATGTACTATATTCCATCACCTTATTACCCTGTTTATATGCCCTATAGGGATTTAAAGAGCGAAACATTAAATGCCGTTACACCATTTGTTGAGTATGGTTTAAAAGAAGCAACATTTACTTCATACTCTCATGCTATGACAGAAGTAGCAGCAATTGCCTATTTGATCGGAAAAGGCTATGACCCACAAACAGCTTATAAAATGGTTGAATCATGGGAAGTGAATGAACAATTTTAATTGCTGAACTTTTGATTTTATGGACAAAGTGAAAAATTTGGAATAAGAATCAGGTCGTCACGAAATTTGATTACTTTTGTAAATAACACCGATACTCTATTCATAGAAAAAGAATACGAAAGGTCTAACTCATACTCCAACATACAAATGGAACCGTGCTGCCGGTTCTATTTGTTGATTTTTTAGACTGAAACAATTTGACTAACTAAACAATGAAAAGGAGCACGGAAAGATAGCTTTCCGTGCTCCTCTGTTCACTCTTGAGAATCCTTATTTCACTCGAAGTCTTTGGCCAATATAAATGGTATAATTCGCATCAAGTCCATTCCATTCTTTAATCTGTTGGATGGTGCTGCCGTATTTTTGCGCTAAAGAATATACCGTATCGCCTTGTACAACAATATGGTAAACTGCTGTTGCCTTCTTAGGCAGATTAAAGCTTTTCACGATCCCGTTTACATGCCCACGGGCAATACTTTCGATAAATGAGCTTGTCTTTAATTTGGCTGCATCATTGGCGTTATCGATAAATCCATTTTCCGTTAACAGCGCTGGCATATTAGATTCACGAAGCATATGGAAATTTGCCGTCTTTTTGCCTCGATCTGAAAAATTAACAAGTTTCATCACTTCTGAGTGGATATTATTCTGATAGGTTGTGGTCGGTGTTCCTACACCCGGATAAATATAGTCCTCATATCCCGTTCCACCGCCGGCATTAATATGCACAGACAATAAAAAATCTGCTGCCCAAGCATTCGCCGCATTTGTCCGTTCAGATAAAGAAACCGTTTGATCTCCTGTTCGGCTCATTCTAATTGATACGTTATCATATTCATTTAAAAGAATATCTCTGATTCTTGTAGAAATCTGCAATGTAATGTTCTTTTCCTGAAGTCCGTTTCCAATTGCACCCGGATCTGTTCCCCCATGACCTGGGTCGATAAATATTTTTGCCATTATTAATCACCTCATATATTTTTTTGGAAATTATAATCATAAAGCTTGTACAAAATAAACCTCTTACAGACATTGTTTTTAATAAAGTTAATTATTTAAGATTGTGCCGCTCAAGAAATTCTTTCTGAAGCTTTGCTTTCTTTGTTAACGCATACGTATTTTTATAAACAGCATATAGATTGATCCCTAAAGCAATAGCTGCTGAAATCAGAACGACAAACGCATTAATACTGTCCTGCGTAAACCATTCAAACGAAATGCCAATCGTTCCAAAGAAGAAGAAAAGGGCTGTCAAAAAGCCCCCGATCAATGTAGCCATATCCTTTTTCATAATCCTTTCTCCTCTTACAAATTAAAATTCATTGCTGCATAAAAAATAGCCACTGCTCCTCCAATCAGCCCAACAATAAATGCGTTGGTGATTGCGCGCCGTAGCCATTTCGTATCCTCTTTTATATCCTTTAAATCCATCTGGATCTCACGAATATCCCGATCATGAATCAGCGTCTTATCCTGAAGCTGGCGGATATCCTGTTTCATGTCTTCGACAGAGGTTTTGAGAGTGACGATATCTTTTTGGACGAGGTTTAGTTCGTTCATTTGGTGCCTCCTTTCGATATAGCTAGAATATATAAACTTGAAGAATAAATTTGCTCTAGTATTATACAAGTATGTTATTTTATTCCTCCTGGAAATTACTTAGGAACTTATTAACAAAACTTTATACTATCCTAAGTAAATTGTTTTTAAAAAAGCTTTCTGAGTATTTATAGAGTAAGCCTTTACATCAGAAATTGAAGATAAATAAAAAGTTTATGGCTCTTTATTAATTTTAATGGATTAGTTAGTGCGCATTATCATCCGAAAGTGCATTAAGCAGACGGATTCGAAACGATAATCTTTCCGTCTTTATCTACCGAAATATTTAACTTTGTTTTTTCGAGTTCAGCTAATTCCTTATCTCTTCTTCGTTGAGCGATGATTTCCGCTAATGTCATTTGTCATACCTCCAAATGATTGTTACGATGCCATCGGAAAAAGAAAGTTCTGGCACATTTTCAAGAGTCGTGTTTTCAAGTACTAGATTTACTACAATTAAACCATTGGATGCAGGTTTCAATTCAACTATATTTAAAGGGTTTCCTCCTATAGTTAACTGCACATTGTCAGTAATTGCTATTGGAGATTTATCATACTTTTCCTTAAAAACAATACCCTCTACTATTACATTGGTATCAACTTGTTTAGCTTCTAATTCAGTGACTAATTTATATTCATAATCATGGAATATTCTAGACCGATAATTGTTTCCTTCATCTATTTGATAAACTACCCCACTGTCTATTTCGAAGTTCATTTTATACTCCCTCCATTATTCCTCGACTGCCCATAATATTGTGCCATAGTACGATGTGCCGCTAGAGTCTCTACGAATCTTTATTGTAAATCCTGTTTGAAAAGGTAAATTTAGTACTAGTTGCCCCCTGTCACTACCTGCAGTACCCCATATACCGCCACTAGTAGAAGCCAATGATCTGGAGAGTTCACCTAAACTAATTTCAGATACTGAACCATCAAGTGTCATTTGGAGAGAATGAGTTATTTGAGAGGATCCTGATCCATATGATAGTCCTTTTAATATACCTTTACCAGCTACTTTCACCAATTCGACATACGTGCCTTCCGTAGCTATATTTATATTCTCTTGTACAGCTATTTTCCCTCTTAAAGCCATTTCTCGTCACTCCTTTAAGGTATCATTTGTACCATCAAATAGTATTCATTATCTACACTTTGTTGCTTTGCATATTCCTTCGCATTTTGTTCGGCTTTGTCTGCTTTAGCCTGTGCCCCTTCAGGAGTTTCTTTCGCATCCCACTTCGCTCTTTCTCCGATCTTAAGATGCTTCACTTCATCCGCCAAATGCGCTGCAACGTCATTTTTTAAAGTAATTACATCTTCTCCAGTCATTTGTATATATTCCCAACTACCATCTGCTCTTTGTCTTTTAATTGTTGCCATGAGCCTTCACTCCCTTCAAATAAAAAAACACCTTGTTGGTGTGTTTGTGTTAATGCACATTATCATCCAAGAGTTTATTGAACTCTCATTGCCGCACGGTTTTCTAATTCTTTTTTAACGGTAGCATTTAAAAATGTTGGAACAGCAATTTGTCCTGGTTGTGGATTCTCCAATACCCTTAATCCTAATTCCACTAAATCTGCATATAAAGTTACCATTTTATAAAACTCCTTTCATTGTTAAGGTTTCTACTAATTCAGCTAATGCTAATTGGTTGTTGATTTTATCTATTTCCTGTTTTTCTATACTTTCTGCTAAGGCTAGTTGTAGACCTAACCTCTCCTCTTCTAATGCCTTGATACGTTCATCCGGAGTAGGTTCCTTTGGTGGTGCTTCAATAACTTTTTCAGCACCAAAGACAATTTCACCATTCACAATGGTAAATTCATGCGTTACTGTTTTCTGAATAATCGTTTCATCTACTAACCGAATTTCTGAATAATCTTCTTTTACTCCACCATGAGTTTTTACAACATGTTCAATATTATGAGTGGAATCATATGTCTCTTGGGTAAAGAAGGAGGATGCGGTTTCTTGTAACAATGACTGACCATCTGATTTCCGATATATTATTATATGCATATGTTTTCCCTCCTTTTAAGCAATCGCAACCCAATAATAATTATGAGAAGGGACATTTGGCCCATCAGTATTACCATTATAACTGACATAAAACCCATTTGAAGCAACTGCATTTCCAGGAGTAAACCAACTTATGCGATCAAATATTCTTACTGCCCCATTAACGTCAATATAAATTAAAGTACCCCCATTACTTCTATTTAAAAGAAAAACGGCTTTAGGGGTAAACCCTACGTTAATAAATCTGCTGTTTGTTGCATCCCCACCATAAGTACCACTAGCTGTTATCCCAACTCCTAAACTTGCAAGCAATGTAGATGCATTTCCTAAATGTAATATAGGTTCTGTCCCAACTTGCCATTGTTTGCTAGGAAAGTTAAAAAATAGATCCTTTCCAGTTTGGTAAACTGTATTATCATAAACTGATATTCCAGCATTTCCATCTATCGCATTTGAGGGGCGATTAAATTTTATTCTTCCTCCGTCTTTATTAATTTCTAAGTCACCTGTTAACGCCCCACCAGTTCTTTGCAATGCTCCTCCAATTTTATCGTGTTCCTCTTGAGTCACATGCTTTACTTCATCCCCCAAATGCCCATCAATCTCCCCTTTCAAACTCTCAAAGACTGTCCCCTGATACGTATCATCACTAGTATCAAGCCACAGTCTCCCTTCCTTAACGCCATCAGGAGGGGTGTCTTGTTGAATGATCGGATCGTTTCCTTCAAGAGCATCGGCAATCCCCTGCTCAATGCGATTGAAGTCTGCCTCCGTTGGAATATCATCATACTTCCAGTCTGTTTTCGGCTGAAATTTCATCTATTATGCCTCCTTTACAAATATAGTTTGTGAAAGAATCGTATCTGATGAGATAGGAACGTATACATGATTAGAAGTAATGACATTATCCCATTCATCTTTTAGTTCAATTTGTTGAATCGTTTCGACAGAGCCAAACGGTACTGTGTATCTCATCGAAAGCTCATTTGCTGCTACTTTTTTTAGATCAAAATTAGGAACTTGATAGGTTCCATTTAATACGACCTTATTAATCTTCTTATCTGTGAAGATCGCCACTTCGCTTAGAAATTCCTCAGAAATCACTTAATGATCACCTCCTTTCCTCCTGCAGCAAATGGTGTGCTGCCGAGCTTCCATGTTGTTGAGAGCCTTGTCATTCTCGTTACTTGCCTCATAGAGATATGCTCTTTAAACAAAATCGTGTTGCTTAATGCCGTTTGCTGTTGATAGACCATGCTTGCGGGCTTTACTGTCTTAATCGTATGCTCAACCTCTTTAAAAACCTTCGCATCACCTATATCAGCTGCTATTGATAAAATGCTGGATAGCCAATCGGCAGAGACTGCTGCTCTCCCTTCCCCTACTAAAAAGTTAAGTCTATCTTGAAGGAATCGTAAGGTAAACGGTACTTTCGTTGATTGACGGTTAATTATTCTTCGTTTTCGAAAGTCTAAACTTTCCGTTTCTGGATCCGCCTGAATGTTAAGTATCTTTTCGCGACGTTTAATGGCGTATTCGTTCGCAGTCTGCACAAAACGATTACGAAAGGTTTGATCTATTTCCGCTTCAAGCAATTGAACCTCTTTATCAACAGTTTTAGCAATTTCCAAAAACTCAGGAATGTTATGAAAAATTGGCGGCAAATGAGTTATATATGCTTCAGCCATTTAAAATCACCTGGTCTACGAAAGGAATTTTTTCGGCATCTAGTTCGACATTTACTGAAGAACCATTTATAGTCGTATTGGTTACATCCACAATATTAGGAATCGTTAAAATCCGCGCCTCTATTTGAGATAAACGAATAATCGTCTTAGCTTCGTTCTTCCAATTTTTGCGCAGAGATAGAAAATAATCCTTCAATATCGCCTCAATATCACCCACTACTTGACCAATCGTCACACCGTCCGCTAAGGTAATCGTTGACTCGATAGTTAAAAGAACTTTAGCTGCACCAGTAATCGTTACAAAATGGTTCATTGGCGCAAGTCCAAGCCCTTGTCCCTGAACAGGAATTGGATCTACTTTTTCTTGTATTTCCTGAATAAAATCTGGAGAGGGTTCATCAAAGTCGCTTGTAAGAACACAGCATTTAACAGAACCTCCGCCTTGCCATGCTGGGAAAACCTTTGTACCTCCGATGCCATCCAGCGTATTGAGCATCTTTTTATAATCTGCCACATTGCCTCCGAAAGGTTCCTCATTTACTTCCTCAAAGAATCGTTCACGCAAAGCCTCATCTTCTTCTTCATTTTCACCAGGAATCAGAACATCAGCTAATTGTGCTTCAACTAGTCCAGCAATGTATTCAACTGGAAGCAGTACACCAAACTGTTCATTCCCCGCAGTCCCAGCAGTCTCACATTTCAAAATAAACTCACCTAAATCAAGCCTGCTTTCAACCAGATAATATAAATTCCCAATTGAGAAGCGGCTATTAATTGGGACATCCATCGGGGTTTCATTCGCCCCGTAAAACTTTCCTTTTCTTTTCGCAAAAGTAGCAAGGTTTTTATTTATCCCATGCTCACTTGTCCCTCTCGCTAAATATTCTCCATCCGCAGAGTCAACAAAAGAAAGATTATTGTGTACATCTAAATCGGCATAAATTTCAGCAAGAATATAGGCAACTGGTGCAATGGCTGTATAAATCGGAGAGCTTTCACGTTTATCAAAATTGGCTGATACCCTGCTTAGCATGCGATCAATTAAATATTCAGGTGTCATATGTTCATACATTCTAATTCACCTCCGTAGCTTCCTGAAAGCTTCCATATTCTGTTACAACCGTAAATGTTACTAGCACGTTATGATCATTAAAAACAAATTGGAAATCTTCAATGCTAGTTACTCGATCATCTTGAAGAAGCGCTTCAGTTATGCGGCGAGCTAGCTCTGATTTCACATATATGGGGTTCGTCCCTATTAAATTTTCTAATTCAATACCGAAATGATCACTGTATATCATGTGCTTAAAACGTTCTGTGTGCAAAATAATAAAGACCGCCTGCTTAATTGCAGCAAGCTGATCTGTCATGCCAGACATTCGTTTTTTCTGAAAATCAATCTTATACGTCAGGCTCGGCATCGCCACCAATTCAAGCTCTTCAATAAAATCAGACTGTGGGATTGTCATGTTCACACCACCTTATCAAGGACCACAAATTGCTGTCCGCCTTGCACTCGCAGCAGGATCACTTTATCACCATTTTTTAAACCAGCTCGAATGATAAGCGGCTTAGAAGGCGATGTGGTTTCTCCATTTGCCGATGAGTGAGTATGCTCGTTTTCCTCATACCGGGTCAGCCTTTCTGTGAGTACTAAAAAATCCTCTGTGAGAGTGAATTTTTGTTCGACATTCACTTCAAGAGGATTCGATTTTGTTACGGTTCCAAATAGAATATGAACAGGATTTTGTGCGTGTATAGCTCCAACCCCTGCTTGTTTAATGATATTGATCATGCTCATTTTATATCACCTTCAAATCCAGCGACATCGTATGATCTGCCCCTTCCCAACTATGAGTACATTCATCAACTAAAAAATACTGACGGATGCCAAATTCACTTAGAATAATAGGAACGAAGCATCCTGCCCGAATCCTCAAGTCCCCAATCGCACTAATTTTTATTTTCCTATGTTCACGATTTTTAAGAGTGGCCAATTGATCTAATAGATTATTAATTTGAGCTTCATTCATTTTTTCATCTGCCTTATGAAGAAGCTGGAGACGGCCCCATTTTGCCATATTGCTGCTATCCTCTGCAATATATACATCACGTTTTCCCGTTTCTTTATTATCACGAATGATTTTGATGCGATTATATGTTTCATCATCGATAGACTTTTCGTAACTATAATCATGCATTAAGCTTTCATCCCCAATAACAACGTCTGCCTTCATGCTGTTACTATTCTTTAAAGTTAAAGCACCAAAGTGATCATAAAAAACATAATTTTTCGTTGTGGCGATTAATGTTAAATCAAGTGATTTACAGATCGTGTCAAGAAGCTTTTTATCATCCTCTATCAATGTTGGGATTTGGTGTTTTGTATCTTCAATTACACCCAGCTTTAATTTAAGATCATTCGCTATTTTTTTTATTACTTGGGTGGCTGTTACATTCGTGCCTACATAGGTTTCATTTGTCATTAGATAGCGTATTTGATCATAGGCAGTGATCTTGACCTCTTCACTTTTCCCGCTTCCAATTTTAAAAATATAGCCGTAAAACACTGGCTGATTTTCGTCCTTTACGCGGATAACATCGCCATTATTACATTGGAATGCTTTATCTTGATGTGGTGAGCCTTTGATCATCGTCAGCTCCAAACTAGAAGCACGGCCGATCCTCGTCGTTTTCCATGTAACATTTGAAACCATATTTGATATATCCCAGACATTCCCGTTTTTGTTATCTAATAAAATTTCCATTGCTACCACCTACTTTGGAGGCAATTTCACTTCCAGTCCTATAGGAAGCTTTCGCAGCTCTGACTCTTTAATATTATTTAGCTTTTGTATTTCTTTATAGCGAGAGCCACTGCCTAAAAATTTTTGTGCAATTTTCCATAAACTATCACCTTTAACTAGTTTATACGTTTTTGCCGGAGCCCGATTATCCGGGCGAGGGGATGCTTGCTTGTTGGCTGCAGCTTTCTTAACAACTTTCACCTTTTGAGCTGCATAATGCACATATTTTTTCAAAGACAGCTTGTATTCAATGTCGCCAACGGCACCGCCTGCCTCTTTCCACTCAAATGCTTCAATACTTGCAAGTGTATTAATAGAAAAAGTTGAACCTGTAAAGACGAAGCGAATCGGCTGCTTCGAAGCCATCCACTTCCGAATGTAATCCACATAGATTTCTGGTTCAAGTGCTCTTTTTGCTACCATGGAAGGATTTTTCTGAGATGGGAAAACACCTTCAAATGTATATTCAGTCAGCGATGGATCTTTTAAAACATTGATTTCCCCTATTCCTGAAATATGATAGGTTTTATTGCTATTAGCATCCTTGATTTCAATAGAAGAGGGATTCTCAGGCAGCTGGAATCCCTCCGCTTCATTATTAAATGAAAGCCATATTCCATAATCAGTCATTACATATACACACCCTCAGCTGCAGCATAAAATTCTTGTTCCAGCTTTTGTTCAATCCTCGCAACAATCGTATTAATGTCTGCTTCTTCCCGAACGCTTATCCCTTCGACTTTTACGCTCGGTTGCAGCGACACGAAATTCTGGATCGACTTCATTTCTGCCAGTTCTCTCATCGTTTTTATGTCTTCACTGGAAATATCTACAGTATCATTGATTTTGCCTACTTCTCCAACTTTATCGATGTTCGCGAATTGGTTACCGCCATTATTCATATTAGAAAAGCCGGTACTGCCATTATTCATATTAGTGAAATTATTGCCACCTGGCATACCCGGTTTATCTTTAAAAAAGTTATTACCTGCAAAACTTTCAAGTCCATCAAATTTCCCAAGATTTTTAGCAAAACCACTGCCAGATTTGTAGCCTTTTTGAAATGATTCAGGAACTGATTTCAAGTCCATACGTGGGATATTAACGATATTTTTATCACTTTTAGGCTCTTCTAGATTATTCACAAAGTTTTTAAGTTTGTCAGATAGTCTAGTACTAGCACCACTTTCAAACTTCTTGACCTCCTGAATATCAACACCTGGAATTTTGTTCAAAGCCCTAATCAGTGCATTTATGCCCCCTATCGCTATATTTGCACCACTTACAAATACTTTCCCTAATATATCAGCCGCCATATCAAACGAACCTGTTAATGCAGCTAGATTATTCATTGCCATTTTAACAAGATCATAAAAGAGCTTCTTAACTGCATATACAGGGTCGATGAATCGATTAATTAGAAATTCCGCCAGCATCGCAAAAAAGTTCCAAATATTAGCGATGCCATTGTAAATAAGAGCAAAGAGTGTGGTAAAAACCCCTGCAACGAAACCAATAATTTGATCTGTTGTAACGCCAAATTGCCGAATGATAAAAACTAAAAGCCCTACCGCAGCAACGATTAATAAAATGGGCCAATTGGCAGCAAGCCATGCCATGGCTTGCATTAAAATGGGCTGTACCATCCCCCAAAGTCTAACAATAATCGAAGGGATTAGCGTTGCTCCCCAAGTCAAAAGCATAGCTGAAATCTCCGGCAAGTAGGTTAAAACAAAGTTTAAAACTCTCCCAATAACATCTGTTAAGAATACGAAGCCTCTTACAACAAGATCAATCCCCATTGCTAAACCACTGAAAAACTGCTCACCATTTGCAGAACTTAACCAAGCTATAAAACCCTGCATCTGCTCCGTTATTAAGCTTAGTGGTCCTCCAGCCTGATTAAGATTCCCAATAAATTCAGCGAATTTATTTTTCATAATATCTGTTGCACCCGCAAAAGTTAAAGGCATATGGCTGAACATTCCATCTATTACAGTGCTTTGATTTTCAAAAGCCTTTACGATCATGTCTGCTGTCAGCTTTCCTTCTTCTCCCAATTTCTGCAGCTCAGTTTCAGAAATACTTAGCCCCGCTGATAAAACATCCATAATAGCAGGTGCCGATTTGCTCATTTCTCTGAATCCGGAATCTTGCATTTTTCCATTTCCCAGTGCCTGAATCATCAGTTGACTAACATTATCCTTAGTCCCTTTGTCTGCTCCACCTATATCAAGGGTTTTATTAAAGCTTTCAGTAAAAGCCAGCATATCGTCATTATTCTTAAAAACACCTTTTGTAGCTGCTCCAAGTGCTGAAACAAATCCTGCTGTCGACTGATAGCTGGAAGCTGTACGATTTGCAATATCTAAGACTTGCTGCTGTAATTGAGCCTGTGTTCTCAAACCGTCATTAATAAATGATAATCGCGTATTCACTGAAGTAATATTATCTGCATACGACATCGTAGCATTCATGGAGTTCCAAACCTTTCCTATATCTTGCGAAAAACTATCTATTATTCTTAAATGATTACTAAAACCTTTTAACACTGACATTAATCCAGACGTCTTCTCCACCACCTTTTCAAAAGCAGAAAAGCACCCTTTATACTTGAGTGCTTTCCATTTACTTTATCTTTTATTTCGAGACATCATCCGTGCTTTCGCTTCTTCCTTTCTATCCTGTTCTATTCGATAATCAATCATCGCGTAGATGACTGCTTTTTCTCGTAGACTCATATTCATCAGTTCATGTGGAAGAATGCGGAGCTTATGGAGGGCATAGTATGCATAATTTGCATCTGCATCGCCCTCCTTGATTAGTTTTTTGCGTATTGAATCATTTCATTGATATCAAATCCGTTTGCTTCTTGTACCTTTTGGCAAAGCCTTGAATACTCACCAGATAAAAGCATTTCTTTAAGTAAATCCTCAGCCCCCATAACACCATAAGACTTTTGAAGATCAGGATCCTTTAAGTTAGGAAAAACAACGCTTTCGGTAACAAGCTTGGCAGCGTAGGATTCCCCATCAATATTCCCTTTTTTATCACGTGGTGTATTTTTTCTAATTAATTCATTCTCTTTTTCACTCATCGAGCGAATTTTCCAAGGGATTAGTTTACCGTTTTCATCAATAAATCTCTCAGAAATAATCACATCTAGCTGTTTATTACACTTAACATTTTGAGAAAAAAATGCCTGCAGTTTACTCATCTTCTTTTCCCCCTTAATTTGTTGGTGCTACAAAACTCTCCAAAATATCCACATCATCAAAAGTGAAATTTGTTTCTTCTTCAAGAAATTCACTTTCTGTGTCAACCTTTGCCATGATCACGTTGTCTAAGTTAACATTTTTTAAGACGACGGTTTGTCTTCCGATACTTGATGTAGGATCTTCATTCACAATTTGAATGTCAAAATAGACATCTTTTCCGGTCTTAATATAATCAAGCATCAGCTGGCGGAATCGTGTCGTCACATAGTAAATAGTCATACTTCCTGTGCCGTTCCATCCAGTCGCTTTGTGCTGCGTTCCTCTTCGGCCAAGAGCTTTCATTTCTGATTTTTGCTTTTCAACGGTCGCCTCTAGCGTTTTAACATAGAACATTTCTTCCACATTGCCATTAATGGTTGCGTAAGCTCTTCCTTCCTGTCCAGAGATCGCATCTCTTGCTTGTAAAAATGCCATATTACTTCACCTGTACTTTCATATAAATTTTCTCAATCGAGTCTACTGGCTGCACATGTACTTCAACATAAACACTGTCCGAATCGCTGCCTGCTTGGATTGTGACATCCCTTTGCGCATCAAAGTTTTGAATGGCATTAACATTTTGCAGCATTAATAAATAGTTGTTCAATTCATTACGTAAAAGGTTGCGGCCATCAGCATGATTGTCTACTTTTCCAATGTAGAACTTTTCAAAGATTCGTTTAATATCTTGATTAATGCCGTCAAGCACACGAATGACACGATTCTTTGAAAAATGTTTGCCCTTCTTCGGTGAAAAGCTTTTAAGCGTATTAATATCCTGCTCGACCATCGCAAGGCCATTGCTTTGAACAAATACAAACTCGCCATTCTTTAATGCTGCTTCAATTTGTGAATTGGTATATCGAGGCTCAGCATCTACTGCATCATCATAGGCCTGGTAGGTTAGAGATTCATTAACGTCAGCTGCCGCAGTTGCACCAGCCACCCATGCTACTGCTTGGTTAGCGGATAGTGCTGTTCCATCGGATAGAATCACTCCATTTTTCACACTGATGACGCCTTCCCCGTCAGCTATTGGATAATTTTCAACAACAAGCTGAACCTTAACGCCTTCATCACTACGTAAGCGATTTACAAATGAGCTATATAGTGATTTCAGTATGGTATCGGCTGCTGTTAATCCAATCGTGTTAAATTCAAAAACCTCAATGGCACTTAAATAATCTAAATGATCCTGATTCGTGGCAATGCCGTCTGATCCATTTGCCAAAGAAATTCCTGCTGTTTCGGTCAAGACTCCCGTTCCGTTAAAAGTTACCCAATCATTGGAATGCAGCTGCTCGATGGATTCTACCGTTTGTAAATCCATTTCAGCACCCTCAACAAGTGTTTGGACATCAAATTTAGTCGCATCATCAATGTTTTTTTGAACTGCAATCGAGATATCATTTCCTCTAACCCCGCTATATTTTGCTGTAATCGTTAGGGTATCTGCAGTTGCTGTCGCCTTTGTTCCTTCATTCAATCGATAAAGAAGCACTTTCTTCGCTCGTTTCAATGCCTCGCGAACAAGTAATAGCTCTGGATCTGTGATGCTATACCCTAGCTTCGCTCTAACATTTTCACCTGCTTCAATCTCAAGCACTTCTTTTTCCACCCCCCAGCTAAGAGGAAGGGCAAATGTAACAATGCCTCTCTCACCAAGTGAACCTAATGGTTTCGGTTCGCTTTCAAAATTGATGTATACACCCGGTCTTACTTTATTCATCGCTGTATAAGTGCCGCCTGCCATTATTTAGCCTCCTTTTTTAAAAAAGCGCTGATTAATTTATCAGCTTGTTCCGCCGTATATTTTTCATCATCCTTAAGTACTGTTTGAAGTAAATCCCTTTTATCGGCAAAGCGATCCGAATTTAGAAACTGCTCTTTTGAAAAGCCTGCCTTATTCTTTGGTTTAATCATGGACAAATTCCTCCTGTTCAAGCTTTTGCATCTTAATTTGATTGGTTTTCTCCTTTACAACATAAAAGTCGTAATCAACAAAAAAGTGAAAAACCCCTTCAATGATTTCGTGCCTCATGTTTAATGCATGGACTAAGCTTCCTTTTAAATCGATATACTCTAAATACCGGTACAGCTGTTCAGCAATTGCATCTATTTCCTCGATTGTGTTCGCTGAACTAGGTAAATAGATGATATCAAAGGAATGGCTCCGCTTATATCGCCTGTTGATTTCCTTTATTTGTTTAGTCGAAAGCAGCTTAACAAAAAAACAAGGCCCCTCAACGCCTTGTTTTTGCTCTTCATGTATAGTTATTGAAGAAAAATAAGTCTTTAAAGTTGCCATTACTGCCTTTCGCATTTCATTTATGGTGATCATTCACTCCCTCCTCTCTGTTGCATCATTTATCAACTCCAAAAATTATGAGTTGATTTGTAAAGATTTTTTCATTATTTAATCACCTCCCTTCAAGTAAGTTCTCTAACGCCGACAATAATAAACGGCAAATAAAAAAGCACCTACTTTTTTATTTAGTAAGTGCTCTTTACAAACAATTTTTTAATATGGAAGATGCTTGCTTCATCCCTTGACCTCATTTTACACTGCAAATTTCTTCTGTTTCAACTCATGCGTAAAGTGGCTGGTTTGGCAGATATGGTTCGAGTAATTCGTAATTTTGCTTAAGCACGATTCCATAATAAAAAGCACTTACTTTTAACATAAGCAAGTGCTTCATTCTACAGTATACTAATTTTTACGTGACCGTTTTTTCCTTTTTCTTCAAGAAACTGGTTTCATCTTCTTTTTACGTGACCGCTTTTTTCTTTTTCCTAAAGAATCAAGTTCTATTTCTTAAAAAAAGTGGCAATCGTGATGATCACTCGCCTTGACCTCATTTTACACACTAGATTTATCCTCTTTCAACTCATGCAAGAAGTGGCAATTTTGGTGGATATGGTCGATCATTTCATTTTTTAAGGTTCGTACTTTTTCTCTGGAAAGTCCTAAATGAGCTGCAATGGCTCGGTAGCTCATGCCTTCCATCATGCAATCCATCAATGTAAGCTCTTGGTCATCGACTAAATAAAGTTCAGCAATTTTTTCAACCGCAAATACTTTTTTTCGATACATGTTTAACCGCTTATATAATCGTCTCTCTCTCACATCCAACGCTTCTAATTCTGCTTGACTCTTTAGTAAACTCCCTTTTGGCATGGCTGCTTCTATTCCATATTGAGTGACCCCGATACTTTTTATTGGTACAGAAAATCCAAAAATAATTTTTTCTAATCGACTCACTTCCTTACGTAACCAATGATAATCATAAATTAGTTTTTCAATTTCATTACAATTCATTGATATGCCCTCCTATTGATAATTTATTTATCCAACCCCCTAAAAAAAAAAATCAAAACAAGTTGACCGGATAATTAAATATTCCTATAATAAATATTAGATAATAAAATTATCATTTTTGTGGTAATTAGATTACTGATAAACTTCTTTAGAGTAGGTAATTAGATTATATCGGATAAAAATATTATCCGTCAACCGGAAACGGATAATTTATTTTTCATTAGAGGTGAGACCACGATGACTCTTGGACAAAGTCTAAAAAGCCTTCGCAATAAAAAAGGGCTAAGTCAATATGAAGTTGCTGACAAGCTGGGGATAAAAAGGGGGCGATATAATTCTTGGGAAAATGATATAGCAAAACCACGCTTTGACATGCTCGATAAAATTTGTGAGTTTTTCAATATTCCTATGAATGATTTGATTGGCCATTCTGAAGACACAATGTATGTTTCTTCTAACCTATCGCCTCTTTCTGAAAAGGACGAAAAAGACATTGCAAAACGAATGGAAAAAATCAAAAATGATCTAACTAGTGAAGACGGATTAAGTTTTAATGGAGAGCCTATGAGCCCTGAGGCAATCGAATCACTATTAGAGGCAATGGAGTATGCTGTTCGCCAAACACAACGGATTAACAAAAAATACGTTCCTCATAAATACAGAAAAGAGAATGAGTAGGGATGCGAGGCGATATCATTGGGATGGATCAAAACAATAGTTAATGAAATAAAGAAAAAGCACAAAACTTCTGACCCATTCGAGCTTGCATCTTTAAAGAAGATACACATTATTCCATGGGATTTACATGAGGAAATTTTGGGCTTTTATAAATATGATAAAAGAAATAAATATATTTTTATTAATAACAATTTAGACAATGAGATGCAGAAATATATATGTGCACACGAATTAGGACACGCCATCCTGCATCCAAGGGTAAATACTCCTTTCTTAAGGAAAAACACACTTTTTTCATTAGATAAGATAGAGGTTGAGGCGGATATCTTTGCCGTTGAAATCTTAATACCAGATGAGTTTTTATATGAAAATAAGAACAATACCACTACTATTTACGATGCCTCTGCAACTTACGGCGTACCTTCAGAGATTATTCATTTAAAAAAGTATTAGAGGTAGTCGGCTAAAGATCGAAATAACTAGAAAGAACGATCGTACGTCTTTTCGTACGATCGTTCTTTATGGTTATTAATTTCGAATCTGATCCTTTTTATTCCTTAATGCTTCAGGAATATAGACACAAAACGGTTCACTTTCTAAATAATCACCTGTTACTGCATAGGCTCTTGAACGAGAACCGCCACAGACAAAGCGATACTCACAAACTCCGCACTTTCCTTTATAATTATTGGGATCACGTAATTCTTTGAAAATTTTCGAATCCCTGTAAATCTCTTTTAATGGAGTTTCTTTAATATTTCCTGCTTTTATTGGCAGCAGTCCGCTTGGGTACACATCACCTATGTGTGATACGAAGGCAAAGCCGTTTCCATCATTCACACCCCGTGGCGCACGTTTTAATCCATCCACCATAAATGCCATGTCTTTTGTAATCGTGTCTTCATAGCGAATATTTCCTTTGCTTAAAGCCTTTTCGCGCACCTTTTCTTGCAGAACGACTCGGCGGTAATGCTGTGAGGCAGTTGTTTTAATATCATAAGGAGCAGTTTTGCTTAAGTCATACAGCCAGCGGAATACTTTTTCATGCTCAGCAGGTGTAATGCAATCCTTCATTTGTCCTCTGCCAGTCGGAACGAGAGTGAATACATACCACACAACCGCCTTCAGTTCCTTTACCAGCTCAGCCATTTCTTCAAGATGATCATAATTGTACCTATTTATCACTGTATTAATTTGATGTGACATATGTAGTTCATTCAAATACTGAATCTTTTCAACGGTTAAATCAAATGAACCTGGCGTTCCACGAAAAAAATCATGAATTTCTGGTGTAGGCCCATCAAGGCTAAATCCCCATCTGGATAAGCCTACTTCTTTAGCCATCATCATTTTTTCCTTCGTTACATTAGGAGTAGCACTCGGCGTCATCGAAACTCGCATGCCTTTTTTCACTGCATAGTCTGCAAGCTTATAAAGATCCTCCCTCATCATACAGTCCCCGCCTGTAAACACGAGCATGGGATTATTCATTTCGTAAATTTGATCAATTAGATTTATTCCTTCTTCATGTGATAACTCATCAGGATGGGGAGTTGTTTGTGCCTCAGCTCTGCAATGTACACATTTCAGCTGACATGCTCTCGTTGTTTCCCAAATTACGATAAATGGATTTTCATTGTAATCAATCATTGGATGCATTATTTTTCACCATACTTTACTTATAATATGTTTGAATACCTATACAGGTAATATAATGCATCTTGATTCGCCTTTTAATAGAGTTCACTAATTCTACTTACGTACGTATGTATGCTGAAAATAATACAAATCTGACATTACGGCATGTAGTGATACAATTTGAATTCACGATTTATTCACATTTTTTAATTAGCAGTTTAAATACTAGATCATTTTATATCCATCCTTTATTTTTCGCCTTCTCAATTGCCTGCTGTCTCGTTGCAACCTCTAGTTTTTGAATAGCAGAGGACAAATAATTTCTGACCGTTCCATCTGTGAGATATAAGGCACTAACAATTTCTCTTGTCGTCATTCCTTCCTTCGCAAGACGGAGTACATCCATTTCCCTTTCAGTTAATGGATTGACCTCCTTTAAAAATAATGCTGCAGTTAAGTCATTACTTAATACATGTTCACCCCTATTCACTTTACGAATAGCTTCAATTAGGAAATCGATTGGTTCATCTTTTAATAAATAACCATCTACTTGGGCATCCATTGCTTTTTGTAAATAGCCTGATCGAGCAAATGTAGTCACGATAATTACCTTTGATAAATGATTCTCTTGCTTCAGTTTTTTTGCAATTTCAAGACCTGACATGGAAGGCATTTCAATATCCAATAAACACACATCAGGCTGATATTTCATAATCGCATCCCATGCCGCCAAGCCATCTGCTGCTTCGGCTACGACTTCGATATCATTCTCGAGCTTTAATAAAGAAGCTAATGCACCACGAAGCATTTGCTGATCTTCTGCAATTACAACTCTAATCACTTCATTTTCCTCCCATTCACATGAATTGGTACCCTCAATGTGATCATGCAGCCACCTTGAGGATTATCATGAATGTCACAGTGTCCTTGTAGCACATCGATCCGTTCCTTAATGGACTGTATTCCATTTCCTTTTCCTTCCTTTAATTGACCATTGCCGTCATCTATTACTTGAATGCAATAATATCCATTTTCTTCATATATAGAAAGTGTACAATGGGTAGCCTTGCTATGCTTGACAATATTCGTAATTGCTTCCCTTATAGAAAGTGCCAGCATTGTTTCAGCAACATTCGTTAATAACGGCAACCGCTCTTCCTTCTTATGCATCATAGCAATGCCTGCGGTTTGTAAGACTTTTTGTGATTGATCAATTTCTTCTTTAAGCGAGACAAACTTCATATCTGAAACGAGTTCCCGAACTTGCTTTAACGCAAAACGGGATGTATTTAAAATATCATCTAACTCCTGCTTTGCCTTGTCTGCATCTTTTTCAATTAACCTCTTTGTTAACTCGCTTTTCAGTTTTATCATCGTTAATGTTTGCCCTAGTGTATCATGTAAATCCCTCGCAATTCGCTGCCTCTCCTTCTCCAAAATAAGCTGAGCATTTGCCGTATCAAGTTCCTCTTGAAGAACATTTGCCTTTTTACTTATAAAAATAACTACCGGCAAAAGCATCTGTACAATCATAAAGGGGAAATGCAGCGTTTTGATCATTGCAAATAGGCTATCTGCTGTTAATAAACCGAATAAAATATACATCACTGCAATGCCAATGATCCCGATGCCAAGATCTAGCTTACGTTCTGCTCTTCCAAGCAAATCAGCAAAAATAAAGCCAAAAAGTAAAATCCATTTATCCACATAAACAGCTAATAGCATAAGAATGAGGCAGCCTGCAAAACTAGCTGCAGGCAGCCGCCAATCCTTATGCCACAGACAGATATAAAAGCTTATTAAATACAAAACAACTAATAAAAACTGCCCTGGATACCCCATTGCTCCATTCGTAATGCTAACTTTATAAATTAATACCACTATAGCAATCATATCAATAAGCAAATACTTTTGAATCTGATCGAGAGGATAAAGCTTTTTAAGCATTATGATGAACTCCTTTTATTTCGTTCCTACTAATCTTGAAGTATATCTTCTAGCTGCTTCCATAGGACCAAACTTATAATGCTGAAGCCACTTATTTGCAAAAATAACTTGAAGTGAGCTAATAAACAGCCAAATAAGAACAATCGCTAGGGAATCTACCTTTCCGCCCAGCCCGATGCCCCAGCCGTAAAAAACAATGGAAGCAATGATATTTTGCATAACATAGCAGCTAAGCGACATCTTTCCCACATTTTCAAGCTTGCCCCATAGCCAAAAGGATTGGGTTTCTTCTACTATTTTAGCAATAAATGCTAAATAACCTAAAGATAATATAGGTGCAAATAGATAACGCACCGGGAAATCAAAAATGCCTCCTGGCACAAAGATGAGCAAATTTAGCGGAAGGCCTACAAACAAGCCTAATTTAAATAACTTTCTCCTCTGTCGCTTGCCATTTTCATCTGGGGCAAAGACACCGGATCTCATGAGACGAACGCCAAGCAAAAAGAGAAATATATTCATAGGAATAACAAAAATAACCTCTGTACGTAAATATACAAAATTTAATAGACGATATTGAATCTGCTCTATCCAGCTTCCATTTTGATAAAGAAATACGATTTCTTTCATATCTCCAAATGATACATTCGACGCTGAAAATCCAAGAGCCATTCCTTGCGCTAAAAGCAGCAGCATAAAACCGCCGTGAAGTCCTCCAATGATCTTCATCGCCCTCACGATCACCCGGTCACCGCCCTTTACAATAAAGGAAACAATGATCGCCGTTACCCCATAGCTCATTAAGATATCGTATTCCATGACTAGTGTGAAATGAATAAATCCCTCCATCATTAGAATAAAGGAAGTCCATAAATAAACACCTGGCCAAGCATTCCCTTTTCTTAAAGACTGCTGGTATTTTAATTCGAGACCTACCCCAAACATAATAGTAAGTAATCCAAGCAGCTTACCATTCACCAAAAATAAAATAAATATCCTGATAAAATCTTGAACGGACTCCCACCATGCAGAATGGTCATATGTGAAAATATAAGACAGGTCCCCTAAGTACGCAAAGATCCAGATATTTGTTCCTAAAGTCCCAAGCACGGCAAATCCCCTTAGAATATCTAGTAAACGAATCCGTTTGTTGTTTACATTCATGACTATCCAATTCCTTTCCAGATTGTGATAACTTTATTGTAGCTCCGGGAAATAGCAATCAATATTCACACATATCAGGAGTTTTTTATGACAGGTGTCATACAAGAAAAAAAATAGACCTGCTTATGGGAGCACGTCCACTTTTAAATCTAATGATTTATGTAAAACTCCATAAATTAAAAAATCCGAGATCTCATCAAAGAGACTCGGATCCTAATGTATTTAAAAATCAACTTGAACATCTCCATCATTGGAAACGATTTCTAGCTTATGTTCTGTATTTGCCTTATTCATTGCCTTTCCTTCAAAATTATTATCATTAATTGAAATATCGCCAAATTGATTGCGAATTGTATAGCTAAGCTCTGATTCTTTATTAGAAAGCTTCAAATCAATGTCACCAAAGCTCGAATGAATAACAGTGTTTCCTAGAAGCTTACCTTGAATGTCAATATCTCCATCATTGCTCTTCATTGTAAGCCCTTGACTTGAAAATTCTCTGAGGGTAATATCGCCAAACTTATTATTAAAAACAGTTGAAGCAGCTTCTATCCCATTAATTTCTGCATCGCCATCATTCATTTCCACGTGTAACTTTTCTGTTTTCACCTTGCTTCCAGAAATATCTCCAAATCCATTTTTAATTGTTAATTCATTAGATTGCAATTTCTTGATTGTAATATCCCCGTCGTTCGAATGAATGTCCATTTTATCCACTTTCATCTTATCTAAGCGAGTATCGCCAAATTGGTTCACTATTGAGATATCAGAGAATTTCGCGTCGCTTGGAACATAAATCTTAATAGTTGGCTGCGGAATGCTCGTTAAAGTAAAATTAAGGGAAATTTTCGGGCCAGACTTTTGATCTTCACTTGTTAGAATTAGTGTGTCATTCTTAACTTCATGTGTAACCTCTATTCCTTTTAATGTCTTTATTTCGAGTTTATATTCGGATGAGGGAATGATCTCTACATCCACATCTTTGAAATCAGCCTTTATATTTGCAAAGGAAGGCAGAGAAAATTCTTCCGTTATCCGATCCTCTGGTCCAATTACTTGAAAGCCATTCTTCGTATTAGTAATGGCAAACCTTGCCCCTGCTGATAAGCCAGCCACGCCAAGAATAATTCCCACCACAATCATGCAGCTCGCAATGATCGTCAATGTTTTTCTAGAAGTTTTCATTGTACTTTCCCTCCTTACGTCTGCGTGTGATTTTGTCGAAAAGCCTTTTCAGCCATTTGGCTAATGAATGACTGATATTCTTTGTAACTAATACAAGTGGAGGGAATAAAAGAATTCCTATTCCAGAAGCGGTTAATCCCATGCCAATAAAGAAAAGAGACGTTTGCCAATGCTGTGTAATTACAGCAAACCCTGCAACTATGCTCGCAATTCCAGCTAAAGCAAGAGATACATTCAGAAGGAAGAAGGTTAATAAAAAGCTTCCACAAAGCAGTACTACAGTAAATACAAGACAAAAAACAAGTAATAGCAATGGCAAAGCAATCGGTGATGCGAGAATAGCTAGAATGATGAGCCACACAGCTGACAGCCCTTTTTTTGCTGTACTCGATTCATTGTCTAAATCTTTTATAGCGTATTCAGCTAAAATTTGTGATGCAACGAGGGCTGGAGAACCTAGATATGCAATTGCATTTTCCGTATTATCTTCTCCGGCCTCTTCAAAGTATTCATTATAAAAATCCAAGGCAGCTTCTACCTCTTTGTTCGGTAATTTTTTAAGCTTGCGCCGAAGCTCCCTTATATATTCTTCTCTACTCATGATTTATTCCCCCTAATAGGACTGAATCAATTTTTTCCTTATAATCTTTCCACTCTTCAAGCAGCTCCTCATACTTGGAGCGACCGCTTGCGGTTAATTGATAATACCGGCGATTTCTTCCTTGAAAAGGCTGATCATAGGTTGTTAAAAACTCTCCTTTTTGCAGCCTCCGCAAAACAGGGTATAGCGTCGATTCCGATATATCCATTACCTCGCGCACTTGCTGTGTAAGAGAATACCCGTATGCATCCTCCTTCGCTAATATGGCAAGGACACAAGCATCAAGCAAAGAGGAGCCAAGCTGAAATGACATAAAGTACACCTCCACGTATTATACATTAGCCCATATTATATACCGTATAGTATTAGTGTCAGAGATATTATATGACGTATAATATGTTGTGTCAACGTATATTGCTGATAAATTTCTCCACTTTAACAAGAAATGATTAAAAAAAGGAGAACACAATCCTATATAATCGTGTCCTCCTTTTATTTCGCTTATATTTCAGTTTTTTAATATTTTAGGGCAATATTTTTCACCTGTGTATAGTTCCGTATCGCTTCTAATCCTTTCTCTCTTCCAAAACCGCTTTTTTTGTATCCGCCAAATGGCTGGGCAATGCCCCCGCCAGCACCGTAATGATTGATGAATACTTGGCCGCACTGAAGCTCATTTGCTACACGATGGGCACGGCCGGCATTTTCAGTCCATACGCCTGCAACAAGACCATATGGGGTCCCATTCGCTAGTTCAATTGCCTCTTCCTCAGTTTCAAAAGTCGTAACTGTTAGAACAGGACCAAAAATTTCTTCTTGTGCGAGGTGATGGGAGGGTGGGACGTTATCTAGAATTGTTGGCTGCATATAATATCCAGATTCACACCCTTTAATAAAAGCACGCTGCCCGCCAGTTGCGATTGTGATTCCATCTTTCGTAGCAAGATCAATAAAGCCTTTGATTCGTTCAAACTGTTTTTGGGAAAGCACCGGTCCTAAATCATGGTTGGCCATCCCTGGTCCAATCGAGAGACTCTCCATTTTCGCTGCTAATTTTCGAACAAAATCGTTCTTAATTGTTTTTTCAATAACTAAACGAGATCCCGCTGAGCAGGTTTGTCCGGCATTTTGGACAATCGAACGCATCACCCATTCTAATGCATTTTCCTCATTGCAATCGGCAAACACAATATTTGGGGACTTTCCTCCAAGTTCCAGTGTAACAGGGACAATATTTTGGGCCGCCGACTCCATCACTCTTTTTCCAGTCTCCACCGAACCGGTAAATGTAATATGGTTTATACCTGGATGTGAAGAGAGTGCCGCACCTGCTTCATGGCCATAGCCTGTTACGACATTAATAATCCCTTTTGGAAGTCCAAGCGGTTCAATGACTTCAACAAGCTTTAGTGTTGTTAGCGGTGTATCCTCAGCAGGCTTAAGTATAGCTGCATTCCCTGTTGCAATCGAAATCGCAATGCTCCTTGCTGCAATTTGCAGCGGATAATTCCATGGAATAATATGTCCAACAATACCAAGTGGTTCTCGGACCGTATAATCAATAATTCCCGCTTCAATTGGAATCGTTTCTCCTAAAATTTTGTCAGCAACCCCCGCATAAAACTCAAAATAACGGGCGGCAATTTCTACATCCGTTTCTGATTGCGCAATTGGTTTTCCCACATCCATTGTTTCTAATCTAGCAAACTCATCTTTATTTTCACGGATTATCTCAGCAATCTGATAGAGAAGCTGCCCTCGTTTATATGGCTGGAGTGATTTCCATTCTAATGAGGAAAACGCATTTTTAGCTTCTTTAACAGCCCGATCAATTTCTTCCTTATTCCCCCTTGGAACGAAAGCAATCGTTGAGCCATCTGCAGGATTCTTCACTTTTATTAAATTCGCTTCATCTGGCACAACCCATTCCCCGCCAATAAAACAGCCATACACATTCACATCTGCAGCGTTCACTTTATATTCCCCTTCCGC
>NZ_JALDXW010000084.1:0-5212 GCF_032154635.1 Cytobacillus sp. | reverse complement strand
CCGTCCGATTTAGATATCTTTGGTATACCAAGGCTAAAAAACAGAAAAAAATCCCAAATATGGTCACTTTATTAAAGTGTCTCCAATTTGGGGTTCAGTTCGTTCAGAGAAAAGTGTATTTTTATTGAAAGTTCCAAAAATTTAGATTGTTTTTAATGTATTGTTAAATTATAATACAAGACATAACAAATAAAATGTTTTCATGAAGGAGGTGAACTATTTGCATGTCGCAGGAATGAATATTACCTTTAAGCATTTTCCTTTTCTTTATTTTTTAGAGTCTATGAAACGATTGGATATTGAAAATATTGAATTATGGGCTGGAGAGCCTCATCTATTTGTTTATCGAAACGCACTTGGAAATATTAGAACTATGAAAAAAGAGATACGATCCAGAGGCTTGAAAATTGTCTGCTATACTCCAGAACAATGCGTTTATCCGTATAATATTGCGGCTTCCGACTCCCACTGGCGAAAAATTAGCATTGATTATTTCATAGATAACTTATATGCAGCTTTGGAATTGGGTACCGATAAAATGTTGGTCACTTCAGGAATTGGGGATTTTTCTGTATCACAAGAAGAGTCGTGGAAATACGCAAGTGACTCTATCTATCAATTAACTAGAGTGGCTGAGAAGGAAGGGCTAACGCTTGCTTTAGAGCCTTTAACCCGCTTTGAATCTAATCTAATTACCAACTTCAAAGGTTTAAAAAAGATGATAGAAAAAATCCAATCGCCTTCGTTAATAGGAATGATTGATGCAGTGGCGATGCAGTTAGCTGATGAAACGCCGGATGATTATTTTTCGATGTTGCCCGAGTTGAGTCACTTTCATTTAATAGATGGGGATGGCCAAAGTGATGCCCATTTATCTTTGGACGATGGTGTCCAAGACTGGCGAGAGCATTTAAAAAGCCTTCATAGCCATGGATATGAAGGAATTTGTACCTTGGAAATAATGGGTTCGGCTTATTATCAAGATCCTCAAACCGCACTTATGAACTCCCTTATAAAATTAAAAGAATTTAGAATCTAACCATTTGGAGGAACTCGTATGAACAATGGCGTACTAACAAGAAAGCTTGGTTTTTGGGCAGCTTTAGCAATTGCGGTCGGAACGACAATAGGATCGGGTATTTTTGTATCATCAGGAGATGTTGCCCGTGCTGCTGGAAGCCCTTCACTTTCAATTCTTGCTTGGGTAATAGGCGGGCTGATCGCCATTCCACAAGTTATGGTATTGGCCGAATTATCAACTGCCTATCCGCAAAATGGAAGCGGTTACGTTTACTTGAACAAAGCCGGGTGGCGGCCTTTAGGCTTCCTGTATGGCTGGGCAACATTTTGGGCTTTAGATCCTCCTTCTATTGCAATTATGGCGTTAGCGCTTGTTTCGTATATATCGACGTTTCTGCCATTTTTCGATGGTCTGCCTGGAAAGTTGCTTGGCATCGCCATTATTTTAGCTATTACTGCTATTCATTACCGCAGTGTCAAAGAAGGAGGGTTGTTCCAGGTTATTATTACAGTGGTTAAAATCGTTCCCTTTTTGATTGTTATCGGTTTAGGGTTAATGTATATGAATCCTGGGAATTTTTCATATACACCTCCTTCTGGATCGGGGCCAACAAGTTTAATCGGCGGTGTATCTGCAACTACTTGGGCTTACACAGGAATGGCCGCAATTTGCTTTATGGCAGGGGAATTCAAAAACCCGGGCAAGGTTCTCCCGCGTGCCCTAATCTCCTCCATCTTAATAGTTATGTCTTTATATACCTTGCTTGCGATTTGTGTTATCGGATTAATGCCTTTCGAGAGTCTTCTTGCTTCCAATGCGGCGTTGTCAGACGCTGTAAAGTTTATACCGGGACTGTCTGATATTGCTTCGTCATTTGTGGCGGTTACCGCCATTATTGTAATCTTGGGATCTTTGAGCTCATGCATCATGTTCCAGCCGCGCTTGGAATATGCGATGGCAAAAGACGGTTTATTCTTTCAACGTTTTGCGAAAGTCCATCCAAAATACGAAACGCCTAGCTTTTCGATTATTGTTCAAGTGACTTATGCATGTATTCTAGTTATGTTCAGCAACCTGACTGCTTTGTTAGGATATTTCACACTTATACAACTACTTATTAATATTATGGATTTTGCTGCGGTTTACAAATGCCGTAAAAGAGGAGATTATAAACCGGTTTATCGCATGCCAATGTGGAGAGCGACTACGATGCTGGCAATTCTGGGTGCCGCTTGGCTTGCATGGGGTACATTCACTTGGGCTCCAATTGAAGGCATGATTGCTGCCTTAATCGTTGTTGCAACAGGTCTACCCGTCTATTACTACTGGGAAAAGAAATATGGCGGCAGAACAAGCGAGAATACAGTAGCTTGGCAAGTTGAAGCAGAAAAAGTCAGTCCAGCTGAATAAGAAAGAAGAAATAAAATTGTATAATTTGTTATACTAGACTATAATACAAGACATAACAAATGAGATATGAGGAGGAAAATAGTAATGCTAAAATATGATGAAGAATTATTTTTGAGGCTTGTCGAAGAAGAAGGCCTTGCTTACAGAGAACAAATTGAAAATTTTGTAGATGAGATTTGCAAGAAAGGATATAGCAATATTTTTTTGATCGGTGCTGGTGGAACGATTGCTATGATGTATCCTTACGAATATATTTTGAAATCTAATTCAACAATTGAAGTGCAGGCGGAAATAGCAGCAGAATTTATGGTGATGAACAATAAACGCTTTAGCAAAGACTCTGTTTGTATTTTCACATCCGTGTCTGGAACAACTGAAGAAACAGTCGCAGCGGCTAAACTTTGCAAGGAAAGAGGCGCTACTACGATTGCATTGGTAGCAGAGCCAAACACACCGCTAACTCAAGTTGTCGACTATTGCATCACGACTGGATCTGAAACACATTCGTTTGATACCTTCTTCATGCTTCTCTATATGGTAGTTTTCCGGTTCATGTACAATAACAATGAATTTCCGCAATATGAGCAATTTACAAACGAAGTTGCGTTGCTACCAAAAGCCATTTTAAATTCCGTGAAGGCGTTTGATGCGAAAGCTGAAGAGTTTGCCAGTAAGCATAAAGATACCGATTATCATATGATGGTTGGTTCCGGTAACTTGTGGGGCAATACGTATTCCTACGCAATGTGCATCCTGGAAGAAATGCAATGGATTCATGCAAAATCGATTCATGCAGCCGAGTTCTTCCACGGAACACTCGAATTGGTTGTTGAAGACACGAGTGTTATTTTGCTGAAGGGCGAAGATGAGACTAGACCACTGATGGATCGTGTAGAGAGATTTGCTGAAAAAATTACAAAACAGCTTACTGTTATCGACACAAAAGATTTTGAAATGGAAGGAATCAGCGAAGAATTCAGAAAGCACTTTTCTGTCAGCATCAACTGGGCTTTATTAAGCCGGATCAGTGTTCATCTGGAGCGTGAAAGAAATCATCCATTAACCCTTAGAAGATATTACCGACAAATGGCATATTAAGAAACTGATGGGCGCTACTTTGTAGTGCTCATTCCTTAATAAGAGAGAAAGTAGGGGGACTGATGAAAATTGTGACGGTCGGGGACAATTGCATGGATGTATATCAGCCAAATGATAGAGCATACCCCGGAGGAAATTCAGTAAATGTGGCAGTATATTTAAAGGGATTAGGCGCTGACTCCGCTTATATCGGCTGGGTAGGCTCTGATAAATACGGAGACTTGATGAGGGAGAAAATCCAAGAAAAGGGTGTAAATATTACTCATCTTTCAAAGAAAGAAGGGAAAACGGCAGTCACACAGGTTGAGTTAAATGGAAATGACCGTTGTTTTGGAGACTATGATGAAGGTGTTATGGCTAGCTTCTTCTTAACGAGTGAAGAAGTAGATTTCGTTGGAACACACCAACTTGTACACGCAGGAATTTGGGGACATGTCGATAAAAAGTATCCCCTTTTCAAAGAGATGGGTTTGCTTACTTCCTTTGACTTTTCCGATCAACTCGACCATGACTTGCTAAAAAGCTTATCGCCATTTGTAAACTATTCTTTTTTCTCATATACAAAGGACGATGACTATATCCGCCAATTCTTAAAGAGTGTAAAAAATCAAGGATCTAAGATCGCAATAGCAACTTTAGGTGTGAACGGTGCCCTTGCCTATGATGGGAAACGATTCTATCGAAGCGAGATAGTGGAAACGGAGGTAGTAGATACAATGGGAGCGGGAGACTCTTTTATAGCAGGTTTCCTTTGTGGGATATTAAAAGGGTTTTCTATTGATGAATGCATGGAATTGGGATCTAAAACGGCAGCCAAAACAATTCGCTATTTCGGTGCTTGGTGACGGGCTTTGGAAATCTATGTATAATAGAGAATATATAATCTATTATGGATAAGGATGAGTAAGTATGAATTTAAATCCTTCAACTCCCCAGCCGTTATATATGCAAATAAGGCAAATGTTGAAGAATGATGTCCAGCAGGGAAAATACAAACCAGATGAACAAATTCCAACTGAAGCTGAACTTTGTGAGATCTATAATGTAAGCCGTATCACAATCCGAAAAGCTATTGAGGAATTGGTGAAGGAAGGGACTTTGACGCGGGTTCCACGCAGAGGTACCTTTGTTACAACTAATAAATTCCACAATGAATTATTGTCTGTAAGCGGATTCTCAGAGTTTAGCCATCAGTTAGGCATGATTCCGAACTCCCGTATTTTAAGAAGCGAAGTTATACCGGCATCGGAAGAAGTTGCAGGCCACCTTTTAATTGATGAAGGAAGTCCTGTTTTGGAGCTGGAGCGTCTCATGTATGTAAATGATCATCCGCTTTTTTATGATATCGCTCATTTTCCTTTAATTCGTTTTCCCGATTTAGAAAAGAAAATTGCAATGGATGAATCAACTTACAAAACTCTTTCCAAAGAGTATCAAACTGAAATTATTAGTAACGATAAAATCATTGATGTAATTGGCGCCACAACAGAATATGCAAAATTATTGGAATGTGACGTTGGTGCAAACTTGTTTAGAATTTTAAAGATTGCTTTTGATGCAGATGATGAACCTGTTCATCTTTCTACTTTTATGTGCGAAACAAACAAGGTGAATCTAACTATCCATCGGGCAAAATAAAAAAATGAAGCAAGTTTTGAGGTTTTTGATGGAAAGGGCATTATT
>NZ_JALDXW010000083.1:0-5465 GCF_032154635.1 Cytobacillus sp. | reverse complement strand
ATAGGACTATTATCCTGAAATAACAATAAATATATTATTCGGAATTATTGACTTTTTTCAGATAAGTAGGTAAATTTAAATTACATCATGAACAAATTCTCAACGTTGCACAAATGTGCAATCTTAGGTAGAAGGGGGTTTCTATGGATAAGGAAAGATTAAGATTACTAGTGAAAATTTGTCATCTCTATTATCAGGATGGGATGAATCAACAACAAATTGCTTCGAAATACGGAATTTCACGATCTCAAGTTAGTAGGTATTTAGCATCAGCAAAAACGGAAGGGATTGTAGAAATTTCTATTCGCAATCCGTTTAGTGATGAGTCTGTTTTAGAGAATAAGCTAATACAGCAATATCATTTGCGGGATGTAATTGTAGTTGATACGACCGATGCTGATGATGCCTTGGCTGATATTTTGATGGGAAAGGCAGCAGCTGCATTCTTTGAAAACGATATCAAGGAAAAAGATGTTGTTGGGGTGATGGCTGGTAAATCGATAACAGCATTGGCGAGAGAAGTTACTGATCCGCAAAAGTCTAATATTCATTTTGTCCCTTTAGTAGGCGGCTGGGGATCGGAAGGAATGGAGTGGCATTCGAATATAAACTCTTCCTTGCTCGCTAAAAATACAAAGAACTCCTATTCAGTTTTACACGCTCCAGCGGTCGTCCGTTCAGCAGAGGCTAAAAAAACCCTTCTTCATGAGCCTGAGATTGCTAAACTGATGGCTTTCTATTCTCGTGTGAATGTCGCATTGGTTGGGATTGGACAAATTTCTAAAGAGGCTACACATGTTAAATCAACGAATATGACGGATGAAGATCTTGCAGCACTTGAGAGGGATGGGGTAGTAGCAAGTATAGCTACGACTTTCATTGATGCAAATGGGGAACAGGTAAACACCTCTTTCTCGGAGCGAATGATTGGAATTAGCGGACAAGATTTAAAAAAGGTGCCGCTTGTATTAGGAATTGCACGTGGAGAAGTCAAAGCCAAAGGAATTAGGGCGGCATTAAAGGGCGGATGGCTCGATGTTTTGGTTACTGATATGGAAACCGCAAAAATAATAATAAAAGAATCATAGGAGGTTATGGTATGAAAAGGTTAGTCATTATCGTGACAGCATTTGTGCTATTAGTCACATTAAGTGCATGTGGACAAAAGTCAGACGGATCAGGTGAAGAGGGGAAAAAAATAGCGATTTTAACGCCATTTCTATCATCCGTTACAACAAAACAAATGGTTGATACGTTAGAAAAACTTGCTGGAGAAAAAGGCTGGTCAACAAATACGATTGATACAAATGGGGATGTAGGTGCATTAGCCTCGCGTATGGAAGACGTCATTTCTTCAAATGTAGATGCAATTGTCTTAGTTAGTACAGATCCAAATCAAGTGAAATCCCAAATTAAAATGGCAAAGGAAAAAGGCATCCATGTCTTTGGAAGTGATGCAAGCTATATTGACGGAATGACTTTGAATGCAACAAGTGATAATGCGGAAATGTCCAAGTTAATAACAGGGTATTTAATTGAGCAGATTGGGGAAGAGGGCAATCTAATTGTTTTTACGCATCGCCCGCATCCTGGTGTTTTGAAGCGTACAGAAGTATTGGATGAAATGCTGAAGGATTACCCGAATATTCATGTGATTACTGAACAAGAAATTAAGGTGCCAGGGCCGATTGAAAATGCACGTCAACAAATGGAGAACTTGCTTCTTGCCAATAAAGAAGAAGGGTCAATTACTGCAGTTTGGGCCGGATGGGATGAGCCAGCGATTGGAGCAGCACAAGCGATAGAAGCTGCTGGGAGAGAAGGCATTATCGTAACTGGTATTGATGGAAATAGCCAAGCGATTGTCATGATAGAGACAGGAGCGCCAATTAAAGCGACTGTTCGGCAAAACTTTGAAGGGATGGCAGATATCGTTATGGAGCAAATGGAAAAAGTGTTTAATGGACAAGAAGTAGATAGTACGGAAATGTATGCTCCAGCAGAATTGATAAAAGAAAAATAGACACTCAGGAAGGGTGGTTGCAGGATGGCGTTACTTCAAATAGATAAGATCTCCAAAGTGTTTGGTACGAATAAAGCGTTAAATAATATAACTTTGTCTATAAACGCCGGTGAGGTCCACGCCTTAGTCGGAGAAAATGGAGCGGGTAAATCAACACTTATAAAAATTTTAACCGGGGTTTATTTTCCAAGTGAAGGAAGTCTCCATTGGCAAAGCAACCCAGTGAAAATAGGAAGCCCTAAGGAAGCACATGATCTTGGAATTAACGTCATCCATCAAGATCGCCAACTTATTTCTTACTTTACTGGACTGGAAAACCTTTATCTGAATACGAAATATCCTAAAAGCGGCTTAGGAATTAATTGGTCAGTGATGCATAAGGAAGCAGCTGCCTTAATAGAGAAATGGGGAATGAATATTCCCCTAAAGAAAACGGTATCGGAAATGACTCCTTCGGAAAGGACGATGCTAGAAATTGCACGTGCGATGATGTCAAATTCAAAGCTGCTGATATTAGATGAACCAACAGCTTCCCTGACAGATAAAGAGTCAGAACTATTATTTCAATTTATTGAACGATTGCGAAAAGAAGGAGTAGCCATTATCTATATTTCACATCGACTGGAAGAGGTCATACAATTATCCGATCGAATCACAGTGCTAATGGGCGGCAAACAAATCATCACTTTACCAAAAGAAGAGGTAACGCAGGAGCGTCTGATTCATTATATGACAGATGGTCAAGCCTCAATGGGAAAAAATAATCGGGCAAAACCCGCAATAGGAAAAACACTATTAAGTGTCAACAATCTGCGGACGTCAGATCATGTAGTTAAACAAGTAAGCCTAGAATTACACGAAGGAGAAATCCTCGGTGTTTATGGCTTGGCAGGTGCAGGCCGAACAGAAACAATGGAAGCAATCTATGGCTTGCGAAAGATAGAAGAGGGGACAATCGCTTTTTATCAGCAACTTGTGACAAATCCAAGTCCGGCTCATGCCATTGAAAAGGGAGTTGTTTTAATACCGGAAAATCGGCATGAAGATGCTTTAATTATGGGGAATTCTATCGCTGAAAATATGACTCTGCCAATATTAAGTAAACTTACAAAGGGTGGAGTCGTCCAAAGGAAAGAAGAGGACAAATTAATTGATAGAGAGATGAATCGATTCCAGGTGAAGGCAGTAAATAAATATCAAACAGTTGGAGAGTTAAGCGGAGGAAATCAGCAAAAGGTCGTTTTCGCCAAGGCATTATTGTCAGAACCATCGATATACATTTGCGATGAGCCGACACAGGCAGTAGACATAATGACAAGAAAGGAAATTCACCAATTTTTACGAGACCAAGTGTCTGAGAATAAAGGTGTGATCTATGTATCTTCCGATTTGCATGAAATATTAGAAATTAGTGATCGAATCATTGTATTTAGTGAGGGGAGAACGGTTGCTAATTTACCGAATGAGAATATTAAACCAGATGATGTCTTAGAAGTTTGCTACCGTTTTCAGAAGGAGGTTGTCCACGAGTGATTGCGCAAACAGAGAAAAGTCCAAATAAGATTTTTAACAAGAGTGTTCTTAGTTCCTATGGAACCATTATTGCAGGCATATTAATCATCATTATTTTTAGCGTCTTGAGCCCTTCTTCTTTTGCCACTGTAGATAATTTTATTAATATTACTCGTCAAATATCGCTGCTCGTTGTCATTGCAGTTGGAGCAACCTTGGTCATGTCCGTCAATGAATTTGACTTATCAATTGGAGCAATTGCCAGCTTGGGCGGAGTAGTCTCTGCCAAACTAGCCACGGAAGGTGTACCTATTGTTCTGTGCATTCTTATTCCTGTGCTTGTTGGATTTTTAGTAGGTTTTATCAATGGGTCAATTATTACCCATTTTAATGTATTATCATTTGTTACAACTTTAGCAATGGGGACTGTCATCGGTGGATTTACATTTTGGTTTACAGGGGGATCTACAATATTTGAAAACATTCCCGACGGTTTTAAATGGATCGGACAAACGGGTATAGCGGGTATACCGATGTTATCTATTATAATGCTGGTCCTTGTACTTGTGTTTTGGTTTTTAATGACACAAATGTCTGTTGGACGACGTTTTTATGCGATTGGCGGCAATGAAAAGGCTTCAAAGGTGTCAGGAATTCCAATAAAAAAGTATAAGACATTTGCTTTTGCCTTATGTGGCATGCTAGCCGCTCTAACAGGGGCTTTGCTTGCTTCACGCCTTGGATCTGCGCATCCAACTGGTGGGGATGGCTATTTTTTAAATGCGTATGCTGCAGTTTTTCTAGGAATGACCGTTGTTAGAAGTGGAATTCCTAATATATTTGGTACATTATTTGGAGCCGCCGTACTAGGGATCCTAGCAAATGGGTTAACAATATTGGAGATTCCTACCTTTTTGCAAAACGTCATTACCGGAATGATCATTATTATTGCATTAATAATTCAAAAGTTAGGCCGTGAAAACACATGATTACATCACAAGAGAATTTTTTAAATAGGGTAAAAAATGATAAACAATCCTTTTTAACAGGCTATTTTGTAGGCGGGGATCCGAATGTAGGAACTGCCCTTGGGTATGTTAAGCAGGCAGTCGCAAACGGTGTCGATGCGGTTGAAATAGGAATACCAAGCATGAATCCCTATTTAGAGGGGGAAGTAATTAAACGATCGCACGCCAGAGCCTATCCTAATTTTCATAAAAAGGACCAAATACTCCCTTTCTTCAAAAGGCTTCGAATGGAGATAAATGTACCAATATGGGTAATGGGATACTATGAAGATGTGATTAAGTCAGGACTTTATATTGATTTATCCATCTATCAAATTATTGATGGACTGATCATTCCAGATTTGCCTTTGGATGAAGTGATTGGCCTTCGTAAGAAGTTAAATAAATTCAATGTATCAGTCATCCCTGTAATTAACAACGGCATGGAAGATAGTGAGCTGATGGTCGCTTTAAAAGAAGCAGACTTAGTTTATTGTCAAATTCATCAAGGGAAAACAGGAACAAATATAACGAACCTTAATGAATTGCCTGATTTCTATCATAAAATTCGCAGTCAAACAGATGCAGCATTGATGGCTGGATTTGGTGTAAAAAATGCCAGTCTTGCTGAGCAGGTGTGGAAATGCGGATTTGAGGGTGTTGTTGTGGGAAGCGAGATTGTGAGAATGATAGAAACGCAAGATAAAGAACAATTCGTTCATTTCATTCAAGGTCTTTCTAGTGCTAAATAAAGGATGTGTAAATATGCACTATATTGCAGCTTTTGATTTAGGAACAACTGCGATTAAAGGTGTTTTATTAAGTCGCGAAGGGAACATTCACGCAGAGCACTCTTTTAACATCCAGACACGCATAGGTGATAATAACGAGAAAGAACAGAATCCCGAGGAATGGTGGGAAGG
>NZ_JALDXW010000014.1:0-116087 GCF_032154635.1 Cytobacillus sp. | reverse complement strand
AGCAAGAGAAAAAGGTCGTTCATGCATCTGATGAAGTCCCCAATCGAGTAGGAGCCAGTGAAAAAGGTCATTCATCCAACTGATGAAGCCCCCAATCGAGTAGGAGCAAGAGAAAAAGGTCGTTCATGCATCTGATGAAGTCCCCAATCGAGTAGGAGCAAGAGAAAACGGTCTTTTTGAAAACTGATGAATGCAAAAATGATATCAGTAAAGCGCAGCAAAGTCCTGCTTTATAGTATTATTCATAGTATGTCCATTGACGAACGCCTACCTTTTTGAAATTTTTGCTCAGTATCCTGCGTATTTTCTTTTTTGAATGTATGATTTTACACCAATTTTGAATGGCATTCGTAGTGATTCTTTTATCAGGGAACAGTTGTTTGAATTCCTTCACATTTCTTATTAGTGCCGTTTCAACGGATTCTTCGTATCTGCATTCTTGGCAAATGCATATTTTCCCATTAATGGAAACGGAAATAGAGGTACAGTTCCCGCAAGTAATTCCTTTTTGCAGCTGTTCGTATTGATAAGTAGGCAAAAGTTTAAAAGGAGAGTCTACAATATGGCGGGAAATGATTTTGTCGGCTAACTCTCTGTGTTTTTCATTTAAATTGGAGGAGTTTAGGTTTAGCTTTTTCAAATGTTTGTTAATTTGAGTGGGCAATATAAATGGTTTGTTGAGTGGTGTTTGGTACAAGGTGAACTCGGGGTTGACAAATACGACATTTGCCTTGATGGGTAGGTTGAATCCTATGGTTTGAAGAAACTGGCGGAGTAAGGACTCACTTCTATTCAATTGAATTAAAGGATTATTAATTTCAGCCTTAGGTAATTTGTATAACTTGTCTGATTCGTAATAATAGTCCCCTTCATAATTTTTTACTTCGAACAAATAAATCACATCAGACATAATAATGAGTGAGTCAATTTGTAAGAGGGTGTTATTTTGTTTGAGAAGCAAATCATTTAAGATTAAGCATTCACATTGAAGCTTTTCTGTCCATGAATCAAACAATCGTTCACCTTCATAGCCCTTTTTAAGGGCAAAATAAAGTTGCTCATCTTTGGCTGATAAACTCATTCGAGCGGCTAAGGATTTTAGTATTAATAAATCAATCGATTCAGTACGAGGTTTATAAAGCATTGTCCACATCCTTTCCTATTATAAAAGCTCCAAGTCTATTATAATAGAAAGATGGATGGATATGGCTTAAATATATGAAAATTATAGTATAGATTGCAAAACGCTGCTCATCTATAAAAACTATTGTGTATCTTTTACAATCGATACGCCTATCCTATTTGACTATTTGAGCATCCGGCTGGCAGGACAAATGGTTTCAGAGTTTAGAATGGTAAACTGGTGTCTATACTAGTAGTGAATAAATCAGTGTTGGAAAATAGCCCTTAATAAGTATTTAAATACCAAAAGCAAATAAGGTGAAGGAGCGGGCAAAAAGCACGCTCTTTCACTATTTATTACCTATAGAGAAACATGACTTGACACTGTCGCAATATGCGATAAAATGATTGTTGTTCTTTATTTATGAAATCATAAAAATATTAAATTCCTAGAGCGGTTAGAAGATTTCGAAAGTGTTGGGAAAAAGAAGTTTGCTCAGCCATTGCACCTCTAATCTCCGAACTCTAGAACGGAGGGATACTATGCAAAGCAGGTTGCCATTTGCATTGTCCAAAAGTGAATCTTTTTTTGAAAAATTAAGTGAGTGGATTGGTGATGTTTTTTACGATATATTGCCGGAAGCTGGCTTTGAATTACGTGACGAACAAATTTTTATGGCTTTTCAGGTGGAAAAGGCATTTAAAGAAAAGAAGGTTATCTTTGCAGAAGCAGGTGTTGGAACAGGAAAAACCCTTGTTTATTTGCTCTATTGCATTGCTTACGCTCGATATGTAAATAAGCCTGCGATTATTGCCTGTGCGGATGAAACATTAATTGAGCAGCTTGTGAAAAAAGAGGGGGATATTGCCAAACTTGAAAAAGCGTTAGGATTAACAATTGACGTTAGGCTAGCGAAATCAAGGGATCAATATTTATGCTTAAATAAGCTTGATCGGTTGATTGCAACGGAAGATATGGATGCATATAACGCCATCCATGATAGACTTCCAGAATTCGTTCATTCTGGCTCATCCATGCAAATTTTTGAAAAATATGGTGACCGAAAGGAATTTCCAGAACTTCCTGATGAGAAATGGGGAAATATTGCCTGGGATCCACTCCAAGATTGCTTCACATGTGAAAAGCGTCATCGTTGTGGACAAACCCTTAATCGAGACTTCTATCGAAATGCGAAAGATATCATTATATGCTCCCATGATTTTTACATGGAACATATATGGACGAAGGAATCCAGAAAACGGGAAGGGCAGCTGCCGTTACTGCCAGAAAGTTCTTGTGTTGTATTCGATGAAGGGCATTTGCTTGAATATGCTTCTCAAAAAGCGCTTACCTATAGACTAACTGAACAAACACTTGAAACGCTTCTAACAAGATTAATGGAGAATGATGTAAGGGAAAAAACATTAAATATTATTGATGAAGCGATTATTCAAAATGAATTGTTCTTTTCTGCCTTGACGAATGCCTCAACTGTTACTGAAGGGTCGGATAAAAGGACGATTCAAAAAACAGCAGAGGTTACAAAACAAGGAAGAAAACTGCTTGATTTGATAAGTGCACTAGAAGAAGAGCTTGTATTTGAGAGTGAAATGTACGTAATTAATGAGTATGATTTAAAAATTGTTGAAGAATATTTAGAGCAGATTTCTTATTCATTGTCTCTTTTCTTAAAGGATTTAAACGGGATAACGTGGTTTGAAGAACATGATGGGGAAAGAACACTTGTGATTATGCCGCGAATGGTTGAAGATATTATGAGAGAAGAAGTCTTTTCGCAGAAGAAACCTTTCATTTTCTCTTCAGCTACCTTATCAGAAAATAAATCATTTGATTATATGGCAAAAAGCCTTGGGATTGACAATTACTTATCTTTTTCTGTTTCCTCTCCATTCGAATATGAGGAGAACATGGTCATTTCCATGCCAAGTTTTTCAGAAAATGATGCAGCAGCTAAAATGCAATATGTCCAGGAGCAAATTGAAAAATCAGAAGGAAGAGCATTGGTGTTATTTACAAATAAACAAGAGCTGCAAAGCTTTAAAAAGTATATAACTGGAAAGACAAAACTTTCTTTATACTTTGAAGGGGATGCAGAAATTAGCACATTAGTATCCAATTTTCAAAATGAGGAGCACTCTGTTCTTTGTTCTGTTCATCTATGGGAAGGGTTGGATATTCCAGGAAGATCACTAGAAAATGTGATTCTATTTGCATTGCCTTTTCCGCCTCATGATCCGGTTTTTACAGCAAAGCGAGAAAGTGTGAAAGATTCTTTTAAAGAAGTTGATTTGCCCTATATGCTCCTTCGCTTAAGACAAGGAATTGGCCGATTAATTCGAACGCATGAGGACAAAGGAACCGTTCATATTTTAATGAGGGACAATGAAAATCAAGAAGTAATTGAGTTAGTGAAAAGTGTTCTGCCTACTGCATTGTCGATGAAATAAGAAAATCCCCTCATTGTGAGGGGATTTTTAATTAACGTCCAATTTGTTTTAATCCATCCGGAGTCATTTTTTCAGGTGACCAGGCAGGATCCCATACGAGATTAACCTCTACCTTCAAGATTTCCTCCATCTCTTCAAGACAGTATCTTACACCGCTTGTAATGCTGTCATGCAAGGGACATCCAGGTGTTGTTAATGTCATTGTAATGTAAACAGAATCTTCTTCAGGAAACTCGATATCATAAATTAATCCTAAATCAACAACATTTATATTAAGTTCAGGATCCATTACTCTTTTTAAATTTTTTAGTACTTTTTCCTTTAATGTCATGATTAACCCTCCTATTTAGTAACTACTTTAGCAATAGCAAAACAGAATAAGAAGCAAGCGATTGTAAATAATAGCTGACCAGTAATGAATACTGCTTTGCTGCCGATGAAAAGAGAAAGAGCTACACCAAAGATTCCGACTACTAGACATACAAATACAGGTGTAGATGCACGATCATTAACCATATCCTTAAGTGCGGGAACATCCTTTTTTCCAATTTCCTTACTGTACTTTGCTGTCCACCATAAAAAGGGGACAATTTTATATAAGTAGCCAATGATACTAAAGGCAATCCAAAAGAAAAGATACATCATTAATAAAGGGCCAACCACTTTTGAGAAAACACCGGTTAGTGCTGTAATAAACGCAGCCAAGTGAATCAACCCGCCGCATAAAATGGCAGTCAGTGCAAAGGTAAACGAGCGGTCAAGCTTCTTTTTTACCCTTTTCTTTAGGATGATTGAAATATGATAAATAAATATCGCAAAACCAATAAGCTGCAGCAATAGACCAAATGTCAATGTAACATTAGACTCGGTAAAGAAGGAGACAATTGCAACAAGTAATCCTCCAGCATAAAACGGATAAACCAACTTCGCTGGCTTCATGCTATACCCATGGGATAGCGAGAACATCGGCACCATTTTATATGAAAAGCCAAAGATTAGCATCGTAAACCAGCCAGCCGTTCCAAGCAGTAAATGGCTTTTAAAGATCGCAAAATAATAATCGGCAGCTGCACCTGATTTCATACTATAAAGCATGGTGATACCGAGACCAATGGTTAAAAGCAGACAAACTAATGCGGTGCCAACATATAAGGTTAAAATAGTTGGCCTTGCTTGTTTACGCAAGGTCATAAACATCTGAAATAGGAACATGAGTATCCCAATTAATGTAATGATTCCCGGAATGAGCGCGTTTTGTGGATCATGAAACAAGAAATGCGCAAAAGCAAAAGTTCCGATTGCAGTCACACCAAATTGAATAAAGCCAAATGTTTCATTCCAAATGGGGGTCAGAAAAGCAACGGGAACGAGCTGGTACATGGCTCCCATCGCAATCATTAGCGCCCAGCCTAAAATGAACAAATGAGCTGCCGACCAGATGCCTGGGACACGGAATTGGCTATCCATTAAAAAATCACTTTGAAACAAGAGTAAAATCTGAGATGCCATCAAAGCGGCCATGCTGACAAAAATAAAAGAAAATGGGAGTTTGATATTTGTCTCATTGGCAGAAGCTGAGGGAACCATTTTCATCACCTTCTTTATTTAGTTATCTCAATTAAATAACTTCCATCTTCCCGTTCAGATGTTTTATGTTTGTATCCTTTTTCATCTAATTGTTCATATAAAAACATCGGTCTTCGGTCATTAATAATTGATAATGTCCCGCCGGCGGGCAAAGATTCCAGTGCATCAAGCGTCCTCATCATTGGCTGGGGGGGTTCTAGCCCTCGATTATCTAGAATCATAGTTACTACCCTCTCTTCGTAAAAGTAACTTTCCAATGTTTTTTCTCTATTTCTTCAGCTTCATGCTCAAACCCTTTTGCTTTCAAAACAGTAAATAGGGGAGCAGGCTTAAAGGGAGCGTGTAGGATAAAAACATCTCCTTTTTCCAATCCATTTATTGCCTGCATGATCTTTTGAAAAGGCTCTAATTTGTTTTTTATATCTTCCCTAACATCTAGTTCAATTACTTTATTTGCCATTTTCACTCTCTCCTTCACATATAAAATAGGTAATTATAAAATTTCTTGTTTAAGACCGTCTCGATTAACTAGAAAGAATCCCTCTTCGTCTGTTAACAAGAAATCCTTTTTCCTTAATTGGCTGATTGTTCGACTCACGGTTTCCCTTGAAGTTCCTATCATATTTGCTAGCTCACGATTGGTGAAATGAGTAGTGATTTTATATAAATCATCCAATTTCATTCCATTAGTTTTGCATAGCCTGAGAAACAACATAATAATTTGCTCATACGTATTATGAAGAATTTGTTCTTCCAGCCGATTTTGTAAATCGACAATCTTTTCCCCTAATACCTTGAATAACTTAATGCAAAGCAATGGGTTGGAAAGAAGGATTCTTTCAAAATCCTCAATGGGGATTGTTATTAATTGTGCTTCTTCTATCACTTCCGCATGTGCTGGATAGTTCCCTTGTCTAAAAAAGCCGGCGTGAGGGAACATTTCTCCGGCTTCTAAAACAGAAACAATTTGCTCTCTGCCTGATGTATCTGTTTTATAAATCTTTATTTTTCCTGAATGGATGAAGAACACGCGATCAAGCGGATCCCCCTGCATGAATACATACAATTTATGCTTGTATAGACGGGTTTGGGCTATATCTATAATATGTGAAAGCTCCTCTTTCTCTAAATCTTTAAATAGAGGAACAGCTTTGAGGCGTTTTTCAATATCCTCAATTCTCAATTAGTTCACCTTCTTACAATTTTCTATCTTAATATGAACCAAGTGTAGCATGATATTTTGGGAGAATAAGTGACCTGAATCATAGGAAATAAATATTTTGATTCTCATTCTCAACTAAGAATAAGCAAAAAAAGAAATCCACACTTAAGTGGATTCCTTTTCTTCCGCGCAATCAAAACAGAGTGTTTGTTGCTTTTCCGTATGGATACCATTGAAAAAACCATCGATACAATAGAGGTCCTTCCCGCATAAGTCACAATTACTTACGAGCTCTCTCAAAATGATCACTCCATTCGTTCTTGTAAAGCTGCTTTTCTTTTAAAATAAATGAACATCCAAATGCTGTTAGCAAATAATAGGCAGGCAGCAATAACAAATCCAGTACCAAATGAAACAGATAGAATGCCTGTTAATGATGACCCCGCAACAACACCTAGTGAGAAAAATGCGTAAAACAGCCCAAAAGCTTTTCCTCTTTTTTTCTCATCCGTTTGTTCAACAAGCATAGCGGATATAGAAGGAAATAAAAAGGCAAAGCCAGCACCGTATAAAATCATACAAATGAATAGAAATGGAAGGGAAGCCGCTTTGCTTAATAGAATAAGAGCAGCACCAATGATTGTCATACCTAGAACCATCGTATGGTGATGCTGATATTTATCAAATAGCCGATTGGTCGGCAACCCAAAAATTAATATGGCAGTAACTCCAAATGTACTTAGCAGCATCCCGCTAAAATGTGTCCCATAGTTGAGTGATTCAACCTGTAAAGGCAGCATGTAAGCTAAGACGCCTTGTGCGAACATTAGAGAAAAAGCACCAATGAAGCAAAAGACTATCGGAGTCTTCAAAATGGAAAACACCGTATGAAAAGAAGATTCGTCTTTTCTGTTTATTGACACAGATCGATTGGGCAAAACGAATGCTGAACAGATAGCAATCAGGAGCATCACACCGGCGATAATAATAAATACCCATTCAATATTGTATTTGGATGCGACAATTCCTCCAAAAGCTGGGCCGATAATAGCAGATACACCAACTGCAACACCAGAAACGGCCATTGATTTCCCTTGCTTTTTTTCCGTTCCTCTATTTGCAAGTACAGTAAATGCAGCTGGTACAAGAAATCCGCTAAACAAACCATGAAAGAATCTTACAATCATTAACTGGCCAGGTGTAGTAACGATTGTATAAAGAAGCAAAATGGCTGCAGTTAGGGAAAAGCCGAATAGTAAAACCCTCTTCCCTCCTTGCTTATCAATCCAATAACCGGCCAAAATATTACCAAACATATTTGAGAATGAGTACATACCGACAATTAAGCCAATGAAAGCGGGTGATGCACCTAAGCTTTTAGCAAAAGGACTCATGATCGGCAATTGGGAGAACATATCGAAAAAAGAAACCAATACAATAATTAAAATAAATTGTTTCATATAACTAATCTCTTCCTATTATATAAATTTCCTTATCTCTATTATAACTGTTTCAAAAAAATAATACGACGATTGTCCCTAACAAGCTAATATTTTAGCTGTGGGGGAAATATCATAGGCTAAATGTGACCCCTCTCACTAATAGATTTCCGGTAATTATATAAAATGAGGTTATTAAAAAAGATTAGGGGGAAAGAAACATGAAAGAATTTGCTCAAACAATCCATGCACCTGATTATCCGCCGAGAGAAAAACATCCAACGATTTTTAAAGCATTCGATTCATTGCAATCAGGCGAGTGTATGCAATTAATCAATGATCACGACCCTAGACCGTTACAATACCAATTTATGATGGAAAGAGAAGATCGATTTACTTGGGAGTATCTTGAAGAAGGTCCTGATACTTGGAGAGTAGCCATTGGAAAAAAATAAGCATATGATTCATTATATGGAACGAAAGAGGACAACAGATAAAAGGCTGTTGTCTTTTTCCATTTTTCAAAAGAATATGATAATATAAAAGAGCGTAAATGAAAATGAGGGGGAACATGAATGAGCGAGACTGTAAAACTAGTAGAAAAAGAGTTTTTGGATTACGTGAAAAAGATGGAAGCATATAAAGAAGCTCTCGGATTAATTTATTGGGATTTACGGACAGGGGCTCCAAAACAAGGGGTGGAACAACGCTCAGAAGTTATTGGCATGTTATCCACTGATGTCTTTAAAATGTCTACATCAGAAGAAATGGAATCATACATAGCAGAATTAAGCAGCAATGAATCAATTCTATCTGAGATTACAAAGAAAACATTGCTTGAATGTAAAAAGGAATATGATCTCAATAAGAAAATTCCTGCTGAAGAGTATAAGGAATATGTCATTCTTCAGTCAAAAGCCGAAAGTGTTTGGGAAGAAGCAAAAGCAATATCTGATTTTGATATGTTTCGCCCATATCTTGAGAAGCTTGTAGCAATGACAAAGCGTTTTATTCAGTACTGGGGCTATAAAGAAAATAAATACAATACATTATTAGATATGTATGAACCTGGTGTAACGGTGGAAGTGCTTGATAAGGTATTTGGACAATTAAGAGAAAAAATTGTACCGCTTGTACATAAAATTTCACAATCAGAGCATAAATTAGAAACAGATTTTTTATTTGAGCATTTTCCAAAAGAAAAACAGCGTGACTTTAGTTTGAAAATTCTTGAACAAATGGGCTACAACTTTAATGCTGGCCGCCTAGATGAAACAGTCCATCCATTTGCAACGGGGCTAAATCCTGGAGATGTCCGTGTAACAACCAAATATGACGAAAACGACTTCCGGACTGCCGTATTTGGTACGATTCATGAAGGCGGTCATGCATTATATGAACAGAATATCTCAACGGATTTAATTGGCACACCATTATGTGATGGAACCTCAATGGGAATCCATGAATCACAATCCCTATTCTATGAAAACTTCGTTGGACGGCATTACTCTTTCTGGAAAAAGAATTATGACTTACTAAAAGAGCACTCTACAGGGCAGTTTGATGAAGTTAGCCTAGATGATTTTTACAAGGCAATAAATGAATCGAAGCCTTCTCTCATTCGGATTGAAGCAGATGAATTAACCTATCCACTTCATATTATTATTCGTTATGAAATTGAAAAGGGCTTGTTTAATGATGAAATTGAAGTGAAGGATCTTCCTGAAATTTGGAATAAGAAATATGAACAATACTTAGGTATTAAGCCAGAAAATGATGGGCAGGGTGTTCTGCAGGATGTTCACTGGTCAGGCGGAAGCTTTGGATATTTCCCTTCCTATGCATTAGGGTATATGTATGCGGCACAGTTGAAGAATGCCATGCTGCAAGACATACCAAACTATGATCATCTTTTAGAAGAAGGAAATTTGCTGCCAATTAAAGAGTGGTTTACTGATCATATTCATAAATATGGAAAAATGAAAAAACCGCTTGATATTTTAAAAGAGGTGACCGGTGAAGAATTAAACGCAAACTATTTAATTGATTATTTGTATGAAAAATATAGCGATGTATATCAATTAAACTAACATCGATGAAGGGGATGACTTTTGTCATCCTCTTCCATCATATATGGAGAGAATGTCTTGAAGAAAATTTTGCCTTATATCATGATTGCAACTGGAGCAAGCCTTTGGGGAATGATTGCTGTCTTTGTTAAGGGATTGGGAGCATATAACTTTACAGCAATGGAAATTGTGGCCATTCGAGTGATCTTTGCTGCGTTTTTTTTGCTTATTATAGGTATGGTCCGCTATCCGAAGGAGATGAAACTGAAACAAATGAAAGATGTCAGGCTGTTTGTCGGGACTGGCATCTTGAGTATAGTCTTTTTTAATTTTTGTTATTTTACAACTATTAGTCAAATGAATATTTCTGTTGCAGTAATTCTTCTTTATACATCACCTGCCTTTGTAACAGTCCTTTCCTTTATTTTTCTAAAAGAAAGCTTAACTGTAACGAAGATTACCGCTGTGGCAGGGACCATTATTGGCTGTATTTTAATTGCGGGGATAACGATGGGAGAGAGCAATATTACTGTTATCGGAATTATCACTGGATTAGGGTCAGGACTTGGGTATGCATTGTACACGATATTTGGTAAGTTTGCCCTGAAAAAATACGAGCCATTCACGATCACACTTTATACGTTTCTTATCGCGGCAATTGCACTTATTCCGGTAACTAAGCTTTGGACTAAGCTTGATCTATTATTGGATATAAATGTTTTAATGTATGGGGTGGGCTTAGGGTTAATTCCCACTGTACTAGCTTATTTCTTATATACTTGGGGACTTGAGAAGACAGAGGGAAGCAAGGCAGCTATTATTGCCACAGTAGAACCAGTTGTTGCAACCATTTTAGGCGTATTCCTATATGGGGAAAAGCTTGGGATTTTTCAGATGATTGGTGCTCTATTAATTTTGGGATCTGTATTAATTGTTAATATCTCATTCAGAAAAAAGGGCTTGAATCAAAGTGGAAAAACGGATATGACACAGTAAAAAACACTCCGATCCATTAATCGGAGTGTTTGATTTTACCAAAGTTTAAAGCCTTTTGAACCCGGAGGTGCATTTTGAATTAAATCAATAAATGGAACTGTGTATGCAAATAAGATTAGAAGAACTGTAATGCCAATCCAAAGCTTCCAGTTTTCGAACACCATTGGTGCTTTTTCTGCAGGGTTTGCTGCTTCACCAACCGGGAACTCTTGTTCTCCTTTAGGAGCAAAGAATGCTAGATTGATAAAGATGTACAGCATGAGAATGATACCAATGAATAGGATAGATCCGCCAACTGCTTGGGCAATTTGGTAAGGAATCCATTCAGCAGCTTGTGCTGCCCCACCATATTCAGAGAAAGCAGAACGACGTGGTGCACCAAGTAAACCTGCAGCATGCATAGCTGAAGACATGAATGTCATCCCGACAGTCCATGTAATCCCTTGGATAATCGCTAATTTATTCATTTTTTTCGTTAAAACTCGACCGGTTAAATGCGGGATTAGCCAATAAGCTACACCAAAGAATGTTAACACAACAGCTGTTGCAACAGTTAAGTGGAAGTGTCCAGTTACCCAAATCGTATTATGAACAACTTGGTTCATTTGATGCGATGCGTTAACGATTCCACCTGCTCCAGCAGGAATGAATGCAAGCATCCCGATGAATGGTACGACAAAACGAGCGTCACCCCAAGGAAGTTTTTTTATCCATCCAAATAGACCTTTTGCTCCTTTAGAACGTCCAAAACTTTCAAAAGTAGCAAATAAAGAAAATGCAGTCATCAAGGAAGGAATAATAACTAAGAATGTTAAGATAACTTGGATAAATTTCCAAGCAGGATCAATTCCTGGTTCTAACAATTGGTGGTGAATTCCAACCGGAATTGAAAATAGCAGGAATAGGATGAATGACAAACGAGCTAATGAATCAGAGAAAATTTTCCCGCCGATAATCTTAGGAATAATCGCATACCAAGCCATATATGCTGGCAATAGCCAGAAGTAAACAAGCGGATGGCCAAAATACCAGAATAACGTACGACTTACACCAACATTGACAGTTTCAACGAGACCTAAAGACCAAGGCAATAATTGTAATAGAACAGTGGCAGCCACACCAATTGTTGCGACGATCCACATAAATGTATTAACAAGCGCCATAAATGTTAATAATGGACTTTGTTTGCCTGGGTTCTTTTTTCTCCATTCTACATATTTCATGATGATGACAGCACCGTCAATCCAGCTGCCAACAACCACTAGCGTTAATCCAATATAGTAAAGAGCGTGAGCTTGTAATGGAGCATAAAAAGTATAAAGGACAGAAGCTTCATTTAGAAGAATCATTACTGCAGCAATGACTGTACCAAGTGTCATTACCCAGAAACCAATCCAGCCGGTTACACGCTGTCGGTTCGTAAGTGTTCCTGATGTTTTGCTTACTGCAGAAATTTGGAATCCCATAATAAAGAAAGTAGTTAAAACAAGTCCTAAAACAACACCATGTACGGTTAGAATTTGATAATATCCGATTCCAGCAGGGAGTTCGAACTTTCCAGAACGAACTAAAACTTGTAAAAGTCCTGCAAGGCCACCTATTGCTAATGCAATGAAAGCAACATAAAAATGTGCCATTGCCAATTTGCCATCTCGGCGGTCAACTTTAAGTTTTATTGCATCGGTAAGCATTATTTAACCACCTCAATTTTCGAAGTCATCATATGGTGTCCGACACCGCAATATTCATTACATAATATGAGGTATTCTCCCTCTTTATCAAACGTCGCAATGTGTTCACTAATATAGCCTGGCTCTAACATCATATTAATATTTGTACCAGCTACTTCAAATCCATGGATGACATCCTTAGTTGTAGCAATAACCTTTACCTTAGCGCCAAGCGGAACTTCAACGGCTCCTGGACTATAAGAAAAAGCTGAAGCAACAAATACTAATTCATAATCCCAATCTTTACCTTCAACCTTTTTTAGTCCTGGCTCATTGAATGGTGCAGTAGTATCCACCTTCTCAGGATCAATGGTCGCTAAGCAGCTTGGCGGCTGATTGCCAAGATAGAATGCGCTGACACCAATTACGGTTAAAAATACAAGCAGCATCGCTACACCAAAAGTGAGCCAAATCTTTTCAAACTTATGCATATGCATGGCTTTTTTCTCCTTTCAGCTTCTTAAAACCGACTTAAGAATAATGAGTAAACGCCTACCCAAGTAATTACTAGGAATAATCCTAATAAGAAAACGGAAGTTAACGTTCCTTTTAATGAAGAGCTATCCTCTACCTCAGTTTTCGTTTCTGTTTTGTTACTAAGTTCCGTTTTCGCCATTTTCTTTCACTCCCTTCGGAAATTTGAAAAAAGTAAATGATTACAATTTCATAATACAAGACAATCGCAAAGAATCTACAGTGTTATTGGGATTTCACAAAATGTTCATTCCTAACTTAATTACTATGTTAATAGTGAAAAGTTGATTTTTCAGTGATAAATATCACGTCTAGAGTGTGATAAATGTGAAGAAATTGTGAAGCTTTTTATGGTAACTTGACAAGGTTTTTCAATGGACAGAATATTTCGTTTAGTCAACTAAGAGTCACTCTGCAAGGAGGAAACTGGAAAAAACGAACGTTTCCATTTTTTTTTGTAATATAGTTCGTTTTGTATTTTGCGAAACTATTGATTTTTTAATAGAGGGTGGTATAATAACTTTATTAATTTAATAGTCTTTCACTCATATAATCGCGGGGATATGGCCTGCAAGTTTCTACCGAGTTACCGTAAATAACTTGACTATGAGTGAGCAATGAAAAGAGATTTTATTGTCGCTTTCTCTCCATTCACTTTACTTTGTAAAGCCTGAAGGACATTGCTTCACTCATTTATGATGTGAATGCATAGTCCCTCAGGCTTTTTTTATATTCAAATAACCTGAAGGAATCATTAGAGGAGGAAACAAACAACATGGATTTACTTATTCAAACGATTAAAGAGGAAGGAATGGTCCTGTCAGATTCGGTATTAAAAGTGGATTCCTTTCTAAATCACCAAATTAACCCTCAACTAATGTTTGAGATCGGGAAGGAATTTGCAAACCGGTTTAAAAAGGATGGGATTACAAAAATCGTAACTCTTGAGTCTTCTGGGATCGCTCCATCCGTTATGACGGGCTTACAATTAGGCATTCCAGTCATCTTTGCTCGTAAAAAGAAATCACTAACATTAGTAAATGATTTATTAACAGCAGAAGTTTATTCATTTACAAAGCAGGAATCAAACGAAATATCCGTGTCGAAAAAATATTTAGATGAAAATGACCGTGTTCTTATCATTGATGATTTTCTTGCTAACGGCCAAGCTGCGATCGGATTAGCAGATATTGTAAAACAGGCAAATGCAAAAATTGCTGGAATTGGAATCGTTATTGAGAAAGGCTTCCAAGATGGCGGCACACTTTTACGGGAACAAGGATACAGAGTTGAATCGTTAGCAACCATTTATTCATTAAATGATGGGAAAGTGACTTTTAGCGTGGATAAAACAGAGGAGGCAGTAAGATGAAACAGCATCCATTTAAAATTGCTTCATTAGGTATCCAGCATGTATTAGCTATGTATGCAGGAGCTGTTATCGTTCCGTTAATTATTGGGGGAGCACTTGGATTGTCTGGGGAACAGCTGACTTACCTCGTTTCAATCGATATTATGACAAGTGGCTTGGCAACCATTCTTCAAGTGTGGAGAAATAAATATTTTGGCATCGGCCTTCCGATTGTTCTCGGATGTACCTTTACTGCGGTAGCTCCGATTATTGCGATTGGTAATTCTTACGGGATCTCAGCAATTTATGGGGCTATTATTGTATCAGGTATTTTTGTCGTTTTAATTGGAAAATACTTTGGAAAGCTTGTTCGATTTTTCCCTCCGGTTGTAACGGGTTCTGTTGTCACAATTATTGGGATCACGCTTGTTCCAGTTGCTATGAATAATATGGCAGGCGGCCAGGGAAGCTCAGACTTTGGTTCATTGTCTAACATCGGTCTTGCATTTGGCACGTTAGTATTCATCGTTCTTCTTTTCCGTTTTTCGAAAGGATTTATTCGTTCCATTTCAATATTAATTGGGTTAATTGCTGGTACAATTGTTGCTTTCTTTATGGGGAAGGTTGATTTTAGTGCTGTTGGAGATGCTTCATGGCTGCATGTGGCAAAGCCATTTTATTTCGGAATGCCTACTTTTGAAATTACACCAATCATTACAATGATTCTTGTAGCCATGGTAAGCTTAGTTGAGTCCTCTGGAGTGTATTTTGCACTAGGGGACATATGCGGAAAGAAAATTGAAGAAAAAGATCTTGTTAAAGGGTACCGTGCAGAAGGGTTAGCGAGTATTATTGGCGGGATATTCAACTCATTCCCTTACACAACCTATTCACAAAACGTGGGTCTTATCCAAATCTCAGGTGTAAGAACGAACAATGTCATTTATACTGCTGCTGGAATGTTAATATTGCTCGGGTTTGTTCCAAAGATCGGCGCTCTCACAACGGTTATTCCTCCGTCTGTTCTAGGTGGTGCAATGATCGCAATGTTTGGGATGGTTGTTGCTTCAGGGATTAAAATGCTGAGCAAGGTAGAATTTGCCTCACAGGAAAACTTATTAATTATTGCTTGTTCAGTAGGTATGGGGCTTGGGGTCTCTGTTGTACCTGGCTTATTTTCACAGCTTCCAGAAAACATTCGTATCTTAACGGAGAATGGAATCGTCGCAGGAAGTTTGACTGCTATCTTGTTAAATATCTTATTTAATGAATTAAAATTAAAACAAAAAAAGGCTGAAATCATTGAGGAGCCGAAAGCTTCTTAAATAAAGAATTAGTATTCACACATTCATAAAAAGAGAAATATGATAGCTAATAATTCTCATGCAGGATGTGGAATAACATGATGGAGAAATATTATTGTGATAACTGCAGGCTAATATATAATGAAAAAGGAAATTGCACCGCTTGCGGTACGCGAGTGAAAAACAAATTAGTCATTCAAGTGCATAATCAAAGCAACTCGAAATAATAATTAAGCACCGGAGTAATCCGGTGTTTTTTATAATTGGAATAATGACTGTTTGGGAGGAGGAAGCTCGTGTACTCTAAATAATCGGAAAACATTCTATATGAAAAATAATGTATGCTTTTTGAGTCAAAATAAAGTGGAAATATAAAGGGATTGTCGTATAGAAGAGATCTATGAGGCGAGAAGAGGTAGAAATGGAAGGAGATTGTCTCATAGAAAAAATCCGTACAGATAACGGTGAGGAAACCACACCGTTATCTGTACGGATTTTATTTTAGCTTCCTTCTATCATAAGGACAATCATTAGTTCTCCAACATTTTGAATTTGAACAGGTAACTTTAAGGCTTTTGAAAAGCCATAAACTTTCGCTCCGCCAACTAGTACAGTTGGTGGGGTAATATCCATTTCAAATCCTTTATCAGAAATAAAAGTAGAAAGATTGCCAGCGATCATATTTCCAAGTTCCCCTGAAAAAGATTCTAGCATTTCTCCCTCGAGTGCCATCCCAAACATTGCTTCGCCAATTTTACCAAAAATAAGTGAATCGCCATCAATAATAATTCTGCCTCTTACATCGCCTGTCATCCCGATCAATACGCCAATAGAATGCTGCGTGAAAGGTTGTGTAAATAAGGATGGTTTATCTACAGTGATTTCTAACGGCAATATAGATTTAACAGCTTGAATCGTGCCGTTCAAAATATCTGTTACACTTTTTGTATTTGTTGTCACACCGCATTCCTCCATCAAAGAGCTATTTTTTAATTTTAACATATTTGTCGAATGATAGATGCAAAGATTATTAAAAAATAATTCGGCTTTTGAGAAATAATGATAAGCATGACTGGAAGATATTTGTTAATGATGACATACTGAAAAAATCCTATAATGGATTATGCACAACAACTCCTTCAAAACAATCGGCTTCCTCCATAAAAGAGGAAGCTTTTTTTTGCATAAATTTTTAAAACGTGGAAAAAATATCCTTAACTATTAAAGGGAGAGGGTATTAATGCCATCAATTGTTTCGATAGGGGAGGCTATACCAAAGCATATCTTAAAACAGGATGAGGTTATGGATTTTGCCAAAGACCTATTTTCAAAAACCTTTAGAGATATCGATCGATTATTAACCGTGTTTCATAATGGTCAAATCGAAAAAAGGCATTTTGTAAAAGGGATGGAATGGTTTAGAAAAGATCGATCATTTAAAGAAAGAAATGATGCATACATACATGGGGCAGTCGAGTTAGGGATTGAAGCTATTGAGAATTGTTTAAAATGCAGTCGATTTCTTAAAAATGATATAGCTCCCAGTGAAATTGATGCGATCTTTTTTATATCAAGTTCAGGTTTGGCTACGCCAAGTATTGAAGCGAGAATTATGAATAAGCTTCCTTTTTTACCGCAAACAAAAAGAATTCCAATTTGGGGTTTAGGCTGTGCAGGTGGGGCATCGGGGCTTTCCCGAGCTTACGAATACTGCCTAGCCTTTCCCCAAGCAAAAGTATTAGTGCTTACTATAGAATTATGCAGCTTGACCTTTCAAAGAAATGACCGCTCCAAAAGTAATTTAATTGGTACGTCCCTTTTTGCGGATGGGGTGGCATGTGCACTTGTATTTGGTGATCATACGGACAAGGCTTCCATTCGAGTACTAGAATCTAGTCCTTCAATCATTGCCACGCAGTCGACGCTTTTGCCCAATTCCTTGGACATTATGGGGTGGGAAGTGAAGGATGAAGGGTTATATGTTGTATTTTCTAAAGACATCCCATCCGTAGTTAAAGGCTGGCTAAGGCCAAACGTTGAGTCCTTTTTATCCGAACAGATGATGAGGATCGAAGACATCCAGCATTTCATTGCCCATCCCGGGGGAAAGAAAGTGATTGAAGCATACATTCAATCATTAGGAATCGATCCTTCAATGGCCCATACATCACATGATGTCTTAAAAGAATACGGAAACATGTCTTCAACTACTATTCTATATGTATTGAAAAGATTTATGGAGAAGGGACGTGCTGGTGATTATGGTCTTGCCACAGCACTTGGACCAGGATTTAGCTCAGAGCTGCTCTTATTGAAATGGGAGGCATAATGGATGTTGTTTATAATTTTTGTTTTCCTTTTAATTGGCCAAAGGGGAATTGAATTATTGCTTGCTAAACGAAATGAGCACCGCATGAAACAAAAGGGGGCAATCGAGTTTGGGCAATCACATTATCCGTTTATTGTAGCTGTCCATAGTATATTTTTTGTTTCCTTGATTATAGAATGGGTACTTGTACCTGGTGATTTATCGCCATATTGGCCAATTTTTCTTTCTCTCTTTTTAATTGCTCAGTATGGAAGACTATGGGTTCTGATGTCGCTGGGGACATACTGGAATACGAAAATTATTGTCTTGCCAGAAGCAGATATTGTAAAAAAGGGACCTTACCGATATGTAAAGCATCCAAATTATATCATCGTTATGATTGAGCTGATTGTCATTCCACTCCTTTTTCAAGCCTATTGGACGGCCATATTATTTCCTATTCTTAATGCTGCTGTCCTATGTATCCGCATTCCAGCAGAGGAAAGGGCGTTAAAGTCATTAACTAAATATAAAGAGGCGTTTGCGAAAAACGCTCCTCAAGTTAATGATGTTAAAAAAGTGTGACAATTTAACGTTTATATTGATAATGATTATCGTTCGTGATAAAATCTAACTGAAGATAAAAATAGTTCTCATTTCTATTTTAAAAGGAAGGTGTTGTTACATATGATAGCGATATTTATTGCAGGCACAGTAACCGCCTACGCTCTAGTGATGAAACATGTATTGAATAATGTTGTGAAGCCGCATACTCGATAATTTGATAGGATAGATGAAAACCAGGTGCCCCCCTGGTTTTTTATTTTGATTAAATTGCCTAGCTTCAGATCACCTCTCGCTTTTCTAATTTCTAGCTTCAGTCGCCATCGGCTCGAGGTCACAAGCCAAACCGTCAAGGAGGTTAAAGAGCAACCTCCCTGCCGGTTCGTCTTGTGCTTGTCGCCGATAAGCAGGGCCTTTCACTTTTCTAATTAAACATAGGAATTATTAGAAAAATCATTTAAAATAGATAGTAAATTATATGAGCAAGGGGATACGATTTCATGGTTCAAAAGGTATTACAGCTAGATGCAACGGAACTTATGAGTAAAATAACAGCTTTATATGAGTATTTTGATAAAAATGGGGATAAAAAGACGGCAGAACGGGCAAGAGATTTAGCTTTGAAGCTCTATAAACAGGAATATTCGATTGCTTTTTGCGGACATTTTTCTGCGGGGAAATCAAGTATGATTAATCAAATCATTGGTGAAAATTTACTTCCATCCAGTCCGATTCCAACAAGTGCAAATCTAGTGAAAATCAAATCGGGCGACAGTTACGCAAAAGTGATTTTTAAAGATGGGAAGCCACGAATCTATCCGGCTCCATATGATTATGAACAAGTAAAATCTTATTGTAAGGACGGCGATCAAATACATTCAATTGAAATTAGCTATGCGAACACAAGTCTCCCGAAGGATGCCGTTATTATGGACACACCGGGCATTGATTCAACAGATGATGCACACCGAATTGCAACAGAGTCTGCCCTACACCTTGCGGATCTCGTATTTTATGTAATGGATTATAATCATGTTCAGTCTGAACTAAACTTTCTCTTTACAAAAGAATTAACTACGGCAGGGAAAGACGTTTATTTAATCATTAATCAGATTGATAAACATCGTGACGATGAATTAAGCTTTGATGAGTTTAAGGCAAGTGTACGTGATTCATTTGCTTCATGGGGAGTAAGCCCAGCAAGAATTTTTTACACCTCTTTAAAGGAACTTTCACATGATGAAAATGAGTTCACTAGCTTACAGCGCTTTATCGAAGAAACGATTGCGAAAAGAAAATTATTGCTTCCAGATTCTGTTATGCAGTCACTAAAAAAATTAACAGAAGAACATCTCATTTTTTTAGAGGAAAAACAATGGGAAAATAGGGATAAATACGAAGAAATTCTAGCTGAACTAACTTCTGAAGAAAGAAGCTTATTGCCAGAAAAATTGAAATCGCTTAGAAATACACTAGCTGAAATGACAGCAATGGTTTCAACTATTGAAAATGGTCTTAATAATAAGGTAGATGAAGTACTAAAGAATGCCTACTTAATGCCCTCCCAAACGAGAGAGCTCGCGAAAGCCTATATCGAATCACGTCAATCCAATTTTAAAGTTGGCCTTTTCTTTTCCAAACAAAAGACTGAACAGGAAAGAGAATCGCGTTTGAAGCAATTTCATAAAGGCTTTTTAGAAAATATCCAGTCACAGCTTGATTGGCATTTAAAAGAACTATATTTAAATGAAATGAAACAATTTAATATACATGATCCTGAACTATTGGCAAAAGCACAAAGCTTTCAGATAGACATACCAGAATCGTTGATGATTCTTGCCGTGAAGGACGGGGCTATGCTGTCGGGGGACTATGTTCTTCAGTATACAAATGAAGTGGCTGAGCTTGTTAAAAAGCTGGCAAAGGATAGCTTATTGCCATTGAAAGCATTATTTCTAGATGTTTTGCAGTCAAAACAAGAGCAAGGGAAGAAAAAGCTGGAAAAAGAATTCGAACAATTAAAAGTATATGCGGATGCATGGGAAGGTTTAACGAATATAAAGGAAATGCATAGAAAATCAAAGAAACAAATCTCTGATTTTCTAGCCGGCTATTTTCAAATGGAGCAACTGAAAGATAAAACAGAACAATTATTAACTAGAGAAACAGAAGAAGCGGAAATTGTTTATCAAATGAAGGAATCGGACGTAGATGCTGGAAATGATGAGAAGGTTAGTTATGAAGAGGCTGATGTATTAGTAAAAGATAAAAAAGAGCTGGAGCAATCTACTGTACATTCGTTAATAGAGAAACTAAACTTTACTGCAAATAAAGTCCAAACGGTTCCAGGCTTTAAAAAAATGGCAGAGGAGTTAGTGCAAAAAGCGGAAAGACTTCAGAATAAGCAATTTACAGTCGCTTTATTTGGAGCTTTTAGTGCAGGGAAATCTTCTTTTGCCAATGCGTTAATAGGTGAAAAGGTTCTTCCAGTTTCGCCAAATCCAACAACCGCAGCAATTAATAAAATTATGCCGATCAATGGGCAATATGGGCATGGAGCTGTGTTAGTAAAGGTAAAGGATTCACAAATCTTATTTGACGATGTGAGCCGATCACTTAAATTATTTGATATGGCTGCTATCGATTTTGATGATGCATTAAAAAAGATAGCTAAAGTTATGAATGGAAAAAAAGACTTTGAAGCAAATGAAAAGACACATTTTGCATTCTTACAAGCATTTTTGCGAGGGTTTGAAGCATTCCGTCACACACTTGGAACAACTGTAGAAACCGATCTAGACCAATTAAAGGATTATGTCGCAATCGAGGAAAAATCTTGTTTTGTAGAAATGATCGAAGTGTATTATGACTGTGCGCTCACTCGACAGGGAATCACGCTCGTAGACACACCTGGGGCAGATTCGATTAATGCCCGCCATACAGGCGTTGCTTTTGATTATATTAAAAATTCTGATGCGATCCTTTTTGTTACTTATTATAACCATGCATTTTCAAAGGCAGATCGTGAGTTTCTTATTCAGCTTGGACGGGTAAAGGATTCATTTGAGCTGGATAAAATGTTTTTCATTGTGAATGCGATTGATTTAGCTACTAATGAGGAAGAATGTGATTCGGTACTTGAGTATGTGAGAGAACAGCTTGTCCAATATGGAATTCGGCAGCCAAATCTTTTTGGCCTATCTAGTCTTCAAGCATTGTCAGAAAAGCTGAATCAAAAGGAAGCAGCCGAGTCGAAATTGGATATGTTTGAAGAAAGCTTTTATTCATTTATAACAAATGAATTGATGGAAATATCCGTAACTTCTGCTGAGATGGAATGGCAGCGTGTGGTAGATCAGCTTAGAAACTTTATCCAATCGTCCCAAGAAGATAATGAAAGTAAGATTCAGAAACGAAATCATTTAGAAAATGAGCAGAACAAGATTAAACATATGATTCGCAATCAAGATGAAACAATTCTTTCACAAAGGCTGACACAAGAAGCAGATGAACTCGTCTTTTATATTAGGCAGCGTGTTTTTTTACGATTTACTGATTTTGTCAAAGAAGCATTTAATCCAGCTCTTCTAAAAGAAGATGGAAGAAATTTAAAAAAAGCGCTGCAAACGGCACTCACTGATTTTCTGCAAAGCTTTGGTTTTGACTTTGCTCAAGAGCTAAGAGCTACTACTGTGCGAATGGAAGTATATATTGGAAAACTTCTAAAGGAGGCACAAGAAAGACTGATTTCCTCTATTGAGGAAATGAATCCGGAACTCAAGTTTAGTCCGTTTGAAGTGAAAAAGCTTGAGGGGATCGATTTTGAAACTGCTTTTCAAAATGAAGATCAAGCCCAATTTAAAAAAGCACTTGCTCACTTTAAAAATCCGAAGTCCTTTTTTGAAAAGAATGAACGCAAAATTTTAAGTGATGAACTAGAACAAAATATGCAGGAGCCATCAGCAGCTTATTTACAAACGCAAAGTACAAGATTAAAGGAATATTATCAGACAATGCTGAAGGAAGAATTTGCACGTTTTCTAGCTGTTCATATAGACCAGGCAGATGAATATTACAATGGTTTGTTAGCTGTTTTAAGGGATGACTTCCCAATTGATCAGCTAAAAGCAATGGAAAAGGATATTGTGGGCAAAGGGTGAGACAATGAATATTGAAGCCTTTCATGCATGTGCAACCTGTATTCACTTCCAAGCGGAAAAAACTAAAAAAGGAATGCGCTATTTTTGTAAGCGTTTAGGCTATGAAACACGGCCGAATTATCGATTTAATTGCTGGACACCGAAAAAAAATGTACAAGAATTAATCAAGAAGCGAATGGAGGAGAATAAGGAATGAATCCTTTTATTGAGAAAGAATGGCTGTTAGAGCACCTAGACGATAAAAATATTCGAATTGCCGATTGCCGCTATAATCTGGGAGTATCTGAGGAAGGGTATGACTCATACGTAATGGATCATATTCCGGGAGCAGTATACTTCCATTTATCAAAGGATTTATCGGGTCCTATTGCTGCACATGGCGGCAGACATCCTTTACCAGTAATAGAAGATTTAGAGGAAACATTTAGTCTCGCTGGAATTTCTGAAGAAACAACTGTCATCGCATACGATGGAGGGGAAAGTTCATATGCAGCTCGCCTATGGTGGCTGTTGCATTATCTTGGCCATGAAAAGGTGTATATTTTGAATGGAGGATATAAAGCCTGGAAAGATGCTGGCTTCCAAACAAATGATACGATTCCAACCTACAAAAAGACAGCGTTCAAGGTACGCTTGAATAATGAAATAATTGCTTCACAGGAAGAGGTAAGGAAAGCTGTCAAAGCAAAAAACCAAGAAACAGTAATTATTGACTCAAGAGAAAACAAACGCTATTTAGGCATTGAGGAGCCGATTGATAAAAAATGCGGTCATATTCCGGGAGCCATTAATAAATTCTGGATGGAAGGCTTTGAAGATGGGCGCATCAAATCAATTGATGAACAAGAGAAAAGATTTAAAGAAATAGATAAAGAGAAGCAAGTGATTGTTTATTGTGGTTCTGGAGTAACAGCAACACCAAATTTCATCGCACTAAAGATGGCAGGCTATAACAATGTTAAACTATACGCAGGAAGCTTCAGCGATTGGATCTCTTATGAAGAAAATGAAGTGGAAACCGGAGAGAATGATTAAATAAGACTTTTATCAGCAATCCAAAATGTAAAAGTTTACATTCTTAAACTAAGGATTCCCATGTTATAATAGGTCCATTGAAAATAAAGGACATGGGAGAGAAGAAATTGATTAATGAAAACAAACCTTCATTCATGCTTGTAGACGGAATGGCTTTATTATTTAGAGCTTATTTTGCCACTGCTGTTACAGGGCAGTTTATGATTAATTCAAAAGGGATCCCTACTAATGGGGTATACGGCTTTGTGAAACATTTTCTAACCGCCATTTCCACGTTCAACCCATCCCATGTTGCCGTTTGCTGGGATATGGGAAGTAAAACGTTTAGGACTGATATGTATGATGGATATAAAGCAAATCGTCCGGATGCTCCCGTTGAATTGATTCCGCAATTCGATCTTGTGAAGGAAATGGTTGACGCCTTCGACGTGCCTAATATCGGGCTGGCAGGCTATGAAGCAGATGATTGTATTGGAACGATTGCCAAAGGTGTAGCTGGAGATGCAAGTGTTAGAATCTTAACGGGAGACCAAGATATTTTGCAGCTGATTGACGAACATATTACCGTTGCTTTATTGCAAAAAGGCTATGGGAACTATTTAGTCCATACAAAAGATTCCTTTTTTGAAGCAAAGGGGATTTATCCCAGACAAATGATTGATTTAAAAGCATTTATGGGGGATTCAAGCGATAATTATCCAGGAGTGAAAGGCATCGGAGAAAAAACAGCTCTGAAGCTTTTACAGGAATACGAGCATATAGAAGGAGTTCTGGCCAATCTAGAACTACTGACTAAGGGGCAAAGGCAGAAAATCGAACAGGATCTTGATATGCTGCATTTAAGTCGTCAACTTGCAGAAATTAAATGCGATGTTCCTATTCAATATGATATAAATGATGCCATTTTCCAATTTAATCGCGATAAAGTAGTAGGTAAATTTGAGGAAATTGAATTCCGTGGACTTCATCGTTTTCTTGATATGAAAGAATATGCATAAAAAATTTCTGTGCTGTCTCAATTTGAGACAGCACTTTTTCGCTTAGTATTTTTCTTTTTTGCTGCATTTTCCAGTTTGCTTTTTGGTTCTTCAGCAAATTCAGCATCCTGCCCATAACCTTGAGGGGTCACTCCTGGTGCCTTTGTTCCACGATTTCTGTTTTTGCGATTACTCATTCGTTATCCCTCCTAATTTTTTTCCTGCAAGTAATAGTATTTCCTAACAGAATAATATCACTCCATTTTCTTCACACTAAAAGCAGAGGTGAAGTGATTATGAATAAAGGGGTTTACATTGCTTTATTTAGTATAGGATTGGCTCAAGGGTTAAAAATTCCAATCCACTTTATTAAGAAAAAAGAATTTCGCCCAGAATTGTTTTTTCAGACAGGAGGGATGCCGAGCTCTCACTCTGCGGGAGTAGCTTCATTAACTATATTTATAGCATTAAAACGTGGATTGCCGACGATTGATTTTGCTCTTTCACTTATTTACGGATTAATTGTCATGTATGATGCACAGGGAATTAGAAGACAAACAGGAGAATTAACATTAAAAGTGAACAGCATGGGCGAATTAATAGAGAAAATCCATAAAGATGAGGCAGTTGAATTTAAAGAAGAAAAGCCAAAAAAGCTGAAAGAAATGCTTGGTCACCAGCCGGCAGAAGTAATAGGCGGAGCCTTGCTAGGAGTTGTATCGGGAATAATCGGCCATAAATTAACAAAAAATAATAGATAATTGACAAAATTTACGATAAAATAAATAGGGCTTTGGGAGTAAGGGGAGAGGGATGATATGTCTTTACGAACAGTGGAAGAATATATACAGTTTTTGCATGGAAAAGGATTTCAGCTTCAAGAAGATGCAATTGGGTTTATTCAATTTGGCAAACAATACACAAATGCTTCGGACGAACTAACTAATACAGCGATTGAATTAACATTAAAGGCACAAAAAACGTTTGATGGAAGCTTCTATGTTTCGTTGCTTGAAATGCTTGTATCTAATCAGATTAAAACTCGGCCCGAAGCAATACGATATGTTAGAGAAAAAGAATTGATTTCTATTTAAAAAGGCGTGCTGATCACACGCCTTCTTTTATATAGCTTCATTCTGCTTCTTTTTTAAAAGCTGCTGTGTCTTTTTTAATGGGACTTCTGCAAAAATCATTCCTGAGAAGATGAGAAGACAGCCAATGATAGCACTATATGAAAGTCGTTCATTTGCCCAAAGAAAAGCTATTCCAGCTGCAAAAACAGGTTCCATTGCAAAAATAAGGGCAACTCTCGTCGGTGTTGTGAACTTTTGGAATCTTGTTTGTGCAAAAAACGCAAGCGCTGTTGCAAAAACAGAAGTAATTATTAATGCAGTCAATACTTTCCCTTGAAAAATCACATCAGGATTCATTGCCTGTCTCCAGTCTTCGGTAAAAAAAGCAGACATAATCGACAGGAAGGAAACCGTTGTAATTTGAATGACTGTTAATAGCAGTGATGGGAAATTGCTGCTGTATTTCCCAGTAAAGATGATATGCATGGCAAATCCAATCGCACAAATAAATACAAGTCCATCACCAATATTTAATCCAACCCGATCGGTCATCGTTAGTAAATATAAACCAATTGTAGCAATGGATACACCGATTACTGCATTCATTCCCGGCTTACTTTTTAATAAAAGGTATGAAAATAATGGGACTAAAACTACGCTAAGTCCTGTGATAAAGCCAGCTTTAGATGATGTAGTATGCAAAAGCCCCATTGTTTGAAAAGCATAGCCGATAAAAAGCCAGATCCCTATAATAATTCCAGAAATCACTATTTTCCAGTTTAATTGTTTTAGCTGCTCTTTTTCAAAAATGAGAAGCCAAGTGAGGAGTAAAATGGCAGCAATTAAAAATCTTAATCCATTAAAAGAATGAGGCTCTAAAAAGGCAATAGCGTTTTGGACAATGACAAATGTGGCTCCCCAAATAAAAGCAACAAGCAATAGGCTTGCATCTGCAAAAAAAACGTTTTTTTTCAAATCTAGTATTCTCCTTCTGTCTAGTTTAATCGTATGGCGGCTCTAGCAAGTTCATCAGCTTTATTTTCGCTGCTAGGAACCCATTTAATGAAAAATAAATCCAATTGCTTGCTTAAGTCTAAAGCTTTTTCTAAAAGAGGGGCATATATTTTATTTTTTACATATTCCCTTTCAATTGCTTGGTTCACAGCTTGGGAATCCGTTCGTAACGAAACAACCTTATAATTATTTTTTACACAGATTTCTAGCGCTAAAATTAAGGCATGAAATTCTGCAGCATGATTTTCCATTTCTCCAAGTGGAAAGGAGAATTTTTCTGCTTTGCCATCATATTTTATAAAAATGCCAGCACCGCTTGGGCCAGGATTGCCAGCACTTGCTCCATCGATATATACCTCAACCAATAGGGACTCCTCCAATAATTAATTTAGGTTCATCTTTCCTTTTATCATAAGGCATATCAGGGTAAGATAAAAACAGTTTATCATAAGAAAGGCTGAAAAAAATGAAATATAAAATAGAATGGAAATATAAACTAAAAGGAACAGAAGGAACAATTTTTACATCTGAGTGGCTTGAAGGTGAGCTGGCTATACAAATAGGCGAAGATCTTGAAAAAAGCGGAAAGGCAGCCCAGTTAATCTATCATGATGAGCGTGGCACAACCTGGATTACAAAGGAAATGAAAAAGCTGTTAGAGGAAATTGAAGAGGATCCACATGACTTAACCGTTTACTTTGATGGCGGATTTAATAAAAAGACTTTCCAAGCGGGGTTAGGAGCAGTCATTTATTATAAGCAAGGAAAAAAGAAATACCGTATTCGCGCAAATGAGCTATTTGATGAAATTGAAAATAATAGTGAAGCAGAGTATGCTGCTATGTATTATACTGTTAACTTGCTTGAAGAAATGGGTGTCCACCATATGACTTGTGAATTCAAAGGGGATGCACAAGGTGTTTTAATGCAGCTAAAAGGAGATTGGCCATGCTATGAAGAGAACTTAAATCGCTGGCTTGATCGAATTGAGGAAAAGTTGAAAGTACTCAAGGTAGATGCGAAGTTTACCCCCATCCCAAGAACAGAAAATAAAGAAGCGGATAAGCTTGCTACCCAGGCACTTGAAGGAAAAGTGATTAATAGTAAAATGCAAATTATTTAAGCGGGTGAGAAGTGAAAGGATGGTGTCACAAATTGAAACGAAAGCAATTATTTAATGAAGTTGAGGAAATGTTGAACAATTATTGTAATGGGTGTTTTCTTTATAAGCATCATAAGACCGATAAAGGGCGTTTGTACGCACATAGATTCTGCATTACAAAATGTACAGTTGGAGAGAAGATTAAGGAAATTGGCAGTAAGCTGTCTTGAAAATAAATAAAGGCTGGCAAGGATGCCAGCCTGATTATTTATTAGATTAAAGTTTTACAACGTTTGCAGCTTGTGGTCCGCGGTTGCCTTCAACGATTTCGAAAGAAACTTCTTGACCTTCTTCTAAAGATTTGAAGCCTTCACCAGTAATAGCTGTGAAGTGTACGAATACATCGTCTCCGCCTTCAACTTCGATAAAACCAAAACCTTTTTCGTTATTGAACCATTTTACTTTACCGTTTTGCATGTAACTTTTCCTCCTAAACCTTTCAAGACACGTTAAAGGTGTCTTAGATGAATATTATCACTCAACATCCTACACAACAGATATTTTCTAGAAATAGCGGAAATATATTCTGTTAAATGATGCCTTTAATATACACGATACTTTACTATCAGTCAAGGAGTTTCACATGATTTTCACAAAAAACTATTAAAAATTCTAAATATTATAAATTTAATTTCTTCACTCGATTTATTTATTGTTCATAATTATTAAATTTTTTCATAACTATTATTAATTATACTCTTTTAAATCAAGAGGGTGAAGCAATGTATCGATTTTCTATTGGCAGTCAGGAATGGATTTTGAGATTTTCACCGCATATTGAAATTGAGCCAGAAATAAAACAGGCAATTATAAGTACAATTCTCCAGCTTGGAAGTGAGCTTCAAACTTACTCACACGGCGAATCTTTTGTAATCATAAATGATTACGTTGGCATTATTGTCTTTAATGTAGAAAAAATCCCTTCTTTCATATTAACAGTCTCCAATATTGTCAATGAGGAAAATTGGTACATTCAAAAAAAACTAACGCTAAAAAAATATAAGAGCTAGAATGTTAAAATCGGCAAATTGCCGATTTTTTTATTTTAGAATAATCCCCTTTTTTAAGGACATGATTTTATATGTGGATATTGTTTTGGAATAAGGGGCTGATTAACTTATAGGGGTGTGAAAAATTGGGTTTTTTAAATAAATTTTTTGGCGGAACAAATAACAAGGAGGAACAAACAATGACAAATGTAAAGCTAGCAGTAATCTACTATAGTTCAGGGGGAACAAATCATCAATTAGCAAAATGGGCTGAGGAAGGTGCGAAAGAAGCAGGTACAGATGTCAAAGTATTAAAAATTCCTGAAACTGCACCACTAGCTGCTATTGAATCCAATCCTGCCTGGAAAGCTCATTCGGAAGCGACTAAGGATGTGCCGGAAGTAACTTTGAATGATCTAGAGTGGGCAGATGCGATTATCTTCAGTGTTCCGACCCGTTTTGGGAATATAGCTTCTCAAGTTCAAGCTTTTATAGATACTACTGGCGGCTTATGGTTCCATGGGAAGCTTGCTAATAAAGTAGTAAGTGCGATGAGCTCAGCTCAAAACCCGCATGGAGGTCAAGAGGCTACGATTTTATCGCTTTATACTACCATGTATCATTGGGGGGCAATTGTTGCTGCACCAGGTTTTACAGATCCAGTCACATTTGCTGCTGGCGGGAATCCTTATGGAACAAGTGTAACAGTAGGGCAGGACGGAAAGATGATTGAAGATGTTCAGGCAGCAGTCAAACATCAGGCAAGGCGCACAGTCACCGTTGCAGAATGGGTGAAAAAAGGGAATCAATAATTGAAAATAATTAAATATGTAATAAACAAAAAATCGGTGAAAACCGATTTTTTTAGTTTGTCTAATCTTAAAGTGTTGCATTAGGTAAACTTTTATAGTTTAATATAAAACAAATGGATATATATAAAATATGTGCACTTATGTAAAAAACGTGCATACACTCATCTAAGAAGCTGAAACAAAATCTTAAAAAAGGGAGAGGGAAAGGATGAAAAAAATAGTAGGAATTTTTCTTGTTATCTCTTTGATCTTTGTTAGCGCTTGTGCGAAACAAAATGTTAATAAAGGCAATGATGACGGGAAAATTATTGTAACAACTACGATTGGGCAAATTGCTGATGCGGTTAAAAATATCGGCGGAGAGAAGGTGATCGTAAATAGCTTGATGGGACCAGGTACGGACCCACATTTATATAAAGCTACGCAAGGCGATATTGCTAAGCTAGAGAAGGCCGATATTATTTTCTACAGCGGGTTATATCTTGAAGGAAAAATGTTGGATGTATTGGAGCGAATAAACACAACGAAACCAACGTATGCCATTGCAGAAGCAATTGATAAAGAAAAATTATTGTCTGCCAGTGGAGGCAGCTATGCATATGACCCGCACGTATGGTTTGATATTAACTTATGGAAAGAAGCGTTAGAGGTAGTAAAAACGAGTTTAATTGAGAGGGACCCAGATAATAAAGACTATTATGAGGAAAATACGAAAAAGTATTTTAAACAGCTTGATGAGTTAAGGGCATATGCTGTAGAAGAAATGGCGCAAATTCCCGATGAGCAAAGAGTGCTTGTCACAGCCCATGATGCATTTGGATACTTTGGCAAAGCTTTTGATATGGAAGTAATGGGGCTGCAAGGTTTAAGTACGGATTCAGAATATGGACTTGGTGATGTCCAGAATTTAGTAGATACATTGGTTAAGAGAAATATTAAGGCTGTGTTTATTGAATCAAGTATTTCTGAACGATCAATCAATGCAGTTATTGAAGGGGCAAAGCAGAAAGGGCATGAAGTGAAAATCGGCGGGGAATTATTCTCAGATGCAATGGGCGAAGAAGGGACGGAAGAAGGGACTTATATTGGGATGTATAAACATAATGTGAAGACCATATCAGACGCAATAAAATAGGAGGGGTTCATAATGAAGCCTGTTGTTGTAGAGAATTTGACAGTTGCTTATCAAAAAAAACCAGTATTATCAAATGTCAGCTTTGCAGTGCCAGAAGGTCAGTTAATTGGAATTATTGGACCGAATGGTGCTGGGAAATCCACTCTAATTAAAGCGATTCTTGGACTAATTCCTAAAGCGGCAGGGGCTGTAAAGATTTATGAAAAAAAATACCGTGCAAAAGATAGAGTTGTTGGCTATGTTCCGCAAAGAGGTTCTGTAGACTGGGATTTTCCAACGAATGCACTTGATGTTGTCCTGATGGGAAGATATGGCCATATCGGCTGGTTTAAGCGGCCTGGAAAGAAGGATATAGCAATTGCGCTAGAATGCTTAAGAAAGGTAGGAATGGAGGAGTTTGCAGGCAGACAAATTAGCCAATTATCTGGGGGGCAGCAGCAACGGGTCTTTCTTGCGCGGGCACTTGCCCAGGATGCAAAGGTATACTTCATGGATGAACCGTTCGTAGGGGTAGATGCAGCTACAGAAAGAGCCATTATAGAATTATTAAATGAGTTGAAAAGGCAAGGGAAAACCGTTCTTGTAGTTCATCATGATTTGCAGACGGTAAAAGAATATTTTGATCATGTTATTTTGTTGAATGTTAATACCATTGCTGCTGGAGCAACCGAGAAAGTGTTTACTCTTGAAAATCTGCATCGTACGTATGGCGGAAAATTGTCTTTTTTGGAAAAAGACCAATTGGTCGTAGAACAAAAATGAGGTGTTTATGATGAACGACCTTTTAAAAATGATTATGTTTGATGCAAATACGCAATGGGTTCTACTAGGAACAGTGCTGCTGGGAGTGGCGAGTGGGGTTCTTGGCAGTATTGCTCTCCTCCGAAAACAGAGCTTAATTGGAGATGCCGTGGCACATGCTGCATTGCCAGGAATATGCATGGCTTTCTTGCTTACGGGGGAAAAATCGTTACTTGTCCTTTTATTAGGAGCAACGATAACAGGGCTTTTAGCCGCTTATTGTATTCAATATATTATTTCATCTTCTATTATAAAAGAAGATGCTGCTATATGCTTAGTATTATCAGTATTTTTTGGCTTCGGGATTGTCTTGTTGACAAGGGTAGCGCAATCATCTTCCGGCAATAAAAGTGGGTTAAATGATTTTATATTTGGTCAGGCAGCTTCGCTTGTCGGAAATGATGTCAAACTAATGGCAGGTGCAGCAGCTGTTTTGATATTTGTAACAGCCTTGATTTTTAAGGAATTGAAAGTCCTAACTTTTGACCCAGCATTTGCAAAAGGACTTGGCTTACCAACGGGTTTTCTTAATTTTCTTTTCTTATCCTTATTAGTTGCTGCTGTTGTCATTGGTATTCAAGCTGTTGGGGTTATTCTAATGGCTGCCCTTTTAATCACACCAGCGATTGCTGCACGTTATTGGACGAATTCATTGAGTAAAATGATTGTCATATCTGGTATTTTTGGAGCTGTATCGGGAATGTCAGGAACATTCCTAAGTACACTAGGTCAAGGGCTGCCAACAGGTCCGTTTATAGTTGTAACAGCAACTGCATTATTTCTTATATCCATGCTATTTGCTCCCGAAAGAGGATTAGTAACAAAGTGGATAAAAAGAATGGTGAATAATAAGCAGCTTAGAAATAATAAGTTATTGCATAGTGAAAAAAGGAGCGGTTATCATGAGCTATGAGGCATGGATACTAATTGTTGGTTCCTTGGCAGGTATTACGTGCGGAATTACCGGCTGCTTTTTGATTTTGCGCAAGCTTTCTATGCTAGCCGATGCAATTAGCCACACAGTTTTGCTTGGAATTGTTCTCGCATTTATTGTCAGTCAAAGTATGAGCGGGATTTATATGCTAGTCGGTGCAGCTATTGTAGGTCTGCTAACTGCTGTATGCGTACAGATGCTTCATCATGCTGGAATACAGGAGGATGCTTCAATTGGGGTGGTGTTCACCTTTCTGTTTGCAGTTGGGGTTATCCTAATAACCATGTTCGCTGATGATGTTCACCTTGATGTAGACCATGCACTAATGGGGGAAATAACTTTTGTTCCTTGGGATTTAGTTCAATGGGGCTTCCTTCCAGAGCTCCCAAAGGCTTTTCTTATGCTATCAACTGTTCTAATTATTAATTTAGTTGTGATTGGATTTTTTTATAAAGAATTGAAGCTGACTTCATTTGATCCGCAAATGGCTGCGGCAATCGGAATACCTGTCTTGTTTATCCATTACTTGTTAATGGGCTTGGTATCTATTACAACAGTGGCATCCTTTGATAGTGTAGGAGCCATTCTAGTTGTCGCGATGCTGATTGCACCTGGTGCATCTGCTTATTTACTTACTGACAGATTAAGTATAATGCTCCTTTTAAGTGCATTATTAGGAGTTGCAGCAGCTGTGATCGGCTATTATCTTGCCAGCTGGCTCGACGTCTCCATATCAGGTAGTATGGCAACAATTAATGGAATCATCTTTGCTCTAGTATTCTTTTTCTCTCCAACTAAAGGGCTTATATCAAAGAAATTTTCAATGAAAAGGTTAAAAGTGGATTAAGTGTTAGCTCCTCGTTATGTTAATGGGGAGCTTTATTTTTTACGCTATATTTTTCCTAGTCCTTTCCTGATAAATTGAGTAGAATTAAAATAAGTATGTAATCTAGTAAACTGGAAGTGAGCAAAACAATGAAACTCATTATTGCAGAGAAGCCTGACCAGGGGCTGACTCTTGCTTCTATTTTTAAAATAAAGAAGCATCAAGGGTTTGTTGAAATTTTCCCCAATGATGTATTTCCTGAAGGTGCTTATGTCACATGGGCTGTAGGTCATCTTTGTCAGCTTGTTGCACCGGAAAATTATAATTCCCAGTGGAAAAAGTGGTCGTTGTCTACTTTACCGATTATTCCATCTCAATTTGAATATGAAGTCACGAAAGATAAAACGAAGCAATTTGCAGTCATTAAAAAGCTTATAGACAATCCCTCTCTGACAGAAGTCATTCATGCAGGGGATGCAGGGCGAGAAGGAGAGCTGATTATTCGTAATATCCTTCGAATGACGAAATCAAGGCTGCCAATGAAAAGATTATGGATATCTTCATTAACACCGAAGGCAATCAAGGAAGGATTTCTTTCCTTATTAAATGAATCAGATACTCGAAACCTCTATTATGAGGCGTATACGAGAGCTTGCGCTGATTGGGTTGTCGGAATGAATGCGTCAAGACTGTACAGTCTTCTTCTTCAGCAGCAAGGCTTCTCTGATGTTTTTTCAGTAGGAAGAGTGCAGACACCGACTCTTGCCCTAATTGTCAAACGAGAATTGGAGATTCAAAGCTTTATTTCTGAGCCTTTCTGGGAGGTACAAGCTAGATTTAATATTGATGGGAAGAAATATATAGGAAAATGGGAAAAGGATGGGGAAACAAGAATTAAGACGAAGGAGCTTGCCGAAAAGATTGCGCACTTTTGTGAGAAAAAAGCAGCAGAGGTCACAGATGTAAAGGCAGAGAAAAAAGAATTTCTCCCACCGATGCTATATAACTTATCTGCACTCCAAGCTGAGGCAAATCGCCGTTTCAAACTCCCGCCCAAGAAAACGCTTGATGTATTGCAAAAGCTATACCAAAAAGGAATAGTTTCTTATCCCCGTTCTGATTCCAGGCATGTAACCCAGGGTGAGGCAGAAATGTTTCCTGAAACATTAAATAAAATAGCCGCGATCGATGAATACAAAACACTCTTTCCTTTGCCGAGTCCCTCTCTGATGGATAATAAGCGATATGTGAATGACAAGAAAGTGACGGATCACTACGCAATCATCCCAACAGAACAAGTGCCTAATCTGAATAAGCTTTCACCAGATGAGAAGATTCTTTATGACCTCATTGTAAGGAGCCTTATTGCTGCTCATTATGGAAAGGCAGTAACCGAGTATACGACTGTCACCACTCTTGTGGATGGGAGGGCAGGATTTTTATCTAAAGGAAAAGTTCAGCTTGAAGAAGGCTGGCGTAAGGTGATCCCACCGTTTGAAAAGGACAAGGAGCCAACTCTTCCTGCGGTACAAGTAGGAGAAACCGGAAATGTCCTGAAGGCGGAAGTGAAAGAAAGCAAGACACAGCCGCCAAAAAGGTATACAGAAGGTCAGCTTATTACACTGATGAAAACGGCAGGAAAACATATAGAGGATAAAGAGTTGGAAAAGGTGCTAATGAAAACAGAGGGGCTTGGTACTGAAGCAACACGGGCAGGAATTATAACGATGTTAAAGGATCGCAAGTATATTGATATAAAAAAGAATCTTGTGTATGCTACACCGAAAGCAAAAATATTAATTGGAGCAATTGGATCAGAGATCCTTGCTTCCCCTGAAATGACTGCAAAATGGGAGAAGCGGCTAAAAGATATTTCTGAAGGAGAAGCATCACCGAAACAATTTATGGAACAAACGAATAAAATGATATCACATCTCATTGAAGTATCTGTGAAAAATGCAGGGGCTTGGGCTTTTGATGAGGAGGATAAAAACAGTTTTACCCCTGCGAAATCTAAATTTAAACGGCCAGCTCAATTAGGGAAATGTAAGCAATGTGATGGACAGGTTGTTGACAAAGGCAGCTTTTATGGCTGTTCACATTACAGTAAAACAAAATGTAGCTTTACAATCTCCAAAAAAATTCTGGGTAAATCAATTACTCAAAAAATTGTCAAACAGCTTTTAAAAGAAAATGAGACAGATATGATTGAGGGTTTTTCAAATAAGGATAAATCATTTTCAGCGAAATTAACTTGGGATGATCATGAGCAGAAACTAAAGTTTATTTTCCCAAATAAATAGACACCCTTCCTTCTATAATAGATAACCTTGTCTCGCTTACTCTTATATAGTAAACTTTTACTTGACTGTCTTCATAAAATGGAATGATTGATAAAAATGGAACTAACAGAGACCTTCAGCACGGTTCCTATGGGAGGGTTTGGGATGCCAACACCTAGTATGGAAGATTATATTGAACAAATATATATATTGATTGAAGAGAAAGGGTATGCCCGTGTATCTGATATCGCAGAAAACCTTTCCGTTCATCCCTCCTCTGTAACGAAAATGGTTCAAAAGCTCGATAAAGATGAATATCTAGTTTATGAAAAATACAGAGGATTGATTTTGACTCCAAAAGGAAAGAAAATTGGCAAGCGTCTTGTATATCGCCATGAATTGCTTGAGCAGCTTCTTCGCTTAATTGGGGTGAAGGAAGAAAATATATATGAAGATGTAGAAGGAATTGAGCATCATTTAAGCTGGGATGCAATAGATCGAGTAGGGGATCTCGTTCAATTTTTCGAAGAGGATGAAAGCAGGATTGATGCCTTAAGAGAAGTTCAAAGAAATAATGAAGAAATAGAAGAGGGTCCATAAAATGGACCCTCTTAGTATACATTTGGCAATTCATCAAATGAGGATGTGAAGTTTGGCGTAAGATAGGGAGTGCCATCCTGTCCTTCTTCTATAGTTACTCCGGTTATTATCCCATCTTCTGCTTCTTTCAATGCTTTTCGGTAAGAAATCATTCTCCCCTCTGAAGTTTGAAAAGAAATGATTTCTCCTAGATAGTTGCGATGAACAGCGACTAATTGTTCCCCAAACATATGATCACTCCTTTCTTAGTCATGTTTAAGTTTCTGATCTTTCAATCTACATTTTCATTGTTGCACCATCTTCTTCTCTTTAATCAAAGGGATATTGACTTTTCTTGGCGAAAATATATAACCTGAAACTTTCTAGGCGAGTACACGTATTATTAATGGTGAAAGAAAAGCGAGGGATAGAATGAGCGAATTTAATTGGAGTGAAGAAGCAGAAAAACAATGGGATGAGCGTTCATCTGGTTGGAATTCAATGAGTAAGGAAATGTGGGAATCAGGAAGCCGGAAAGAGATCGCTCCGTTTTTCGCAAAGCATGTAGCGCCTAATGGAGTGGTTTGTGATCTTGGCTGTGGAGATGGGTATGGATCCTTTAAACTGGCAGAATTAGGTTATTTAGTAACCGGGATGGATGTTTCAGAGGAAATGATACATAAAGCGAGAGGAACAAATGAAGGGAATACAGCTCGATTTATTAAGGGAGATATGTCAAATTTGCCCTTTGAGAAAGACTCTTTTGATGCGATATTAGCCATTAATTCACTTGAATGGACAGAAGATCCGCTTAAGGTGTTAAAGGAAATTCAGCGGATTGTGAGGCCTGGGGGATTTGCTTGTATTGGCATACTTGGTCCTACTGCAGCCCCTAGAATAAATAGTTACCGACGTCTATATAATGAAAAAGTAATTTGCAATACGATGATGCCATGGGAATTAGTTAAGCTTGCTGAAGAAAATGGCTGGGGAAATGTTGATAGCTTAGGGGTATATAAGCGGGGGACAGACCAGATGCCTATTGGATCATTATCTACAGAACTAAGGCAAGCCCTCTCATTTATGTGGGTTTCCATGCTAAGAAATAATAAATAAGAAAGGTTGGAATAAGATGAGTCGTTATTCGATTGGAGATTTTGTAAATCAAACACAGCAGCAAGATAAAGGAGAAGGGCTATTTGAACTAGAATCTCCGCGGATTCTTGAAATCAATTTAACGAACCAAATATGGACAAAAGCTGGCGCGATGATTTCTTACCGTGGAAATATTAAATTTGAACGAGAAGGTATTCTCGAACACGGCTTAGGAAAATTATTTAAAAAAGCATTAACAGGCGAAGGAACAGCATTAATGAAAGCAACAGGCAATGGAAAGCTTTATGTTGCCGACCAAGGGAAAAAAATATCGATCTTAAATCTGCAGGGAGAATCCATATTTGTTAATGGCAATGACTTACTTGCTTTTGAACCATCGATTAATTGGGATATTAAGCTTATGAGAAAGGTGGCTGGCATGCTTTCTGGCGGATTATTTAACGTGCGTCTTGAGGGAAGAGGGATGATTGCCATCACATCCCACTATGAACCGCTTACTCTGCTAGTTACACCAGACAACCCGGTGTTTACAGATCCAAATGCTACTGTCGCATGGTCTGGAAATCTGCAGCCTGAATTCGTGACAGATATCTCTTTTAAAACCTTCCTAGGAAGAGGCAGCGGCGAATCTGTACAAATGAAATTCTCCGGGAATGGATTTGTTGTTGTCCAGCCATTTGAGGAAGTATATTATTCCGAACAATCATAAATGGTTAATCGCAGCAGTCTGGTCCATGAAAGTTAAGGCCAGTTATTGGGTATAAACCTTAAAGCAGGAACCGTCTACTAAAGAAAACGGAGAATTATATAGTTATAGAATGGCTCATAGTCTGCAATGAGCCATTTTTTTGTTTTGAGTAGCTAGTTATAAGCAATCCTGCTAGCACACTAAGAATTGACCGCCTAGCAATTTTTCAAGAGTAAACGAGTCCGAATTGCTTTCGCGTTCTTTTCCTTCCTTATCTCGTGTCAACATAGGTCTTGAACCCCGCTAGCATTAACCTTAATTATTTTCACTCATCTGGATACCTTTGTATAGTTAATCTCCAATATTATATCCAAATAAAAAACACACGAGATTTCTAAAGTGAAATGACGTGTGTTCCAAAACAATTTTAATAGTTAACCTTTGTTGTAAACTAATTTAGCAGTTTTTCTAGCTTTTTTTCGGGGTCTTAATCCCATTCAAACGGCGTTTCTTGGTATACGTAATAATTCAGCCAATTCGAGAATAAAAGGTGGGCGTGTGATCGCCATTTATTCGAAGGCTTTTTCGTAGGATCATCATTCGGAAAATAATGCTGTGGAAGAATGTTTAGTCCTTTTTCCAAATCTCGTCTATATTCTTCTGCTAATGTACTAGCTTCATATTCTAAATGCCCAGTGATCATTATTTGCTTGCCATCATTCGCACTCATTATAAATGGGCCTGCTTCTTCAGAAGAAGAAAGTAATTTGACAGTTGGATTCGCTTTCAGCTGCTCGATAAAAATATCTGTGTTTCTTGAATGAGGGGCTAAATAGACATCATCAAACCCTCTTAATAGTTTTTCTGACCTGTCGTCAATATGGTGCCAGAAAACACCTGTGCATTTTTGCGGAAGTTCATATTTCATTATGCCGAAGTGATGATACAACGCTGCTTGCGCCCCCCAGCAAATATGAAGAGTCGATGTTACATTGTTTTTCGTCCAATCCATAATTTCGGTAAGCTCTTTCCAATAATCCACCTCTTCAAATTTAAGCAGTTCGATCGGTGCTCCAGTGATGATCATTCCATCATATTTCCGTTGCTTTATCTCAGCGAAGGTTGTGTAGAATTGATCTAAATGCAGTGAGCTTGTATTTTTCGATTCATGAGAAGCTGCTTTCAGAAACGAGATATTTACTTGCAGAGGGGTATTTCCTAACAGTCTTAATAGATGTGCCTCAGTCTTCTCCTTCTCCGGCATTAAATTTAAGATAAGGATATTGAGCGGGCGAATATCTTGTGTTAATGCACGATCCTCATCCATAACGAATATATTTTCTTTTTCTAATATTTCTCTTGCTGGAAGCAGCTTTGGAATTTTTATTGGCAATTCATCATCCCCTTTTAGAAAATTCAATTAAATTCATTATAAAGACGATTAATCCTTGCCGCAATCATATGTTTAAAAAATCACAAAATTGACTATCTACTAATATGGGATGGAATGGTACAATGTAGAAGTAGGGAAAACGTTTTCAATAATTGAATGCTTAGGGGGATATTTATGAATGTAAAACCTGTTGTTAAATCAGACATTGAAATCGCTCAACAATCATTTATGAAACCAATTACGGAGGTCGCAGAAAAAATCGGCCTTCATGAGGATGATCTCGAATTATTTGGAAAATATAAAGCAAAATTATCAACAGAAGCTTTGAAAAAGCTTGAAACAAAAAAGAGCGGGAAAATTATCCTTGTAACTTCAATTAATCCGACACCAGCTGGAGAAGGAAAATCAACCGTAACCGTTGGATTAGGAGATGCCTTTACGAAAATCGGCAAGAAAGCAATTATTGCTATGCGTGAACCATCACTTGGACCAACGATGGGTGTGAAAGGCGGTGCAACAGGTGGGGGATACTCGCAAGTTCTGCCGATGGAGGATATTAATTTACATTTCACAGGAGACCTTCATGCGATAACGACTGCCAATAATGCACTTGCAGCTTTCATTGATAATCATTTTCAGCAGGGAAACGAACTTGGAATTGATCAGCGCCGGATAGTATGGAAGCGTGCCCTTGATATGAACGATCGTGCATTAAGAAAGGTAGTCATCGGCTTAGGCGGACCAATGCAAGGGGTTCCTCGTGAAGACGGTTTCGATATTACGGTAGCTTCCGAAATTATGGCCGTATTATGTTTATCAACCGATCTTCAAGATTTGAAAAAGCGTCTTGGCCAAATGGTCATTGCTTACAACTACAATAAGCAGCCTGTTACAGTAGAAGATCTAGGTGTTCAAGGGGCATTAACCATGCTGTTAAAAGAGGCAGTTAAACCGAACTTAGTACAAACCATTGAACACACGCCTGCATTCATTCATGGAGGTCCATTTGCAAATATTGCCCATGGATGTAACAGTGTTATTGCTACAAAAACAGCTTCAAAGCTTGCTGATTTTGTTGTAACTGAAGGCGGCTTCGGCGCTGATTTAGGAGCGGAAAAGTTCCTCCATATTAAAGCTAGAAGTGCAGGGATTAAACCAGAAGCGGTTGTCATTGTTGCAACCATTCGTGCATTAAAAATGCATGGTGGCGTCCCGAAAACCGAGCTTGGCCGAGAAGATGTACAAGCTCTTTCAATAGGATTTGCCAACTTAAAGAAGCATATTGAAACAATTGAAAGCTTCGGCTTGCCATTTGTTGTTGCTGTTAATAAGTTCATTACAGATACAGACCAGGAGGTTCGCACATTAATGGATCTTTGCGACCAAGGAAATATTCCTGTATCTTTAACTGAAGTTTGGGAAAAAGGCGGGGAAGGCGGAGTGGATCTCGCAAACAAGCTGCTTGAGGTGATTGATAAGAAAAAGTCAAACTTCCAGCCGTTATATGATCTTTCCGATTCACTAGAAAATAAAATTCTTATGATTGCCCAAAAGGTTTATGGAGCAGAAAAAGTCGAATTCTCATCAAAAGCGAAAAAACAGCTCAAGGATTTCGATAGCTTTGGCTGGAGCCACTTACCAATCTGTATGGCTAAAACGCAGTATTCTTTATCTGACGACCCGACAAAGCTTGGCCGGCCAACAGGATTTACCATTACGATTCGCGAATTTAAGCCTTCCATTGGAGCTGGATTCATCGTTGCTCTAACTGGAGATGTTATGACAATGCCCGGCTTGCCTAAATTGCCAGCAGCACTAAGGATGGATGTGGATGAAAACGGCAATGCTATTGGATTATTTTAATAGGTTTTCTTGAATGTTTGATCCAACTGCATTTGAAAATATGAAGGTCGTTGTTGATGGTGCGATATATGATGAGGATTTATCCGGTGGGATCAAAATTATTGATCGAAATGATTTTTTGAACACAGCAAAGCTTTCTCGAAAATATGAAGTTTCATTTACTTCACAAGCGGACAACAGTGTTGTTTGCACATTTATTATGGAGGCAGGATTAGAGAATTTGGCCGCAGAGCTTTTGCCAACTGCTCATTCGGAGTTTCTTTCAGGGTGTCAACTGTTTGTGAAGTTTTCTTTTATACATCCGAATGAACGCTCATACTTTCAAGCGATTGAAAGATGTCTTAAAAATATTTGGGGTCCGGAACGGACAATTAGTCAGTCTGCCTGTTTTAATCCTTTTGATGAGGGAAATACGATAAAGAATGAGACAATTATTTTATTTAACCGCTTAGTTTACGAAGATCAAATGGATGATATTCTAACCATGGTTGAGTACATGATTGTTAGTTTAGAAAAATTAAGAACAATAATATAACTATGTAAAACTCTGTCTATACACGATATCAGGCAGAGTTTTTTTATAAATAGTGATGAAGATTCAAAATTATCTTTACATTCAAACGAACAGCTTTTACGATATAGAAGAATGTGGAAAACATTCAAATAAATTAAAGGAGGAGAAGGAAATGGGCAAAGTGAAAACAAAAGGTAAGGGTATCGATAGGAAAAGGAATGAAGTAACCTAGTTAAGGAGGAACAAAAGGATGAGCGGAATGACGAATACAATTATCATCGAGGAATACCGGGAGGAATATGCACTCGCAATTGCGAAAATGTGGAACCTTAGCCGTGACAGCTGGGGTGGGGATACAAGGGTTCATACGGAGGAATCGGTCAAAACAAAGGAAGCGAATGCAGGGAATATTGCTTTATATTTAGCTATTGATGGGGAAGAGATTGTGGGCTATTGCAGCTTGTCTGAATATAAGGAGGATGTAGGCTCCTTGTACATCCCGTTGCTAAATGTCAGACCTGATTATCACGGCAAGAAGATCGGTAAAATGCTTGTTATGAAAGCGGTTGAAAAAACAATTGAGCTTGGCTGGCCAAGGGTTGACCTCTACACATGGCCGGGGAATGTAAAAGCTGTACCTCTGTATAAGAAATGCGGATTTTTTTGGGAGGATCGCGATGATACAACCCATTTGATGAACTTTATTCCAGCGGTTATCAATACCCCCCTATTAAAGCCAGTTTTTGCAAAAATAGATTGGTATGATGCAAGTATAAGAGAAATAGAAGTTAAACCGGACGGATTGAAGGAAAATGGCTTTACCTTTTATGAATACGAATGGAAAGATCAACAGAAGAATGTACGTGTTAGGTTTGAACGTAGTGGAAGGGGAATTAGCCTCATTGAAACAGATGATTATCTTCTCGAGCTAAAAATGGCTGACCATGAAGTAATCGAAGAAATGCCCCAAAAAGTTGAATTGCTATTCGTAAACAAAACGGCTAATCCAGTCATGCTAAAAGTCGACGGGAACGATCATGAGCGTACGGTGTCTGCTTTTAAGGATGAACTATTAGTAGAGAAGCGGGCAGTGCTCACAGATCAAGTGATTTTTAAAACAGGGGAAGAACCAAGTGAGTGGAAAACACACCCGTTTTTCTCTGTAAATGTATCAATTAACGGCGAAGAATGTGAATTAAGGCTTGGTGTGAAACCAAAACAGCCAGCTAAGCTGAATGTAAAAACGGATGGGAATTTGAGCTTCCTAGGCGAGAAAAAAGTGATTGAGCTAGAAGTAGAAAACAGTCTAAAGCAAGATGCTGTTTTTGAAATAGTTTTTTCCCGGGATGAACATGTCGAATTAGAAAAGAGAATTTTCTCTGTTTCTTTAGAAGCAAATGAAAGAAAACTTGTTGCGACTCCATTGGTTGTGAAGAAATTAGGTTATTACCAGCCTCATATAGCAATTACAGCAAAAATAGAGAATGGTTCAGAGTATACCTTCGAAAATAACTTAGTTGGAATTGCTCTGAAAGGCTTTGGTGAAAAATTTGGCGGGGAAACGAAGGATTTTTGGCATATTTATAATGGCGGCTACCAAGTGAATATACGAAAACGAGATTATTTAATAACTGCTGGAAGAAATCAACAAATGAACCAGCCATTTGCATTTTTTGTGCCCAAGCTCGGCAAGCCTTATTCAACAGAATTTTCTAAGCAAAAACCGGTAGCGGTGAAGTGGTATTTCAATGATGCTGCGATGATCTTTAAAATGGTCTTTCACTCTACTGAATTTACTGGAGTCACTCTCACTCTCTATACAGCCCTCTATGGGGATGGAATTGTGAAGAAGTGGGTTGAGGTGGAGAATGACAGCAAAGAAACGATCCACCAGCTTTACTTAAATCAATCACTCTATCACGAGAAAAGTCATGCGTATTTCCCGCTTGAAAAAGATGTCATTGAGTTCTCTGAAATTAAAGCTGTCGATTTCGGCGATATTCATTCTCATTGTTTAACAGGGAATTGGTATTTTACAGAGGATCATGGAGAGCCGATTGGTTTATGCTGGCCAACAGAATGTAAGGCGAATTTCGAAGGCTGGCAATTTTACTTAGAGTTTGAACTTGGGCCCATACAGCCAAATGAGTGTAAACGACTGGAACCATGTTATTTATCTATTGGAGCGTTTCGAACATGGCAAGAGCAAAAGGCATTTGCAAATAAGCTGTCGAATGTGGAGCATTCCCAATCTATTAGCGAAAAATCATTAAAATTAGAGAATAATAATCCAGTTGTGTACACAGATCAGCTAGCTTTAGAACTTCAGACCTCACGTACAAGTTTCATTAACGGACCTATTGAGCTGTTCATAAATGGCGAATCGAAACTATCTGCGCAAATTTCATCAGCGGATGAGAGAACAACATATCAAGCTTTGATCCCGGTAATTGATGCTCAGCCAATCTCGATAGTAACGGGGAACATACAAAGTGATAGTACAACAACAAACTTAAATCAATTAATAATTGTTCCGAGAGGGAAAGTGGAAGCCTATACTGAAGCAGGACAAGGCATCAATTCCTATATTTTAGATAATGGCATTATTCGTATCAAAGCGGCACCAGAATTTTATCCAGGCTTATATTCACTCGTCTATCATGAGAATGAATGGTTTGATACTTCCTTTCCTGAGAAAGTCGCAAAGGGATGGTGGAATCCTTGGGCAGGCGGAATGAAAACATCCCCTGCACAGCTAAATACGTTTTCTTTAATGAAAGAATACACAACAGCTGAATTTATGGATATTGAAGATAAGCATGGGAATCAGTGGAGGACTATTGCCCTGCACACGAAAATAAACAATCATCCGATCTGGAAGGGACTCCAATATACACAGTATTTTGCTCTCCTTCCTGGTGTGCCAGTTCTTGCCTACTTTGTTAAAATTGTTGAATCTGGCGGCAAGTCATTGTTGTCAGAGACATTGGAAACGGACCTTTTTCTAACTGGAGAGTCTTTAAAGGATTTATCTGTCATTTCTAATTTCAACGACAAAAAAATAAATGTAGGGATAGAAGAACAAGGCATAAATATGAAAAATGTAAGCTTTATCTCCTCAGAAAAAAGAAGAGAAAAACTTTATCATATTGAGGGAGAAGAAAATGATATCTTTGAAGGATATATGAATAAAGATGCGTTCGAAATCATTCTCACCCAGGAAATAAAGGAAACAACAAAACCGGGGTATATCTTATTTGATCAACGAGAGATTTCGAAATCGACCCTTATAAATCTAAGGCGGATTGTATTTTAAAGGAGACAATATGAAGATTATCGATGCACATGTCCATTTTTCGAACATCCAATCCTTTCACCAAACTGCTAAAGAGCTTTCATTTGTCGACTATTCTTTCGATGGATTTGTAAAGGAATATAACGAGGCAAATGTTGCTTTAAGCATAGCGATGGGGGTAACGGAAACGAGTGGAATGGGCTTTCCAGATTATGATGCAGCAACACCGATGGGGATTGACCTGGCTCGCGCCATTCCAGAAAAAATGGTCTATTGTCCCGGGATCAATCCTTATGATTTAAATGAACGGACATTTGAAAAGCTCGAGCTTGAAATTCAAAATCCACGTGCTGTTGGGATTAAAATTTATTTAGGCTATTACCCTTTTTATGCGTATGATGAGGTTTACGAGCCTGTTTATGCACTAGCGCAAAAATATCAGCTGCCTATTGTATTCCATACAGGAGATACGTATTCAGAAAGAGGCCTGTTGAAATATGCACATCCATTAACGATTGATGAGGTAGCAGTGAAGCATCGCAAGATAAAGTTTATGATGGCTCATTTTGGTGATCCATGGACACTTACAGGAGCTGAGCTTATATATAAAAACTCCAATGTGTATGCAGACCTTTCGGGATTAATCGTTGGAACAGAAAAGGAATTGAAAAAACATAGTGAAAGCAGGTTTTTAGATCATTTAAGGCATGCACTTGTTTTTTCTGATTCATATGATAAGCTGCTTTTCGGTACGGATTGGCCGCTGGCACCAATTGGTCCATACATTCAATTTATTAAAGCGCTAATACCTGAACAGTATCATGAGGATGTTTTTTACAATACTGCAATAAAGGTATTCCCAAAGATTAAGCCGTTTTTATCATAAGCAATATATGCTGGAGACTGGCATTTTTTCGCCAGTCTCCAGATGTTTAAATAGCGATTCATACATATTAATTAAACAGAAAAGAGGTAAAGATTTTGACAAAAATCGCATGGGTTATAGATAGTACAGCATTTATTGATGAGGAATTAATCAACCACCCTCATGTGTATCCCATTCCAATTACGATTTTACTTGATGAAAAGGAGTATACAGAAGGAGTAGATATTACACCATCTGAGCTCTATGAAAAATTGAAAACGTTAAAAACTCCACCGAAAACATCGCAGCCATCGATTGGCGCGTTTCATGAATTATTTGAGCGAATGAAAGAGAAATACGAGATTGTTATTGCCGTGTTGCTTTCAAGTAAATTAAGTGGAACCGTCTCTTCAAGCGAGCAGGCTGCACAGCTGGTTGATATCCCAGTTCTAACCATTGATTCAAAAATATTAACTTACCCACTAACAAGAATTTTGAAAAAAGGATTGGAGCTGGCAGATTCAGGTTTTGAACCAGGTGAGATCAAACGCAAGTTAGAAGAGTTAAGTGATACAAGTGAAACGTACGTATTGATAGGCAGCTTAGAACAGCTGCATAGAAGCGGAAGAATGTCGGGGGTGCAATTCTTCCTTGGAAGTATGCTCAATGTAAAGCCGATAATTTCTATTGAAGATGGTGCTTTGAGTGTGAAAGAAAAAACAAGAAGTGAACGAAAGGCGAAGGATAAAATTATTCAGCTTCTCCGTCATGCTCATGAAAAAAAGCCATTGAAGGAAGCATACATTTTATATGGATTACATGAGGAGGAAGCGCTAAAGTGGAAGGAGGAACTCGTACAGGAATTTCCTGCTATTAAATTTGGGCACTATCCACTCGGTGCCGCAATCGGGGTACATGCTGGAGAAAATACATTGGGGATCAATTGGTTTAATGGGTTGGATTAAGATGGAAAATTACTCGTAGTTTTGTCGAAAAATCGATAGATTTAGATTTTCGTAGATATATCACTGAATTTCGTAGATATAATATAAATTTCGAAGATAAATTAGTTGTTTTCGCAGAAAAATGTAAAAGGTGCTGATAAAGCACTTTTTCTTTTGCTTATTTTTCTTACAGTCCTTCTCTTCATGGTAAAATAAATCTGGACTGAAAAAGGATGGTGCTTATAATGAAAAAAGAAATGATTAATAAAACGGAAAGTTTTGTGAAAGAAGTACTTGGAGAAGACAGTACCGGACATGATTGGTATCATATAGAACGCGTAAGAAAAAATGCTTTATATATAGCGGAAAAAGAAAACAAGGGAGACCGATTTATTATTGAAATGGCAGCACTGTTGCATGATATTCCTGATGAAAAGCTGAACGAATCGAAAAAAGCTGGCGAAAAGAAACTAATGGATTTCCTCGAATTATTGACACTCGAAAAAGATTCTCAAGAGAAAATTGTTGAAATCATACATTCCATCTCTTTTAAAGGCGGAAGAAAAGCGGAATTATTAAGTGTGGAAGCCGAAATTGTTCAGGATGCAGACCGATTAGATGCAATAGGAGCGATTGGGATTGGACGGACCTTCGCTTACGGTGGAAAAAAAGGTCATCTTCTTTACGATCCATTGATTAAAGTTAGAGAAGAAATGACTGAAAAAGAATACCGCATTGGAAAGTCATCAACAATCCATCACTTTTATGAGAAGCTGCTAAAGCTAAAAGATCTCCTTAATACGGATACAGCTAGGGAAATGGCTTCGAGCCGGCATCAATTTATGGAGCAATTTCTTGAGCAATTTTATAGAGAATGGAATGGTCAGATATGAAAATGCTTTCAGTTGAACATGTTACAAAAACATATGGTGAAAAAGAACTTTTTAATGATATTTCCTTTACGATTTCTGAAAAGGACAGGGTAGGACTTATCGGTGTAAATGGAACAGGTAAGTCCTCCTTATTAAAGATAGTTGCTGGCGTAGATCTTCCGGACATGGGTGAAATTATTTCTCCAAAAGACTACACAATCGCCTACTCAGCCCAGCAGCCGGATTTAAATCCTGAATTAACTGTTTTGGCACAGGTATTTGCAGGGGATGCACCAGTTCTTGTTTTGCTTCGAGAATATGAAGAGACGCTGCTGGAATTAAATAAAACACCTGATAATCAAATGATACAAGAGAAGCTTTTCGAGCAGCAAAAGAAAATGGATGCTTTGAACGCTTGGGATGCAAGCACAAATGCAAAATCGATTTTAACGAAGCTGGGCATTGAAAGTTTTGATAAAAAAATTGGGGAGCTTTCAGGTGGACAAAAGAAAAGAGTCGCCCTTGCTCAATCGCTTATCCAGTCACCTGATTTGCTGATCCTTGATGAGCCGACAAACCATCTTGATTATGAATCCGTTAAGTGGCTTGAAGAATACTTAGGTCGTTATCAAGGCGCCCTCTTACTTGTTACCCATGATCGTTATTTCCTTGACCGTGTAACCAATCGGATGTTTGAACTGGATGGTGGGAACTTGTATAGCTATAAAGGAAACTACGGTGCCTTCCTTGAAGCAAAAGCAATCCGTGAAGAAAACGAGGCGGCAACGATTGAAAAAAGAAAAAATCTCTATCGAAGAGAGCTAGAGTGGATTCGCAGAGGTGCGAAAGCAAGAACGACAAAACAAAAAGCGCGAATCCAGCGCTTCGATCAATTAGATGATCAGCTTGCATCTGTGAAACAATCAGAAAAGCTGGATATGTCATTAAACGCCAGCCGGCTTGGGAAGCAAGTTTTTGAATTAAAGGATGCCTCGAAGAAATATGAGGATCAGATCATTTTAAATTCATTCAGTCTCCTAGTGAAGCCAGGAGATCGAATCGGCATAATTGGAAAAAACGGAACAGGAAAGTCTACTCTTCTAAATATTCTTGCTGGAAAAATCCCATTAGATTCTGGAGAACGAATCATCGGTCAGACAGTGAAGATCGCTTACTACACACAAGAAAGCGAAGATATGGATGAGAATAAGCGGATGATTGAGTATTTGAAGGAAACTGCACAGGTTGTTGAAACCTCAGACGGGAAAACGATTTCCGCTGCCCAAATGCTTGAACGCTTTTTATTTCCTTCCTTTACGCATGGAACCCCGATCCGTAAGCTTTCAGGCGGGGAGCAGCGCCGCCTGTATTTATTAAAAATATTAATGACAGAACCAAATGTTCTCCTGTTTGATGAACCAACAAATAATCTGGATACACAAACATTGACTGTGCTTGAGGATTATCTTGAAGATTTCCCTGGAGTAGTCATTACTGTATCTCATGATCGCTATTTCCTAGATAAGGTGGCTGATCAGCTCCTTGTCTTGCAAGGGCAGGGACAAATTGACTCGTTCTTTGGCAATTACAGCGAATATCTTGAAAAAGAAAATGAAAAACCTATCGTGCAAATAAAGACCACTGCCCCTGCAAAGAAAGAACAGGAAAAACCAAAGAAAAAAAAGCTAAGCTATAACGAACAGCGAGAATGGGAAGGAATTGAAGATAATATAGCAAATACAGAAACACGGCTTGAGGAAATTGCTGCAGAAATGAACAATACAGGCAGTGATTTCGAAAAAGCAAGAGCGTTGATGGAGGAAGAAGCCGCTCTAAATGAACAATTGGAACATTTGATTGAGAGATGGAGCTATCTTTCAGAAATAGCTGAGCAATGAATTTTCCGTAGCCTGCCCTTTATGGGCAGGCTATTTTTATACTGGAAGCGCATCTTATGATTCAAAACATCTATTATGTTAAAATGATTTTAGTTATTACTGTGACAATATTGTAAAGGGTGAAAAACTGTGAAGATAAATGCAATTGAGCCAACTCCAAGTCCAAATACGATGAAGGTTATTTTGAATGAAGAGCTGCCAATGGGAAAAAGCAATAATTATAAAAAAGAAAATCGGGAAGATGCACCTAAAGTTATTCAAGATATTCTTGAAATAGAAGGGGTGAAGGGTGTTTACCATGTAGCGGATTTCTTAGCAGTAGAAAGAAATGCAAAATATGATTGGAAGGATCTTCTGCCACAAGTGAGAAATGCTTTCGGCGAAGACGCGGAGACAGCAAATGAAAGTCATTCCGCAGTCAATGAACACTTTGGTGAAATCAAAGTGTTTGTCCAAAAGTATAAAAACATTCCAATGCAAGTGAAACTGACTGATGGGATTGAGGAACGGCGCTTCGGATTGCCTGAAGCCTTTATGAAGGCATTGGCAGCAGCCCAGCTTGAAGGAGATAACGTGGTTTTAGTTCGAAAATGGGTTGAGGTTGGCGTTCGGTATGGCGACTTTGAACAAATTGGTCATGATGTAGTTGAAGAATTAATTGCAGCCTATCCTGAAAGCAGATTACAACTGCTTATAGATCAGGCAATCAATCCAGATCATAAACAGGAGAAACAAAGCAGGCAGCTTCTGAAACTTACACTTGAGGATTTAGATCAATCGGATTGGCGGGATCGCTATCAAAAACTTGAACAAATGGATGATCCAGAACTTGAGGATTTACCTGTTTTAGCAAAAGCATTAGAAGATGAAAAAGCATCAATAAGAAGACTGGCAACCGTATACTTAGGCATGATTGAAGATCCAAAAGTTCTCCCATTGTTATATAAAGCTTTGAAGGATAAGACGGTTACTGTAAGAAGAACAGCCGGTGATTGCTTATCAGATCTTGGCTTTAAAGAAGCGATGCCTGCCATGATAGAGGCTTTGAAGGATACGAGCAAGCTAGTGCGCTGGCGGGCGGCGATGTTCCTCTATGAAGTAGGAGATGATGATGCCATCCCTGCATTAAAAGCAGCAGAAAATGACTCTGAATTTGAGGTAAGCATGCAAATTAAGCTTGCGATTGAAAGAATTGAGCAAGGAGAGGAAGCAAAAGGCTCCGTTTGGAAGCAAATGACGGAATCTAGAAAGAAATAAGCGCTATTTTTTGTGATAAAATAAATAATCTTGCAAAAACTGAACTTAAATTTGAATATCTACACTTTTATCTAACGAATAGGCGCTATCGCTCAAAATGCAGCATAGCGTCTTTCTTATTTTAAAAATAAAATAATTTTATGAAAATTATTGCAATTCAAACGAAAAAGGACTATATTGGAAAGAAATTATTTTTGGGGGGAATCATCGATGTCGAAAGATTTAAGAATTCGCAGTCATGTAATCAGTGATGATGAGAAAAGAGCGCCTAACCGGGCAATGCTCCGGGCGGTAGGATTTACAGATGAGGATTTTCAAAAGCCAATGATCGGAATTGCGAGCACTTGGAGTGAGGTAACACCATGTAATATACATATTGATGAACTGGCGGTACAAGCAAAGAAAGGAGCAAGGGAGGCTGGGGGTGCCCCATTAATTTTTAATACCATTACAGTTTCAGACGGAATTTCAATGGGGACCGAGGGAATGCGGTATTCCCTTCCTAGCCGTGATTTAATTGCGGATTCAATTGAAACGGTTGTAGGCGGTGAATCATTGGATGGATTTGTAGCAATCGGGGGCTGTGACAAAAACATGCCAGGCTGTATGATGGCAATTGCAAGAATGAACTTGCCTGCTGTTTTCGTTTATGGTGGCACGATTAAACCTGGGAAGCTGCATGACAAAGACATCGACATCGTTTCCGTCTTTGAGGGAGTTGGGCAATTCAATGGGGGCGCAATCAATAAAGATGAGCTAACAAAAATTGAATGCCATGCTTGTCCAGGTTCAGGCTCTTGTGGCGGAATGTATACGGCAAACACGATGGCAAGTGCCATAGAAGCACTTGGGATGAGCTTACCAGGCAGCTCATCGAATCCAGCCGAAACAGATGAAAAGCGAAATGATTGCGTAAAAGCTGGTAAAGCAGTTTATAAACTGCTAGAAAATGATATTCGCCCGCGTGATATTCTAACGAAAAAAGCGTTTGAAAACGCAATAACAGTCGTAATGGCACTTGGCGGCTCAACAAATGCGATTCTTCATTTAATGGCGATTGCCCATGCGGCAGAGGTTGATCTGTCGCTGGATGATTTCAACCGATTGCAGAAAACCGTTCCGCATATTGCTGATTTAAAACCGAGCGGCAAATATGTGATGCAGGATCTCTTCGAAGTTGGCGGGGTACAAGCAGTCATGAAGCTGCTATTAAGAGAAGGCTTGCTTCATGGGGATTGCTTGACGGTTACAGGCAAGACTTTAGCTGAAAACCTTGCAGGTGCTGCTGATTTAAACGAAGGTCAAAAGGTTATCTACCCGCTTCACAAGCCATTAAGAGAAAATGGACCGTTAGTTGTTCTTAAGGGGAATCTTGCACCATCTGGGGCGGTTGCTAAAGTTTCGGGATTAAAAGTAACGCGCATGACTGGTCCAGCAAAAGTTTTTGATGATGAGGAATCAGCCACTGCTGCAGTTATGAACGGTGAGATTCATGCTGGAGATGTGCTCGTTATCCGTTATGAAGGACCAAAGGGCGGACCGGGCATGCCGGAAATGCTATCGATTTCAGGGATTTTAGTAGGAAAAGGATTAGGAGAAAGCGTTGCTTTATTAACGGATGGCCGTTTCTCTGGGGGGTCACATGGGTTTGTAATTGGTCATATTGCGCCAGAAGCACAAGTTGGCGGACCGATTGCATTAATCGAGAATGGAGATTTAATAACAATTGATAGCGAGTCTCAGGAACTATCTGTTGATTTAACTGAGGAAGAACTTGCTAGAAGAAAAGAAAACTGGATGGCTCCTCCTTTACTCTCTAGAGGAACCTTGGCAAAATATGCGAGACTTGTTTCCTGTGCATCGAGAGGTGCGGTGACAGATTACTTTGAAGAAGCAGAAGAGAAAACAAAACAGAATGTTTAATCGCTTCCTTTTGCAAAATAGCCATAGATTATAGTATGCTTACAATACCAATGTTGTAATGGAGGCTGATTGAATATGTCTATGGCATATGAGGAATATATGAAGCAAATGGTCCAACCGATGAGACAAGAGCTTGTGAATGCAGGATTTAATGAATTACTCACTGCAGACGAAGTAGAAGAATTTATGGAAAAAGCTGAGGGTACGACGCTTGTCGTTGTTAACTCTGTCTGCGGCTGTGCAGCAGGACTTGCACGTCCAGCAGCAACGCAAGCTGTTTTAAGAACAGAAAAGAAACCAGATCATTTAGTCACTGTATTTGCAGGGCAAGATAAAGAAGCTACTGCGAAAATGAGAGAGTACTTCGTTGGTTATGAGCCATCTTCTCCGTCTATGGCTTTATTAAAAGGGAAGGAAGTCGTCCATTTTATCCACCGTCATGATATTGAAGATCATCCGATGGAAGCTATTATGGAAAACTTGCTTGCTGCATTTGAAGCACATAATGAATGAGAATAAGAAAAGCGCATGCGCCCTGGTCACCGCCGTGCAATCTGGAAGGACAGGTTCTTCGATAAAGGAAATACGGTGAGCGAGAGTGAACCGATGATGGCGCAATCGTTGCGGAGGTGGCCTGAAGTTGATAGGCAATAGGATGCTTGCGCTAGGCAATTCTCTAACTCTAAAGTTATACTTTCTTGTCTTTGAACCAAAGGATGTCTGATGACGTCCTTTGGTTTTTTCGTAATGCGAAGGAAAAGGAGAAAACATTACTATGATTATTACGACAGCAGGCAGAACAAATGAAGAAATGACCAGGGCAGCAATCAAAGTGGCTCAAGATTTAGGTGGCCGATTTGTTCAAAGAAAGAAGCGTTCTGTTCAATTGATTCAGCAAGTTGAGGAGGAAGATTGTATCGTTGTAGGGAAAGAGAGGCTTGAGCTCTATCCGATGGAAGATTCAGAACCTTTCTTTTTCCATCCTAATTCTGCCATGTTTAGGGTGAAGCGACTGATGAAGGGGGAGAATGATCCGTTTGTGGATGCAGCTGGCCTATATGCGGGCAAAACACTTCTTGACTGTACGTTAGGGCTTGCGTCTGACAGCATTGTTGCGAGCTTTATCGTTGGAAAGAAAGGAAAAGTGACCGGTATAGAAGGGAATCCGTATTTAGGGTATATCGTGAAAAACGGGCTGCATTCATGGACGTCTGGGATCTCGGAATTGGATCTGGCTATGAAAAGAATACGAGTAATAAATAAATTATCCTTGCCATTCTTAAAGAGTATTCCTGACCAATCCTATGACTGTGTATACTTTGATCCGATGTTTGAGGACAATACTCTTGAATCGGATGGCATAAAAGCATTAAAACGTTTTGCTATATACGAGGATTTGACTGACCAACTGATTAAAGAAGCCAAGAGAGTAGCTAAGGAGAGGGTTGTTCTAAAAGATCATTACCTAAGTTCTCGGTTTGAAAGATTCAATTTTCATGAGCATAAGAGAAAAACAGCAAAATTTCATTATGGGGTCATTGAAAAATAAAAAAAGCACAAGCGCCTTGGTCATGGCCTGAAGTTTGATAGGCGATAGGCGCTGGAGCTGGATGCAGACAACCTGACATACGGTATCCACAACGTTCTATATTATATTTTCGAGACGATAAAAAACGGAATAGAGAATCTGTCCGTATTCCATCGTGCTTATTCTGCAATAGCTAAATAAACAAAGTAACCAAGCATGATAAATGAAATAATAACGATGAGTACATTCCAGTCCATGAAGGGAGTCTCCTTTCTATCTGGTTTAATTTAGATATATGGCATTTTTTTCTTACTATTCCCCAAATAAAAATATCTATTCATAGATTATATTTTTTTGCGAAAAGTTAATCTGATTTTTCCATTTTTCTGTAGAACAAAGTATAATAATAGAGTGAGAGAGATTACTATTTTTATAATTGAAAAAATTCGACAAGAATAATAGTAAAAATGGAAGGGAGAGACTGAAATCATGCCAAATTGGCTTCGTAAATCGTTCGTTGTCATGGTAACTATCTTAACATTTGGACTAGTTACCCCTTCACATGCTATATTTTATGATAATTCCAGTACAGATAAGAACCCTAAAAGGGACATTGTTGAACCTACAAATGAGGAAAGCAGTTCAGTAAATGCGCTGTCTTCTAGTTCCGAAGAAATTGGGCATATTAATAAAGAAGAGTTTATAAGGAAAATGATACATGAAGCAGAGAATCAGTCATATGCAAAGTTCGGACCAAAAATAAAACCAGTTATTGCAAACGAATTTTCTGAAATGGTACTCCCTAATATTGAAAAAGCTATTCAAAACGTGGCTGAACAGTATCCTGAAGAGGAACTGATTAATTTAGCAGTGACTGAACGTCCGGGCGGCGGCCAATCAGAGAAGATATTTCATATTAAAAATGAAGCAACAAATGAAGACATTATTCGTTTTCATGTTAGAAGAGACCAGCCGCCTCAGCAAGGCTATTGGTTTAATTTTCATTACCATACGTATCATGATCAATTCCAGACACATCATGAGCTTGGAACGATTTATTGGGATAAAAATACCCCGCCAAAATGGATGAGTTAAATTTTGGCAAGGGATTTTTTTATATTTTTTTGAAACCTTTTTGAACACCCAGCGTATTAAAAAGTATTCTATTAAATGGAGGTAAAAACAATGGCAGTTAGCTTATCAAAAGGACAAAAGGTAGATTTAACAAAAGCAAATCCAGGGCTAACAAAAGTAGTAGTAGGTGTTGGTTGGGATGTTAATAAATATGATGGCGGACATGATTTTGATCTTGATTCATCCGTTTTCCTTTTGGGGGATAATGGGAAGGTAACATCTGATAGGGACTTCGTATTTTATAATAATACAAATGGCGGAAATGGTTCGGTAGTACATACAGGAGACAACCGTACGGGTGAAGGTGAAGGAGACGATGAGCAAGTAAAGGTTGACTTAGCAAATGTTCCCGCCGATATTCAACGTATTACGTTCACAATTACAATACACGAAGGGGAAGCTCGCAATCAAAACTTTGGCCAAGTTTCAAATTCATACGTCCGAATTATGAGTGAAGATTCTGGAGAAGAACTAATTCGCTATGATTTAGGAGAAGATTTCTCTATTGAAACAGCCATTGTTGTTGGTGAATTATACCGACACAATGCAGAATGGAAATTCAGTGCAATTGGAAGCGGCTACCAAGGTGGTCTTGCTGCACTCGCGAAAGATTTCGGATTGCAAATCGGCTAAATTGTTGAAAGGCAAAAATAATTTGGTCTTTTCAACCTAAAAATCATAGATATATAACCAGGAGGAACATACAAGGATGGCGATTTTAGAAGGTATATTAAATACCTATGCCCAATTTTTTAATTGGGAAATGTGGGTAGAGGTTTTAACAAATCCAGTAAGCTGGGGATTAATTGGAACACTTGTTATCATGGAAGGACTTTTATCAGCAGATAATGCACTCGTTCTTGCCGTTATGGTGAAGCATTTACCAGAGAAACAGCGGAAAAAAGCATTGTTTTATGGATTACTAGGTGCTTATATTTTCCGTTTTATCGCGATTGGAATTGGTGTCTTCCTAATCGAGCTTTGGTGGGTAAAAGTATTAGGCGCAGGATACCTTGCATGGCTTGCAATTAAATATTTCATTGATAAGAAAAAAGAAGCAGATAGTGAAGATGAGGAAGAGGTGCAAGGAATCAACAAAGGCGGCCTCCTCATTCGACTATTTGGAACATTTTGGGGAACCGTTGCGGCTGTTGAGCTTATGGATATCGCTTTTTCTGTTGATAGTGTTCTTGCAGCCTTTGGGATCAGCCAAGAAGTATGGGTCTTGTTACTTGGAGGTATGCTTGGCGTATTAATGATGCGTGGGGTTGCAGGTGTCTTCTTAAAATTAATTGATGCAGTACCAGAACTGGAAACTTCTGCGTATGTTCTGATCTTGATTATTTCTATTAAAATGCTATTGGGTGTTTTCGGCATCCATATTGAACATGTGTATTTCTTCATCCTATTACTTGTTGTATTTGCAGCTACTTTCATTATCCACTTCATAAATAAAAAGAAAACAGCAACAAGCGGAGAATAAAACAAGATGTATATTTGATATACCTAAAGGGAACAGACAATTGTCCGCTCCCTTTCTTTTTACCTTTTTGTGGGAAGTGTGAAAAATTTTACGCTTTCCTATCTTTTATCATGTATAATCAATGACCAATTTATTTTTTGAAACGGAGTTAGTGGGATGAGATTATTTTCAGATCTTCATGAAGAAGAATATGACCGAATTTTCTATAAAAAACCTTATCATTTCTCGAAAAATTCTCAAAGGGAAGTTCTTGCTTATGCACTTGGAGCGACTCTTTATATGCCGGCGACCCGGCCAAACATTCATCAAGATTTACTATCGAAGAAACATGCTGGACTGACTTCAATGGTTATTGATTTAGAGGATGCGATTGGGGATGAAGAAGTACAGGTAGCTGAGACCCGTCTTATTGAGGAACTGAATAACCTTAGTGAAGAAATGGAGAAAGGTCTGCTGAATGAGGATGACCTTCCATTAATTTTTATTCGGATAAGGGATATTGGTCAATTCATACGGTTAAAAAAGCAAATACAGAAAGGACTCAACCTGCTAACCGGCATTGTTATCCCAAAATTCTCTCCAAAGCACTGCAAACCAATTTTACAAGAAATTAAACTACTGAATGATAGAGGTCATAAACTATATGCTTTACCTATTTTAGAAACAAAAAAAGTAATTGAAAAAGAAACGAGGCTAGATGAGCTTCTATCTATTAAAACTCTTGTTGATCAGTATGAGGATTATATTTTAAATATTCGTATTGGCGCAACTGATTTTTGTGGTCTTTATGGTATCAGGAGGAATTCAGATACGACCGTTTATGATATTGCCGTTATCAGGGATTGTATATCAGATATTATCAATGTATTTTTACGATCTGACCATCCGTATGTTATCTCAGGTCCTGTATGGGAGTATTTTTCTTCGAAGGAAAGAATGCTCAAGCCGCAATTAAGACAAACCCCTTTCCGTGAGCGCTTCGGACAGGATGGAATAGATTTAAGGTCGAAGCTAATTGACAAGCATATGGATGGCCTTATTAGGGAAATCCTTATGGATATTACGAATGGATTAACAGGAAAGACAATTATTCACCCGACACATATTCGTCCGGTTCAGGCATTAAATACAGTGACATATGAAGAGTATTTAGATGCGAAAAGCATTGTCAGCCAAGCGAATGGGGAAATCGGGGTAATGAAAAGCGCGTTCCAAAATAAAATGAATGAAATAAAGCCGCATTTTTATTGGGCGAAAAAAGTACTTTTGAAGTCAGAAATATACGGGGTGCTAAATGAAGAATACACATACATTGACCTGCTTACCAATGAAATTAACACTTCCAGTCCTGAACCAGTTAACAGTTGATGTCCAAATTACAGAAAATCCTTATGGTCTAACACCAGATGATCTTTTTCAGATGGCCGCAAGAATGAATAAGAAACGGTCGTTTCTATTTGTTAGTAAAGTATTGGGAAAGCATATTCCGATCAATCCTAGAATGGGGCTACTAACGGGTGCATTACTGGCAAACCGCTATATGGAAAGTGTGAAAGGGATTGAGACAGGATGCAGGGAAGAATTGCTTTTCTCTTTCTTAAATGATTCAAAATACTATGTAGATGAACCATTTATTGATGATCGAGTGAATCCTGTGATCATTGGCTTTGCTGAAACTGCCACTGCACTTGGACATGCATTCTACCATTCTTTTAAACAGGCCGATTTCTTTCATACAACAAGGGAAGAATTAATGGGGATCGCCCCGGTTTTTACTTTTGAGGAAGAGCACTCACATGCGACATCTCATCGCTGCTATGTAGATGAATCGATTTTAAATAACGATCGTGAAATTATTCTTGTCGATGATGAAATGACAACAGGAAAAACAAATATTAATATTATTCGCTCCATTCATGCAAGGTTTCCAAGAAAGATGTATACAGTTGTCTCCATTTTGGATTGGCGTTCGGAAGAACATATGCAATTGTATAAAAATCTTGAACAAGAGCTAGGAGTTACCATTCAATCTGTTAGTTTGCTCAAAGGGAACATACAATTATCAGGTGCTCTAAAGAGTGGCGAACAATTAGCTGAAGAAACAGAAAGTATATGTTGTACGGCAGCAGTGTCTACTATAAATCTAAATGGACGATTTTCTTATGAATTAACATCCATTAATTATCCTTCTATTTCTCAAGATGGTGAAATAAATCATATTCCATTCTCAAATGAAACGGGTCGCTTTGGGATAAGCGCCGCTTTTAACAAGAGGATCGATCAATCGTTAAAAGAAGCGGGTCAATTTTTAGCATCACTTCGAACGGGAAAGAAAGTTCTCTGTCTTGGGACTGGTGAATTTATGTATGTGCCAATGAAGCTTGCTTCCTATATGGGACAAGAGGTCAGCTATCAGTCAACAACTCGCAGCCCGATCTATATAGAAAATCGAGAAGATTATGGTGCGCAGTATGGGATTACCTTTCCAAACCCTGAAGATTGGAGAGTACAGCATTTTGTTTACAATATCCCCCCAAATGAATATGATCAGTTATTTGTATTTTTTGAAAGAGCCGTTTCAATGGGAAGGCTGCAGCCTATGCTAAATGAGCTTAAAAAAACAAATATTCCTGATATAAAAGTAGTTTTCTATAATGGGAGTTGTTTAAATGAGTAAAATACTAGACACAAAACGCCAGTTTGGTTCATATGATAAGAACGATGTTATTTTTTTATTAAAGGATTTGAGCAGCTACGAGCTTGAAGGCACTACTGAGGATCGCGAGAAGAATATTCAGTCTGGACAGCATTATAGTGAGACTTTGCCAATTGAATATCAGCCTCCTGACCATTACATGCAAGTTTTTAGGGAAACACTTGCAGAGTACAAGCAGAAGGTTGCATTATGTGCAGGGATCGTTGCTGAGCAAATTTTTCACCAAAAAGGACAAAATACTGTTCTTGTTTCTTTAGCCCGTGCAGGGACACCAGTCGGAATTCTTATTAAACGATATATTCAATTAAAATATCGAACAGATCTTCCGCATTACAGCATCTCGATTATTCGGGATAAGGGAATCGATGAAAATGCGATTCATCATATTCTTAAGAATCACCCTGGAAAAAAACTTCAATTCGTTGATGGATGGACTGGAAAAGGTGCAATATCGATAGAATTAACAAAAGCTTGCAAGGCATTTGAAAAGAGGTACGGAATGGTTCTCGATGATACGCTGGCAGTTTTAGCTGATCCGGGACAATGTACAAGTCTTTATGGAACAAGGGAAGACTTTCTCATTCCAAGCGCATGCTTAAATTCAACTGTTTCAGGCTTAGTCAGCAGAACAGTATTAAATGATCAATTGATCGGACCAGATGATTTTCATGGGGCAAAGTATTATGAGAATTTAATAGATGCAGATGTTTCAAATGAGTATATTGATATTGTTTCACAAGAATTTCCTGTGATCCAGCAAGAGGCATTTGAGGCATTTGAACGGTTAGTAGATAATCAAATGGATGGTACTTTTAAAGGGATGGATGAAGTATTACGAATGGCAAAGGAATTTGGAATTGAATCTACTCATTTTGTAAAGCCGGGTGTTGGAGAAACAACGAGAGTGCTGCTCCGTAGAATTCCATGGAAGATATTAATGAAAGACCCAGGCAGTCCATTTGTTCGGCATATCTTGCTGCTAGCTAAAGAGAGAGACGTAGAAATTGTTCATTATCCAAACATGAGCTATACATGCTGCGGATTAATAAAAAAGGTCAGTGAAAGACAATGATGATGTTTGCATCAGATTTAGACCGCACTCTTATCTATTCCAACCGAGCATTAGCCGACTTTAAGCAGCATACGGTAAGTGATCTAATGGCTGTTGAGCGAAAGAATGCACAAGAAGTAGCTTTCATGTCAAACAGAGCATATCATTTATTAAAGGAAATAGCCGATTCTCTTTTATTTATACCTGTTACAACGAGAACGTATGAACAATATGAAAGAGTGTTTATTTTTGCTCATTCGATCCCTTTAAAATATGCTGTCACATCAAATGGAGCAACGATCATTTATAATGGGCTTCCCCTTCAGGAATGGAGAGAATCCGTTCAAAAGCGACTGGAAAATGAATGTGTTTCCATTCAGAAGATGATTGAAAAAATAAACGAACTGCCAATAAGAGGCACGATAAAAAAGGTTGAAACGCTATTCTTTTATTATATTCTTGAGGATGCATTAGGTATAGAAACGGAGGAGCATATCCGTAAAATTGCCGAAACTGGCGGCTGGAGAATTTCCATTCAAGGAAGAAAGCTGTATGTAATGCCGAAACCTGTTAGTAAAGGGGAAGCGGTTCAATTCATTAAAGACCGGGAAGGGATCCATACCGTTTTCGGAGCAGGGGACTCTATATTAGACAATGATTTTCTGAAAATATGTGATTACGCATACGTGCCTTCCCATGGTGAATTAAAAAATGAGGGGATCTGTCATTCCAATTATTTATATACTGCTTGTAAAGGTGTTTTCGCTGGGGAAGAAATTTTACATAGAATTTCAAGCGCAGTAATAGAAAAAAGTATTTAATTTTGCGGTTTTCTCGTCCATCTTCTTAAGAAGAAATGCAGACACGTTCCAAAAATGTAGGAACAAATAAAGATGATACATGCTCCAAACAATGAAAAATGAAGGGATAATGTGAGTAGGGTCATTAACAATGACCAAAAAAACAAATCTATGAAAATAAAAATATCTGAACTCAAAACATCCTCTACTAATTGTGTATCCGATTCATGTATACGGTATTTCGCCCTTCTATATAAAAACCTCATAGCTGCTCACCTTCTAATCATAGTACTCATCTATATGCATGGACAAGATGAAAGGTGAAAGGAGGACAAAGTGAAAGAAAATAAGGATTTTCAGGTTAAATCTGGCAGAACCCGAATGATTTTTTTTCATATTTGGAGGAATCGTTTTAGAATTCATTGGAACGTATGGTATCATGGTAATAAGTTTACATTTATTAATAACTTCATTCCGGTTATGCAGTGAAGTTAGCATGTAGTAGTTTTATTATTCTAATTAAGTCTTTCGCTCATAGAGGGAAGGGATTATTAAATGAACGAGACATATTTTCAAATGAAACCTCATTTATTGCCGATTTCTAATGAGAATTGGCTGCCTACATTAAAAAAAGACACAAAGGAAAGGCCGCAATTTACGATTGAACAAAAAACAGTCCATTTTGGCCAAGTGGTTGCTCGTTTTTTGGGTATTCCATTAGATGAGGACGAGTACTACAACAAGCTGTATGATCTCATCCATACAGAGCAAGCGGGACTTATTTTGCTAAGTGAGGATACCCTTGATAAAACGATTGATAATCAACAATTTCAATCCATCCAAAAGGTATTGAATATTAATCGGGAACAGAATTTATCGATTAATCGATTTGTTGCCTTCCTAGATGGAGAACAGCTTTTACTGAAATCAACCAATCCTTCCTTACATAGAAAAACAAGAGAAGCGATGATGGCTGTTCTTGAGCTGTTTTCAACACAGGAGACAGATGGGTTAAAGAATCAGGAATTGAGACGAGTTCTAGTTGATATCATTAAATGGACCATTAACCATCTTGGCGCGGATTGGAATAGGGTAAGCCCTGAAGTGTCGATGCCAAAATTATTATGGTATGGAAATTCGAATAAAAGCCATCATTATTTTTTATACTACTTGTTCCAAATGGGTTGTGACATCATTGTATTCTCTCCATCTGGGGAAGACATCATAATAGGTAGTCATACAGAATTAAATAATACTTTTATTCACAATTATCCGGAGCAAAAACAGCCTGAGCCATTCCCAACAGAAAAAAGCCGGCGCTCATCTACAGTTGCTTACCGTGCCTCTAGAGAAATTGAGTCGATCTTAAACCATGAAGGTTCGGGATTTTATAAGCCATGGCAGCTACGTGAGTATACTCCGTTATCGGTTACATTAAAAACAACCTATGATGAACTATTTCTTTTGATTAAGGAAAAGGCAATGGTACGACCAAACTTTGAGGTAAAGAATGGCCAAGTGAAAATTCCTGCAATTTTTGCAAAAGTACAGGGAGTTAGTAAGAACCGGAAAGAATATTGGGATCGACTACAACTGATCAGTCAAATGGATCATAGTCTACTCATCCAAAGATTCCCATTTACAAATAATGTTAACAATGATTTTCGTTTTCATTATCGAAATGCACGAGGAAATGATGGCTTACTTGACCCGGAAAAAATGATGGCAGCCCATTATTGGAAATACCATCATTTGCCTACAGGGCTTCAGAACGGGATTGCAATGGCCATCCGTAATATTTGTGCAAGACCATACATTAAACCTGTTTACCATGAGGATATAGAGGAGCTCCAATCCTACCTTTTTACTCAGGGAATGCAAATACCAGCCAGTATTCTGCAGCTGCTGCAAAAGTTTGATTATTCTCAGGACGTACCAAAGCTAATTCTTTATAATAATGAACTTAATGGCACGATGACAAGAACTGACGCAGCTTTATTATTATTACTTAATCAATTTGGCATTGATATTGTTTTGTATAATCCTCCTGGGCACAATGACTTAGAAAACTTTATTGATGAGGGGATCTATGATGTCCATTGGCTAGAGGATGTTGTTTTTGAACAGGAATTTAAAGAACCATCTTTATTCAATAGAGTAAAGGGTATTTTTAAAAATCTAAGAGGAGATTGAAGCAATGAATCAAATGCAGCCAACAAATCTTGAACTTACATTAACGAAAACAACAGAAGATAAATTGACAGAAACGACTGCTTCAGAAATTAAGCTCGCACTTCGTCAGGACCCGGAAGTGCAAAATCTGGCACGTTCGATTGATGAACGGGATCAAATTCAAATTCTTGAATTTGGAAAAGAGCCGGCAACCCAAATATCTCGTTTCTCCGATCAAATTCTAGGCAATATGAGAGCAACAAAGGTTGAGGATTCAGGAGAACTTTTAAAACAGCTTGGCCGTATTATGGATAAGTTTGATAAAAAGGATTTTGAAAAAACTTCAGGCGGTTTATTTGGAAAGCTGTTCAAAAAAGGTGAAAAGCTTATTGATAAGCTATTTGGAAAATATCAAACAATGGGTCATGAAATTGATAAAGTGTATGTAGAAATTTCTAAGTATCAAAATGAGATGGTAGAATCGACAACCATGCTTGACCAAATGTATGAACAGAACTACCAATACTACTTAGCTCTAGAAAAATATGCTGTAGCTGGACAAATGAAGGTGGATGAGCTGAAAACCAACCAGTTGCCGCAGCTTGAATCTCGTGCAGCTGCGGGCGATCAAATGGCTTCTATGCAGCTGGATACATTAAGAAATGGCATTGAATTATTAGAACAGCGTGTATATGATCTTGAAATGGCAAAAATGGTTTCCTTACAAACAGCACCTCAAATACGTCTTTTGCAAAGAGGGAACACGAAGCTTATTGGGAAAATAAATTCGGCATTTGTAACGACAATCCCGATTTTTAAAAACGGAATCATTCAAGCGGTTGCAGCGAAAAGACAGAAGCTTGTTGCTGACTCGATGAATGAGCTTGATCGTAGAACAAATGAAATGCTTTTGCGCAATGCACAAAATATCTCTACCCAAAGTGCTGATATTGCAAGACTTGCAGGCAGTCCTAGCATTAAGATTGAGACCATTGAGGAATCGTGGAACATCATTATTAAAGGGATGCAGGAAACAAAAGCAATTGAAGAAGAAAATAAGCGTATGCGTGAAGAGGGAACTAGAAGATTAGAACAGCTTCAGGATAATTTCAAAAAAATTAAGCTTCAAGGTTAATAGGCAATTGGCTTTTTGCCAATTGTTTACATAGAAAGATTACTAAAAATATTATGAGGTGAAGAGGATGGCAATTAACTTACAAAAAGGGCAACGTGTTGATCTAACAAAAGGAAATCCAGGACTTTCAAAAATCTTGGTAGGTTTAGGCTGGGATCCGGTTCAAAGCCGTGGAGGCGGCGGACTGCTCGGCTCGTTATTTGGCGGAGGCGGCGGCGGTGCGAATATCGACTGTGATGCTTCTGTTATTATGCTTGGTGAAAATGGAAAGATTAGAAGCAACAGTGATGTCATTTATTTTGGAAATTTAAAGAGCAATGATGGCAGTGTCCAGCACACAGGTGATAATTTAACAGGGGACGGAGATGGGGATGATGAGCAAATCCTAGTTGATTTAAGCCGTGTACCATCTCAAGTTCATAAGCTTGTATTTGTAGTTAATATATATGACTGTGTGAAAAGAAAACAGCATTTCGGCATGATTCAAAATGCATTCATTCGTATCGTGAATTCAGCTAATAACCAAGAACTGATCCATTTTAATCTAACCGATAATTACAGTGGACAAACATGCCTAATTGTTGGTGAAATTTACCGTCATGGAAATGAGTGGAAGTTTGCAGCAGTTGGGACTGGTACATCAGCCCCTGGCTTAGGTGAAGTTGTCCGTTCATTCTCTTAATCAATGAATGATGCTTAAAGTAGGGACCAGACTATCTTGTCTGTGTCCTGTTTTTTTGGTTAACATTGGGAGCGTTCTATATTCTTCTAAATAACTACTAATCAATTCAATCATCTCACATGATATAATAATAATATTCTACTACAATTTACTTGACCTCGATGATGATAGAAGGAGTACTGTCTATGCGAAAAGTGAGCTTATCTATATGTATGCTGATTATTTCTCTAGCGTTAATGGGCAGTTCTCAAGCAGCTATGGGTGGTGTCAAACTGAAAGATTTCCCCAGTCATTCATTATTAAAAAAGTCACTAGTTCTTAATTCCCCAGCTGTTCTCGGAAACATGGTTCTTTTGCCTACCGCTCCTTTTGATGAGTTTGAGGCAGCACAAATTATTTCAAGAGTGGATAATTTGCCTTTCTCTTTATTATCAAAAGTAGGGGAAGAGAATATTAAACTAAAACTATTTAATGGAAGGCTAACAGATAATCCAACCGTAGCCCATCTTGAAGGTATGATTCCAAGAGGGTATAAGGGTGATACAACATGGGATGACGTTCCTGGCATTGGGGGGGCAAAAACAGTTCTTGTGAAGATCGGATATAGTGACAAGGGAAAGGGGCATAGCTCCGTGAATTTAGAGCTCCATGAGCTAGCTCACTCCATTGACCGCTATGTTTATAATGGAATGCGAAATAACCAAAAATTTTTAACGATTTGGAAGAAGGAAAAACAGCTGCTATTCCCAGAAGAGGATTATTTCTTAACCTTTCCTGAAGAATATTTTGCAGAGGCATTTGCGATGTATTTCCTCGGTGGGTATTCAAGTAATCTATTGAAGAAGACGGCACCTGAAACATATCGCTTTATGAAAAACTTAAAATAGATGAAATTTATTTTTTTACCCTTATCATTTTGATACAATAAAAGCAATGCGAAAGTAAAAGGTTGGGTTGGTATGAAACAATATTTAGAGCTTTGTAAACATGTTCTTGAAAATGGTGTGAAGAAGGAAGATCGAACCGGAACGGGCACAATTAGTACATTTGGCTATCAAATGCGATTCAATTTAGCGGAAGGATTTCCACTGTTAACAACAAAAAAATTGCATTTGCGCTCCATCATTTATGAATTGCTTTGGTTTTTAAATGGAGATACAAATGTTAAATTCCTTCAAGATAATGGAGTAAGAATCTGGAATGAATGGGCCGATGAAAAAGGAGAGCTTGGTCCTGTATATGGTCATCAATGGCGTTCATGGGCAGGTGCAGACGGAAACACGATTGATCAGATTAGCGAGCTCATTCAGCAAATCAAAACGAATCCTGATTCAAGAAGGATGATTGTAAATGCATGGAATGTAGGTGATCTTGATAAAATGGCATTGCCGCCATGTCACTGTATGTTCCAATTCTATGTAGCTGACGGAAAGCTATCATGTCAGCTTTATCAGCGGTCAGCAGACGTATTTCTTGGTGTACCATTCAATATCGCTTCATATGCACTGCTCACACGAATGATTGCACAGGTTTGTGATTTAGAGCCTGGTGAATTTATCCATACATTTGGCGATACACATATTTATTTAAATCATCTCGAACAAGTACAGCTCCAGTTAAGCCGTGAGCCGCGTGCGCTTCCAAAATTGAGAATCAATCCAGAAGTGAAGGATCTATTCGGGTTTCAATTTGAAGACTTTGTTCTTGAGGAATATGATCCACACCCACATATAAAAGGAGTGGTAAGTGTATGATTTCACTCATGTGGGCCATGGACAATAACCGTGTTATTGGCTATAATAATCAGCTTCCTTGGCATCTTCCAGAGGATTTAAAGTTTTTTAAGCGAACAACGATGGGACATCCGATTGCGATGGGGAGAAAAACATGGGATTCCATTGGCCGGCCGCTTCCTGGAAGGGAAAACATCGTAATCACTCGCAATCCTGCATTCACATGTGAGGGCTGTACTGTGCTGAATACAATTGTTGAGCTCCTTGAATATAGCCGGCAGAAGGACGAGGAAATCTTTGTTATTGGCGGTGCGGAAATTTTTAAACTCATTTTGCCTGATGCGGACAAGCTTTATTTAACTCGAATATACGATGAGTTTGAAGGAGATACCTTTTTTCCAGAGCTTAATATGGAGGAATGGTCATTGCTTTCTAAAGAGAAAGGGATAAAAGATGAGAAAAATCCATATGATTATGAATTTATGATCTATGAAAGAAAATAATTTTTTACTAGCTGCTCTCTTATGGGCAGCTTTTTTTGTTAAACGCGAGCACCCTATCCCCCGTACAGGAGGTACGAGTGTCGGCTATGTCTACCGCTTTTCTTTAGATTCTAGTTATAAGAGCCTAACTAGTATATAATGGTAAAATGCAGATAGATTGGGAGGTACAGCATGATTCGATTGATCGCATTTGTTGTTTATATGGCTGGCTATTTAGTTTATAGCTTGCCTACCTTAGCGAAAATGAAGAAGCTAAGTCCTGAAATGCCGGTTGTTGAAAGGGATCGCCTTATTCATCAATTACCTATGAAATGGTCTAGCACCATAATGAAAATTACTGGTTCAACAGTGAAAGTAAGGGGCAAGGAACTTTTGCCTGAAGGTCCAGTTGTGTTCGTTTGCAATCATGAAGGTGATTTTGATATTCCTGTTTTATTAGCGTTTATCGAAAAGCCATTTGGTTTTATTTCAAAGGTAGAAGTGAAAAAGGCACCGATTATCTCATCATGGATGGAAGTAATGAATTGTGTATTCATCGATCGCAAAGATCGGAGAAGCGCAGTAAAATCTATTCGAGATGGGGTAGAGAAATTAAAGAACGGACACTCCATCGTTATTTTTCCAGAAGGTACGAGAAGCAAAGGAGGACCTGTTGGAGATTTTAAAGCTGGAGGCCTTAGATTGGCGAAGGACGCTGGGGTTCCGATCGTTCCGATTGGAATAAAAGGCACAGCTGATATTTTTGAAAAAAATAATCGGCTCGTTCGTCCAGCAAATGTTGAAATTAATATTTGCCAGCCAATCGAACCAAATTTAATTCGAGAAAAAGACATGAAGGATGTTGCTGCGGACGTAAGGAATATTATTATTGATAGCTTCAATAACGAGGAAAAGGCTTCATGAGACTCAAAAAATCCTGAGAAATTGTATGTAAATGCTTTTACATGATGATTAAAGGTAACATTCGTTCTGACAAGATCGAGTCTTCTTAAACCGATAATAAAAAATAGGGGATGAAACGATTGAGGTTTCATCCTCTTTTGCTGTTTTGCTCATAATTAGGTTAAACGTATGTCTAATAGTCTTAGTACGTTGGGTTGATCAAATAGTCTGTTAATGCATTCACCATGATTTGGAACTCATTCGGATCACAAAATTCCTCAGGAGAAAAATTATTTTTTATCCATTGGATTAATTCATGTGGAGTATTAAAAAACTCCCCACTTGAATCGCTTTTGCGAACCATATACCTTCCATTATCCTCATCCAATGTAACTTCTACTGGCAGTGCACCATCAAGACTGCATAATGAAAACTCCACTATTCCACCTCCCGAGAAATTTTTAAGCATCTGTTTTTCTTACTTTCGATTAGTATATGTAAAAATCCTTCTTTTCTATTCAGATAAATATCCGAAAAATAAAAATTTTTAAATTATATGATTGAATTCAAAAACTCTCATGGTATAATGAACAAATTAATATCGGATGAGAAATGAGGGTGACAGATGGGACAAAAGGTAATGAAGAAAAAATGGGTGCAGTTGGAGGAGATTTTGATTGCATACCAGCAATTAAAGGATATTGTTGCCCATACACCGCTGCAAAAAAATGAACGTCTTTCTGAGAAATATAGTTGTAATGTGTATTTAAAAAGGGAAGATTTACAGCATGTACGATCATTCAAACTTAGAGGAGCATATTATTCAGTTAAATCATTAAATGAAGAGGAAGTCAAAAATGGGGTTGTCTGTGCAAGTGCGGGCAATCACGCACAAGGGGTGGCCTATGCTTGCCGCCATTTGGGCGTACATGGAAAAATCTTCATGCCAGCAACCACGCCTAAACAAAAGGTATTTCAAGTAGAAATGTTTGGCAGGGAATATGTTGATATTGTTCTTATAGGTGATACATTTGATGATTCGTTTGAACAGGCGATGAAATGTGCAGAGGAAGAACAGAGTGCATTTATCCATCCTTTTGACAATGAGAAAGTAATTGCCGGACAAGGAACGGTTGCTGTCGAGCTTCTGAATGATTGTGAGGAGCCTGTTGACTATGTTTTTGCAAGCATAGGAGGAGGCGGGCTAGTTGCAGGAATCAGTACGTATGTTAAAAGTATTTCCCCGAATACTAAAATTATTGGTGTCGAACCAGCTGGAGCACCATCCATGCTTACTTCTATTCAAAACAAGTCAGTTACTACTTTAGATGGGATTGATAAGTTTGTAGATGGGGCAGCAGTGAAATGTGTAGGGGCAAAAACGTTTGATATTTGTTCTGAATTGATAGATGATATATTACTCGTTCCTGAAGGCAAGGTTTGTACAACGATTCTAGAGTTATATAATGAACATGCGATTGTTGCTGAACCAGCTGGTGCTCTGCCAATTTCAGCACTGGATTTGTATAAAGAGGAAATCAAAGGGAAGAATATAGTATGTGTCATTAGCGGTGGGAATAATGATATTGAACGGATGCAGGAAATGAAGGAACGATCTTTATTGCATGAAGGTTTATTGCGTTATTTTATTGTTAATTTTCCTCAGCGGGCAGGTGCACTACGAGAATTTCTTGATGAGGTACTTGGAAAATCAGATGATATTATTCGCTTTGAATATACAAAAAAAAATAATAAAGAAAATGGCCCCGCATTAGTAGGAATTGAATTGAAGAATAGGGGAGATTACAATAGCTTAATTGAGCGGATGAATAAAAAAGGGTTTGCTTATAAGGAGATTAATAAGGACAGTAACCTTTTCCATTTGCTAATTTAGGTGTATTAGGAGTAATATAATACATGTAGGAATGGTGGTACTTTTATGGATAGCATGAAAGTGGCTTTAGAAAAGAAATTATAAATTGTTTCATTTGGAAATGAAAAAAGTCACATATTCAAAAATTAGGTTTCTAATGTGAATTTAGTATGAACTTTTTTATTCTTTTCCCACAAGATGCGTTAAAACCACTATAATGATACTAGATTCACTAGTAAGCACTTTAAGGAGGATGTTTTTATGTTATCAAACATCGGTGTTCCTGGATTAATATTAATTCTTGTATTAGCATTAATTATTTTTGGTCCAAAAAAATTACCTGAAATTGGTCGTGCATTTGGGCAGACGTTAAGAGAATTTAAAAAATCTACGCGTGAATTAACAAGTGATGTTATGGAAGAGTTTGAAGATGAGGATAAGAAAAAACGGTTAAATAAGGTGCAGGATTAATATCTTGCCCTTTTTTTATCGTGTTTTTCAACTTTAAATAATTTATTCACTTCAAATTGGCAGGAGAATAATATGGCAGACAAAGAATTGAATTTAGTTGACCATTTAGATGAATTAAGGAAAAGGCTGATTATTTCAGCAGGTGCCTTTTTAGTCTTTTTTATTGTAGGGTTTATTTTTGTTAAAGATATATATCAATGGTTTGTAAGAGATCTTGATGTGAAGTTAATTGTTCTTGGACCAAGCGATATCGTTTGGGTTTACTTTACACTTGCAGGTGTCATTGCATTAGCTGGAAGTATACCTGTTTTAGCCTTGCAGATTTGGTTATTCGTCAAACCCGCATTAAAGCCAATTGAACAAAAAATTTCGTTATCATATATTCCAGGATTATTTATCTTATTTTTATTAGGATTGTGCTTTGGCTATTTTATCATCTTTCCTTTAGTTTTATCCTTTCTTGTAGAACTGAGCGGAGAAATGATGGCAACAAATTTTACTGCAGAGAAATATTTTCGGTTTGTAATGAATATGACTCTGCCATTTGGGATTCTATTTGAATTGCCTGTTGTTGTAATGTTCCTTACATCACTAGGAATCATTAATCCTGTAACGCTTAAAAAGGTGCGGAAGTATGCGTATTTCATTCTTGTTATTGTTGCCGCATTAATTACACCACCAGATTTAGTCACGGAAATTCTTGTTGCGATTCCTTTATTTCTTTTGTATGAAATCAGTATAAGTCTATCAGGCGTGATCTATAAGCGTAAACTGAAAAAAGAAAAAGAGTGGGAAGAAAACAACCAATATGAGATGTTGGACGAGAACTAAAAAAATTTTTGAACCCTCCACAAATAGACAGTTTTTGATCGGAAATTAGGGTATAATATAGTCAAACGGGTAAAAAAGAGGATTGATATTTTGCTATTCAAAAGCCTAGAGTTCAAAAATGCTGTTGGACAGAAGGTAAAGATTACTGAGATTCCTGTATTGAACAAAAATAGCCCTTATTATTTCATGATTCAAGTCCGTTTACAAGCCTATATAAAAACAATTTATGGGGTTCAAAAAGAGAATAATATCTATTCTTATCGAGAGTATCTAAAAAGAGTTTTAAAATGGCCTGATTATCAGAAGCTGTTTAAGACTCCAGAATTAAAAAATAACGCGTAGCCACTTGAGTACCGGAGAATTTGCCGGTACTTCTTTTGGTAACAGATAAAAAAGTCTGAGCATATTGCTCAGACTTTTTAACTTGGAAATGGGGTTGGTGTAGGTTCTGCATAGCCTTCTTTATATGTATCATCTATATATTGGCGAATTTCTTTTTTGGATTTCCCTTCATTTAACATATTTATGCTCTTTGCAGCTGTATCCAGACATGTTCCGCATCTAGTTCCATGATCATCCCATACGACCTCGCCGTTTTCTTTGTTTTCATTGATAAAACAATCATAATTATCTTTATGATCTCCAGAATCAGCACATCCACAATAACATGGAATATACTCTAATAGATCCTGGTATTCTCCGACAGCACCATACACCATTTGAATTTGTTCATGTTGATCTTCAAGGAATTTCGGTGGATCGGAAATAGAGGCAGTCAATTCTCTTAAATCACCATTTTCTGCATGATAAGAGTGCTTGTCTTGATCCTTTTCTACTTTCTTTTCTTCCTTTGCAGTAGAACAGGCTGATAGTAAAATGAAGATGGTTGTAAAGATTAGGAAATATACGAATATATTCTTTTTCATAAAATCACCTATTTTCTTTTTATTATTCAATTCAATATCATCATAGCATAGTCACAATCACCGATTGTTAAAAAAAGAGCCGAAATCATCTTGTTAAACGCAATTGTGCTTAAATCGTAAAATTTTGTGTTTTTAGAGGATTTATGTAAACCTCTGTCGAATGGAAGGTTTATAAAGTGGAAAAAGGACTCGGTGAACGAATAATGAAGGAACAACTAAACAACTTGCCTTTATTCAGAAAAATTTTGTTATTTTCCTTTTTTGTAAGCTTAATTCTAGTTATTTCTACAGCTGGCATTAGTCTATTTCTTCAAACGAAGCAAATGGAGAAACAGCTCCGGTTTCGCGTTGTTGAAATGTCCACATTATGGGGGACAATTATGGATATTGAGGACATAAAAAAAGTTAAAGCGGAAAGAAACCTTAAGCATTCTTCTTTTCAAAACTTAAAGCATAGTATATCTCTTGTAAATGAAAATGCTCCATATTCAAATGCTTTGTTACTAGCACCGAAAGTTTCTGCTTCTGGAGAGGTATTTGTTCTTGTTAGCTCAGCGGACTATGAAAAAAAAGGGCTGAAGTCACTCTCTTTCTTGAAGGTTGAAGGAACATTTCTAAAATCGTTCAATGAAGCCATGAGAGAAGAAAAGATTGTTTCTAGTCCATTATATCGGGATGAACTAGGCCTTTGGATTACCTCATTTGTTCCAATTTCAGATCATAATGGGGAACTTGTTGCTATATTAGCAATGGATATTAATGCTGCCATCCTAAGTGAATACCAAAAAAATATTTCCCTTTACCTTATCGGAATCTTTGTTGTAATAATTATTATTTATTATATCGTATTAAAAAGAGGATTAAGGAAATTTTTGAATCCTGTAAATGAAATCATTGATGGGTTTAATGAAGTTAGTAAAGGGAATTTTGAAGTGAAATTAAAAACCTCTGACCAGTCAGAATTTGGTGTATTGGTCGAACGATTTAATGCGATGACACACCAGCTCTCACAACTGTTTGAACGTTTATCGGCAACGACTGAACAATTTGGAACGGGGAATAAAAATATTGCTCCATTGCACCGTTTTGAAGAGGCTATTGATGAAATGGAACAAATTTTGCATAGAACAAAAATCCAACGAGAACTTCAGCGAGCAGAAAAAATGAATGCGATCGGACAGCTAGCAGCTTCTGTTGCCCATGAAATCAGAAATCCAATGACTGTTGTGAAAGGCTTTCTGCAAATATTTCTGGCTAAAGAACAGATGAGTGAAGAAGAACGCATGTATATTAGACTGATGATTGAAGAGATGCATAGAGCAGAAACAATTATTAATGATTACTTATCCTTAGCTAAGCCTGATATTGAACATATGGAACTGGTGGATGCGGGTGAGTTTGCTTCGAGGGTAATGGAATTAATGAATTCATATGCAATGATGTCCAAGAATATTTCGATTGATATCAATTTAAACAATGGAGTATACATAAAGAGTAATCCAAGTGAATTAAGGCAAGTGCTCATAAATATTTTAAAAAATGGAATAGAAGCAATGAAAGATGGAGGTAATCTGACGCTTTCAGTTTATAAGCAAAATGGATATGGTGTATTTGAAATTAGTGACACTGGTATAGGTATGTCAAAAATAGAATTGGATAGATTAGGTACCCCCTTTTATTCATTAAAGGAAAAGGGCACGGGTATTGGAATGATGGTATGCTATCAAATTATTGATAGAATGAAAGGAAAGATTGAAGTAGAAAGTGAAGTTGGCATAGGTACAATATTTAAAATATATATCCCATTAGCTGAAGAATGATTATTGAAAATATGGCTATTTATTCTGCTTTCCTGAATATGTTTATGTATAGGAGGTGGGCGGGATGAAAGCGAAAAATGTCCTTCTATTCAGTGATTTTGGGATTGACGATATTGTTGCGGCCATTTTTGCTCTGTTTTCCAAAAAAATAAATGTGGTTGGTATTGTTGCAGACTATGGAAATGTCTCTCGAAAAGATGCTTTGAGGAATGCGGCATTTCTACAGAATGTCACGGGAGTAACAGATATTCCAATATATGGAGGAGCTGTGCTTCCTCTGACTGGAGAGAGGCCTGTTTATTATCCTGAGGTACATGGTTTTGAAGGTCTTGGTCCTATTGATCCCCAAATGGAAGTGAATCCTAATTTATTTGAAAACTTTAATGAAATTGTTCCATTGATCGAACAATATGAAAATGATTTGATTATTGTTAATATAGGCAGATTATCTTCATTAGCAACGGCATTTATTTTATATCCCAATCTGATGAAAAAAATTAATGATTTTTATATTATGGGTGGAGCCTATAACTTTCCGGGAAATGTAACTCCCGTTGCTGAAGCAAATTTTTTTGGGGATCCTTATGCTGCAAAAATTCTTATGAATGAGGCACCGAAAAAGCTCCATATCATCCCTTTGAATGTTACCATGTCTGCCATTATCACACCATCGATTATAGACACGCTGCATCATCATTATGAAAAGACACATAACAAAACAGGCTTGATTGTGAAACCGATGGTTGATTATTATTATTCTTTTTATCAAAAAACGAATCCAGGTATAAGCGGTAGCCCGTTGCACGATGTATTTACACTATGGTCGTTACTTGATGAGTCAGAGGTTGTTTATCAGGAAACACCGGTTCAAGTCGTTGTTGATCAAGGAATTGCTTTTGGGCAAAGTATTGGGGATTTCAGAAAAGCCCCTGAGTTAGAATCGAAAGACTATAAAATTCATAAGGTTGCAGTAAATTATAATTATCGTTCCTTTGTTCAATCATTTTTTGCCATTATGAAAAATCATAATGGCGATTTTGCATAAAAGTTCGTTCACAAGTTTGTCACCAATTTTTCTTCCTTCTTTCGTATACGTCTGCTAAAATTAGTTCGTATATAGATAGGAGCGGATATTAATAATGAAAATACGAATACTGACAATTATAAGCGTTTTTACAGTATTTCTTCTCTCGGCATGTGGCAATGGAGAACTAAAGGATGCAAAAAACTGGCCGGTTCCCGATTTTACTTTCACAGACCAGAATAATAAATCTTTTGGGTTAGCTGATTTGAAAGGTAAGGTTTGGGTGTCCGATTTTATTTATACAGCCTGCCCAGACATTTGTCAGCCAATGACTTTTAATATGAGTAAATTACAGAAAATGGCGAAAGAAGAAGAAATTGAAAATATTGAATTTGTTTCTTTTAGCATAGACCCTATGGTTGATAAACCAGAAGTGTTAGCTGAATATAGCAAGCAGTTTGAGGCAGATTTAACAAATTGGCATTTTCTTACTGGTTATCAGCAAAAGGATATCGAAGAATTTGCGAAAGGCTTCAAAACAATTGCACAAAAGCCTGAAAATAGTGATATTGTTATTCATCAATCATACTTCTATCTAATTAATCAGGAGGGAAAAATCCAAAAGCTATACAGCGGGGATAAAGAAGTTCCTTATGAAGAAATTATTGATGATATAAAGACTTTACAATAGACCTTCTCTAATAGGTCTATTTTTTTTGAAAGAATTTTAGTCAATATTTACTGGTGGATAAATCAGGTTTGCTACGTTATGTAATGCTAGTATCGTGTTATAATATCAATACTGAGTATCAAATGGCCCTACAGCTAGATGCTTTACTTTTCTAAAAAGCCGGGTGATAAAATGAAAAAGAACATACTATTCCTTCTACTTAGTTTCCTTTTTTTGGCTTCATGCAATCCTCAATCGTATATAAAGGAAAAACTGAATCAGCATAAAGAAGTATCGTTAATGGTTAAAGAAAAGGTGCCTGAAGAGTTTATTCCTCAGGACATTCAAATTGTTTCTGTTGGTGATTCATTAACACAAGGTGTTGGAGACAGTACGAATCGTGGCGGCTACGTGCCATATCTTAAGAAATTGCTAGAAAATGACAAATCGATAAATGAGGCAATTTTTAATAATTTTGGCATAAAAGGAAATCGATCAGATCAGCTCTTAAAAAGGTTATCCTCAAGCGAGGTAAAGAAGGCTGTGAAAGAAGCTGACTACGTCATTGTAACGATAGGCGGCAATGATGTCATGAAGGTTGTACGAGAAAATTTCTCGAGCTTGAATCTTAAAGCTTTTAGTCAGCAAAGAAAAGTCTTTGAAAAGAATTTGCAGGAAGTATTGGCCACGGTTCGAAATGATAATCCTAATAGCCAAATTATCTTAGTAGGCTTGTACAATCCGTTTTTTAAATGGTTTGCAGATATACGGGAAATTAATGAGATTATTGGAGAGTGGAATCAAGCAAGTCAAGATGTATTAAAAAAATATCCTAATACTTATTTTGTGGAGATTGCTGATCTTTTCTATGATGAAGGAGAGAAACTCCTGCATACTGATTATTTTCATCCCAATGATCAAGGATATGCATTAATTGCTAACCGAATTTTTGAAAAAATAAATGAGGAAATATTAGAAAAGAAATCAGTTGATCCACTGACAGCTGAAAACGAGGAGAATGGAAATTGAAGGATCAGAAATGGAAAAAGCTATTTTTTCTTTTATTAAGTATCATTGTTATCTTCATACTAGTTATTTTCATATTATTGAAAATACCTGCAACGGAGGATAAGTATATTGTAGAAAGTTTGAGTACAGACGATTACGTTCCTTTTAAAATTCAGACGGATAAACAAGATCTTAATAAGGTAATCAATCATTATCTCAAAAAAGAAGGTTTAACAGGAGCGATTGATTATAAAGTCATTTTAAATGATGAAGTGGAACTATATGGGCTGATTCCTGTATTTAGTCAAGATATCCAGTTAAAGCTTACGTTCGAACCGCAGGTTTTAGATAATGGGGACATCGTTCTTCAGCAGAAGTCTATATCTGTAGGACAGCTTCAATTGCCTGTATCGTATGTGTTAAAATTTATTGGTGACAAATACAAGATTCCACAAGGGGTAACCATTCACCCGAACGAAGAGAAAATATATGTTTCATTGCAAAAAATGAAATTAAAGAGTGATTTCAAAGTAAAGGTCGATGAATTTGATTTGAAGAATGATGATATTCGATTTACTTTATTACTTCCTGTAAAAGAGTAAAAAGGCGTGACAGCAGTCATGCCTTTTTCATCCTTCAAGCATTATTGCTTCAAGTTCTGGTCCCTCGGCAACTGATCCGATTATTAAGATAGAATATACTTTGTTCGGCTCTAAACGAACGTGTGGGATGGATAGTACAACATTTTTGGAACCAGCAATTCGTGCCTCTAGATCAACGGTCATTGGTGAAAGTCCAAGATAGCTTGTGAATTTTCGGTAGTCGATATTTGAAAAAATCACGTCTCTGTTTTTTACTGCAATATCGAATGCAGGAGCATCATTCGCTAAGTGAATAAATCTTACTTTTGTTTCCCCATATGGTACGTGATGCCCGTCTTCCAGAGCAAGCCATTTTAAATTTTTCACACCCCCGCTAAATAAAAAGGAATAGTTTTTTCCTTGTCCCACGATGATCTTTCTGCTTAATACGGTTGAAACCATATTCCCCGCAGGATAAATATCAACTTGGTATTTCCCAGCTGGAAGAGGTAAGTAGGTACTTGCCTCTTTATAAGGGAAGTCCTTTAATACCCTTGATCCATTGACATAAATATCAACATTTGATGCATCGTCAGAGGCATGAATGAACCGTATCTTTGCAGGCAGAGCTGTCCCGCTTTGGGCTGGGTTCATTTGTGAGCGCATGGAATGAGCAGCTAATGTCATATATTTTAGGTGCTTTTGGTAATAAGCGATATGCTTAGCTGGGTCTACATATTTATAATAATTGGCTAATAAATCGTATTGGCCCGCTTTTTGAAAGAGGTTATTCTGATTTCTATTTAGAGACATACTCCTCGCTCCTATCTAGATCGTATACGTTAGTAACATATGCAAATGGATATGGGTTGGTGTCACGAGTTTGGTAAACGCAAATAATCTGCAAAATGACAAAAATATAGCTTTACTTATGGCTGAAAATTCCATATAATAAAAATAAATCAACGGAAGGTGGGTGATGTGTAATGGAAAAATTATTAATTGTTCGTACGTTAATTGTAGTTGACACATGCACAGCCCAAACCTATTCTGTTTGATAGTTGTAGAATTTCGTTTGTCTTTCTATGCTTATTAAACCATGGGCTGTGTGGCCGATGGTTTTTTGTTGTACTTAAATTTAAATAGCATGGAGGAACAAACATTGAAATTACAATCATTCGGTTTTAACGATTATTTTGAAAAAGCGTTTACACAATATAAGGAAGCGGGCTATGCGGTTGGTCGGGTAGCTCTTGAACATAAAAGAATGTATCGGGTTTGGACAGAAGAGGAAGAGCTATTATGTGAAGTATCTGGTAAGTTTTCATTCTTAGCAGCATCAAGGGAAGATTATCCTGCGGTTGGGGACTGGGTTGTTTTGAAAACGAGGGCTGGAGAAAATCGCGCTACAATTCATGCAGTTCTGCCTAGACAGAGTAAGTTTTCAAGAAAAGCTGCTGGAATTAATACAGAAGAGCAAATTGTAGCAGCGAATGTAGATACAATCTTTTTAGTTAACTCACTAAATGATGACTTAAACTTAAGGCGAATAGAAAGGTATTTACTGCTTTCTTGGGAAAGCGGTGCTAATCCTGTAATAGTCTTAACGAAAGCTGATTTATGTAATGATTTAGAAGAAAAGCTCGCTGGCGTTGAAGCAATTGCGATGGGGGTTCCAGTCATTTCTGTCAGTGTGGTCGAAGAAAGTGGTCTTGCTGATTTGCAGCCATATTTGTTGCCGGGAAAAACAGTCGCACTCCTCGGTTCGTCTGGTGTTGGAAAGTCCACTTTAACAAATTATCTAGTAGGAGATGAAAAACAAAAGGTACAAACAGTCCGTGAAGGAGACGACAAGGGCAGACATACAACCACCCACCGGGAATTAATATTACTTCCACATGGGACAGTATTGATTGACACGCCTGGAATGCGGGAACTTCAATTATGGGACAGTGAGAATGGTCTTGCAGAGAGCTTTGCTGATATCGAGAACATGGCAGAAGAATGTAAATTTCGTGATTGTACTCATGAAAATGAACCGGGCTGTTCTGTCATTCAATCAATCGAAAATGGGAAGTTGGATCAAAATCGCCTAATTAGTTATAAAAAACTTCAAAAAGAACTTGCTTATCTGGAAAGAAAGCAAGATAAGCGGGCTCAGTCTGAAGAGAAAAAACGCTGGAAAAACATTAGCAGCAGCTTAAAGCAGAAATATAAAAAAGTATAATTTTGAACACAATGCCTCTTCTTGATGAAGGGGCTATTTTTGTATAGATAACAGATGGCCTGCTCACAAGAATTTGAACATTTCCATTTTAATTGGGCAAATACCCGTACAGGTCAAGCACCTACAACATAACTTAATATGGAAAATGCCCTATAAAAAATGAGGAGTGAATGAAGATGCAATATGGATATGGTTGCGGTTTTGATCCGTGCTATTCAGGTTACGGTTATCCAGTAGCCGGTGCTTATGGAGGATATTGCGGTGGATTCTCTGGTGGTTTTGCCTTAATTGTTGTATTGTTTATTCTTCTAATCATCATCGGTGCAAGCTGCTACGGTGCTTGGTAAATAAGAGTTATGGATGCTGTCTCCTTTCGGAGGCAGTTTTTTATTTTTATATTAAAAAGTAGAATAATAGAATTTCAAATTCTCCATGAAAGAATTAGACAATCCTTTCATATACTTTATTAGCTGAAATATTGGCTCAGGACTTGCTTCAAACTGGATGGAGGGAGCTTATGACGCAAACGAATTTAATTAAGCCAATGCTTGAAACAATTTATCCTGTCATTGATTATGGAAAAGGAGTCTACTTGTACGACAAAGCGGGAAAAGAATACTTGGATGCTTCATCAGGAGCAATTACCGCAAATATTGGTCATGGGGTGGAGGAAATTATTGAGGCCATGCATGAACAAGCGAAGCGGGTTTCTTTTGTCTATCGCTCACAGTTTACGAGTGAGGCTGCAGAGAATCTAGCAAGAAGGATTGCAGATTTATCAATTGGTGATTTAAATTGGAGCTTTTTTGTGAATAGCGGTTCGGAAGCTACAGAGACGGCAATGAAAATCGCGATCCAATATTGGCAGGAAAAGGGTATATACACAAAAAATAAAGTTCTTTCACGCTGGATGAGTTATCACGGAATCACACTTGGAGCTCTTTCCATGTCAGGACACACGGGCAGGAGAGCTAGGTTCATCCCGCTACTTGAAGATTTTCCTGTCATTCATCCTCCATATTGCTACAGATGCCCTTATAATCGCGAAGCTCCAGAATGCGGGTATGTTTGTGCACAAGAGCTTGATACCGTCATTAAACGGATCGGTGCAGAACAAATCGCGGCATTTATCGCTGAACCGATTATTGGTGCTTCAGGCGGAGCGATTACCCCACCGAAAGATTACTATAAAGTGATCAAAGAAATTTGCGAGAAAAACAATATCCTTTTTATCGCTGATGAAGTGATGACAGGCTTTGGGAGGACTGGACCGATGCTTGCCTGTGAGCATTGGGACATTGAGCCAGATATCGTCGCACTTGGAAAAGGCATGGGTGCCGGGTATGCACCGATTGCTGCTGCATTGGTTAGCGAACGTATTATGGAACCTATTTTACAAGGATCAAAGGTTGTTATGAGCGGGCATACATTGAGTGCGAATCCGCAATCCTGTGCTGTATCCCTAGCAGTTTTAGAATATTTGGATAAAAACGAAATTATGAAGGAGATTGATGACAAAAGCACATATATATTTCAAAGACTAAAGGAGCTTCAGAAGGTGTTTCCCATCATCGGCGATATTCGTGGAAAAGGCCTGATGATTGGTCTGGAATTTGTGGAAAATCAAGCGAATAAAACACCATTTCCACGTTCATTTCTATTTACACAAAAGCTCATTGGGCAAGCGGAAAAATGCGGGTTAATCATTTACCCGGCAGGAGCAGGGATAGACGGGGTGAACGGAGATGCTATCTTAATTGCTCCTCCTCTAACGATAACGACTGCAGAAATAGATGAATTAGTGAAGCGTCTACATGAAACACTTCAATTATTCACAGCAAATTATTTAATAAAAGAGGATGATGCCTAATGGAAAACTCCTTTAATAAAATCATCACGCTAGAACAAGCGATGGAGCATTTTCAAGATGGAATGACGATTATTTTTGGCGGTTTTGGGGGGATTGGATCACCTCCGACGCTCATTGATGGCATTCTTGAAAAAGGTGTGAAAGAACTAACGCTAATTGGAAATGACACAGGATTCCCACACATCGGCATTGGCAAGATTGTAAGTGAAGGAAGAGCGTCAAAAATTATCGCTTCTCATATTGGATCAAATCCTGTCGCAGGGCAACAAATGACCGATGGCAAGCTTGAAGTTGAATTTTCCCCACAAGGTATTTTAGCCGAAAGAATTCGTGCAGGCGGAGTAGGATTGGGAGCGATTCTTTCAGATATCGGGATGGACAATGCCATGGTTTCGAACGGAAAACAAAGGATATTAGTGGAGGGAAAGGAATACTTAGTTGAAACCGCTTTAACGGGTGACGTCTCCATTATTTTTGCTAAAAAGGCGGACCCTTATGGCAATTTAATTTATGACAAAAGTGCGAGAAATACAAATCCATTAGTTGCAATGGCAGGAAATATTACCATTGCTGAGGTGGAGGAATTAGTATCGCTTGGGAGCTTAAAACCTGAAGAGATTACAACACCAGGTGTGTTTGTTGATTATATCGTTCCTTCAAAAGGGGTGAATTGGACATGGGCTTGGGAATAGATGTCCGAAACAGGATTGCTAAAAGAGCAGCAGAGGAAATAAGGAACGGGATGGTTGTGAATTTAGGGATAGGCATTCCTTCTCTTGTACCGAATCATTTACCAGATCATATCAATGTCATGTTTCATGCAGAAAATGGAATCACGGGGATGGGGCCAAGTCCAAAAAAGGGAGAGGAAGATGAAAATCTGTGTAATGCAGGCGGTTTTCCAGTAACAGTTGTCGCAGGAGCTTCTTATTGTGATAGTGCGATTTCCTTTGGGATGATCCGCAGAGGAAGAGTAGATATGACGATTCTAGGATCCCTGGAGGTAAGCGAAAAAGGAGATCTTGCCAACTGGATCGTTCCTGGGAAAAAAGTGCCAGGAATGGGTGGAGCAATGGAACTTGCTCAAAAGGCAAAAAAAGTCATTGTGTTAATGAATCATGTAGATAAGCACGGCAAACCAAAAATTGTGAAGGAATGCTCTCTTCCTTTAACATCGGCGAGATGTGTGGATTTAATAATTACGGAAATGGGTGTATTCGAGGTTACAACTGATGGCTTACACTTAAAAGAAATATTTCCACCTTATTCATATGAAGAGATTAAAACGAAAACGGGCTGTGAATTTCTCTGGTAACGTATGTTTCTAACACGGATGAAAAGGGAGTGCTGTCATGCGGGAAGAAAAAAAAATAAATGACTGGCTGCGTGAAAACCGCCAAAAAGGAATACGTTTCCTACAGCGGCTTGTACAGGAAGGGAGTACAAGAGGAAATGAAAGCAAAGCACAGGCAATTATCATAGAAAAATGCCGAAAGCTTGGCCTTTCCTTAGATATTTGGGAGATTGGAGAGGAAGTGCTGTTAAAGCATCCTGTTTTTTGCTCGGATCGGACGGATTTTTCAGGAAATCCAAATGTTGTCGGGATATTAAAAGGAACTGGCGGTGGACGATCCATTATATTAAATGGCCATATTGATGTTGTTCCTGAAGGAGATCGGAAGGATTGGCAGCATGATCCATACAGCGGCTTGTTGGCGGATGGAAAATTATATGGCCGCGGTTCCACAGATATGAAGGGTGGAACTGTTTCTTTAATTCTGGCAATGGAAGCGATTATTCACTCTGATATACAATTAAAAGGGGATGTTATTTTTCAAAGTGTAATTGAGGAAGAAAGTGGAGGTGCTGGAACGTTAGCAGCTGTATTAAGAGGCTATACAGCGGATGGGGCGATTATTCCAGAGCCGACGAATATGAAGATCTTTCCGAAGCAGCAAGGTTCAATGTGGTTTCGCATCAAGGTGAAAGGGCGATCGGCACATGGCGGGACGCGCTACGAAGGAATCAATGCCATTGAAAAAGCAATGCTTGTTATCACAAAGCTTCAAGAACTGGAAAGGAAGCGGAATGAAAAAATCACAGAACCTCTATATCAAAACACGCCAATTCCTGTTCCAATAAACATAGGAAAAATGTATGGCGGGGAATGGCCTTCATCTGTTCCAGATCTAGCGGTTATTGAAGGAAGGATAGGGGTCGCACCGCATGAGCAAATGGAGGATGTTGAAAAGGAATTGGAGAACTGTCTACTAGAATTAGCACAAGCCGATGCATGGTTTAGGAAGAATCAGCCGACAGTCGAATGGTTTGGCGGCAGATGGCAGCCTGGAAACCTAAACGCTGGTCATCCGTTGCTAGAAACGATTACAAATAGTTTTGAAAAAGTTAAAGAATCTCATCCAATCATTGAAGCATCGCCATGGGGAACAGATGGCGGAATACTATCACGGGTTGGTGACACCCCTGTAGTCGTTTTCGGACCAGGTGTGACAGAGGTCGCACATGATGCAAATGAATTTATTTTAATTGATGTTGTGTTTGAAGCAGCAGAAATCATTGCCTTAGCCATTCTAGATTGGTGTGAAATAGATTCCTAATTTATAGTAGTATTAAAGAAAACCAGCAAGATAACAAAAGAATCACTATACCCGGCCGATTCAGCCGGGTACTTTTAGAAAAAAGGAGTGAGGATAAATGGTTGCTGATACCCATTTAATAAGAACAGATCTCTGCACGGCAGAAATATATATTGATGTTTTTAATAAACGTCTTCGTGTAGATGATATAAGGGGAAACATTGTTGAAGCAATCGAAAAGGCTGAAGAATTAGTACATGTGCATCAAGCTGAAAAACTAATTGTTAAGGGAAGACATGAGCAATATGAAAAGTTAGTTGAGCATGGGTTTCAATGTGAGGCAGTGATCGATCGCTATTTTCTTGGCTCCAATCTATATTTCTTTTGTAAGTATTATACGAATGAAAGAAGGACAAGCAATCAATGGTTCCAAGAGGACCAAATCGTCAAACAGGTTCTTGCAATTGAAGGACAGAAACAAATAATCTCTCCAGCTGATTGCCAAATGAAAAAATGCAGTTATAAAGATGTCGATGCTCTCGCATCCCTCTACAGAAAAGTGTTTCAAATCTATCCGACTCCACTCAATGATCCGCAGTATATTAAAAAAACTCTTGATGAAGGAACGATCTATTACGGTTTCTTTTCAAATGGAGAAATAATTAGTGCCGCGTCTGCTGAAGTAAACTCCTTATACAAAAATGCTGAACTTACTGACTGTGCTACATTACCGGAGCACAGAAAGCATGGATTAATGAAATTTTTATTAGAAAAGCTTGAAGAAGAACTCAAGTCGTCTGGCATCTACTGTGTATATTCTATTGCTAGATCGCTTTCTTTCGGGATGAATGCGGCATTACATCAGTTAGGCTATACCTATAGGGGACGATTAATGAACAATTGCTATATTTTTGACAAGCTTGAGGATATGAATGTATGGGTGAAAAACCTTTCGAAAAGATAGGGGGAGATTGGAATCACTGAAATGAAAGTGAATTCAAGTGAGGTACTTTCAGCAATATTAAATGGTATTGATGAAGGAATTCATGTTGTAGACTTGCATGGGAAAACCATCTACTATAATGAAATTGCTGCAAAACACGATGGAATGACAGTAAATGAAGTATTGGGAAGGCCTTTATTATCCGTTTTCCCATCTTTGTCTGAACAAACAAGTACCTTATTAAAGGTCATGAGGACAAGTAAACCGATATATAATCAAACTCAGGTCTATGTCAATGTTCATGGGGAACAAATTGAGACAATAAATACAACACTGCCTATTCGAGTCGATGGAGAAATTGCAGGGGCAGTTGAAATTGCAAAAGACTACTCTAGAATAAAAAATCTTTCTGAGAGTTTACTCGATTTACAGAATAAAATAAAAGGGAGAACAAAAAAGAGAAGGAAAAATCCGAGCGGCACACAGTATACACTTGATAGTTTGTTAACAGTAAATCCTGAACTAATAGAATTAAAAAAGGAAGCTAAAAAGCTTGCAAAGTCTGACTCACCGATCATGGTTTTTGGAGAAAGCGGTTGTGGGAAGGAACTTTTAGTTCAAGGAATCCATCATGCATCTTCATGTCCAAATGGTCCATTTATCGCACAAAACTGTGCGGCCATTCCAGAATCTTTATTAGAAAGTATCTTATTCGGGACATCTAAAGGCAGCTATACAGGGGCTGTTGAACGTCCTGGCCTATTCGAACTTGCTGATGGAGGGACGCTTTTTCTTGATGAAATTCATATGATGCCGATTGAATTGCAGGCAAAGCTGCTTAGGGTGCTAGAAGATGGGCATGTAAGAAGGATTGGAAGCACAGAAAGCAGCTTTGTTAATGTCCGTATCATTGCAGCTATGAACATTCATCCTAAAAAAGCACTTGAAATGCAGCAAATTCGGGCTGATCTTTTTTATCGTCTGAATGTCCTTACGTTTAAACTCCTTCCTTTAAGAGAAAGAAAGGAGGATCTGCATTATTTAACTAATCATTTTGTACAAGGTTTTAATGAGATATTTAAGAAAAAAATAAAAGGCGCCAGTGAGGAGCTAATGTCACTTTTCCATACTTACAACTGGCCAGGAAATGTCAGAGAACTTAAACATACCATTGAATATATGATGAATGTATGTGAGCAAGAGTTCCTTACTGAAAAGGATCTGCCAGTTATGCTCAAGCAGCATTTTCAGTCAACATCAAAGAAAATCAATCATAAGAATATGTCCTTAAGAACAAACTTACTGAAATTAGAAATGGATCTTATTTCAAGTGCCTTGAAACAAACAAACGGAAATATCAAACAAGCAGCAAAAATCCTCGAAATCCCCAGGCAGACATTACAATATAAAATTCAGAAGCTGCAAATAGACTAAACTACGTTTTGCTGCTAAAAATTTGGCATGCAAATGACAAAATTTTGGCAGACGTTAAAAGCAAAAATAGAATAGCAGGAACTAAAAATAAGCAAAGAGTGCCGGAAAATTGGCGCACTTTGCTTATTTTTCTTAGAGTTTTTTTAAAATAATTAAAGCAAGAAAATATTTATAATAGTCAAACAGCGAGGCTGAGGTATATTCTATAATGAAAATTCAGAATGTTGGCACGGAAATTGCATAGTAGATAAAAAGAGAAATTTTAGGAGGAATTGAGATGAGATCATTCTTATACAAGCCTAGCCGCCATTGGCAGGATATTGAACTTTGGAAAGATGTTACTGAAGAACAGTGGAATGATTGGCTCTGGCAGCTGACAAACACCATACGCACAGTCAATGATTTAAAGAAAGTGATTAATCTAACACCGGAAGAAGAGGAAGGTGTTCGAATATCCACGAAAACGATTCCTTTAAATATTACTCCTTATTATGCTTCACTTATGAATCCTGATGATCCGCGATGTCCAATCAGAATGCAGTCAGTGCCCATTTCAAAAGAAATATATAAGACCAAATACGATTTAGAGGATCCGCTTCATGAAGACGAAGATTCGCCTGTGCCTGGACTTACGCATCGATATCCGGACCGAGTATTGTTCCTAGTCACAAACCAATGTTCCATGTATTGCCGTTATTGTACGAGAAGGAGATTTTCAGGTCAAATTGGGATGGGGGTTCCAAAGAAGCAGCTGGATGCAGCCATTGACTATATAAAAAATACTCCCCAAGTCAGGGACGTACTCATTTCTGGCGGAGATGGCCTTTTAATCAATGATAATATATTGGAATATATTCTAAAAAATCTAAGAGAAATTGATCATGTAGAAATTATTCGCATTGGAACGAGAGCACCAGTAGTATTCCCGCAAAGAATTACGGAAAATCTCTGCAGCATACTAAAAAAGTATCATCCAATTTGGTTAAATACACATTTTAATACATCTATTGAAATTACCGAGGAGTCGAAAAAGGCTTGTGAAATGCTAGCAAACGCAGGTGTCCCAGTTGGGAACCAGTCAGTAATCCTCGCAGGCATTAATGACAGCGTTCCTATTATGAAAAGGCTTATGCATGATCTAGTAAAAATTAGAGTCCGTCCGTACTATATTTATCAATGTGATCTATCTGAAGGGATTGGTCATTTCCGAGCACCGGTCTCAAAAGGATTGGAGATAATTGAAGGTCTCCGTGGACATACCTCAGGATATGCGGTTCCGACCTTTGTGGTAGACGCTCCTGGGGGAGGTGGGAAAATCTCGCTGCAACCCAACTATTTAATTTCCCAAAGTTCAGATAAAGTAGTTTTGCGAAATTTTGAAGGGGTTATCACTACCTATCCGGAACCGGAAAACTATGTTCCGGGGAGAGCGGAAGGATATTTCAAGGAAGTGTACCCTGACATGGATGAGAAAAAGTCAAATATTGGGATTTCCGCCTTAATGAATGATGAGAAATTTAATCTTGTTCCTGAAGATTTGGCACGGCTTAATAGAAGGGAACAATATGAACATGATCCAACACATGACTCACTGAAAAATAAACGTGAAAAACGCGATGAACTAAAAGAAAAGAAATTTATGGCACAGCAGCAAAAGGAAAAAAAACACAATCAAGAAGAAAAAGCAGTTACAACTGAGTAGGGAGGCAATGAACATGAATGATCAATGTGCATGGTGTGAAAGTCAAAATATTACTAAAGGCTTGGATAATGTTTATTGGGAGCTTCCCGATGGCACAAGAGCAATCAAAATTAGTGATGTCCCATCGACCATTTGCCATGATTGTCAAATGATTTATCAATCAGATCTATTAGTTAAGGAAATTGAAGATCAATTGTTTTTAATTAATACGAAGGAAATTGGTTCGGAAACAAGCTTTACAAACTTAATGTCCCAGCCTAGACTGCTAAAAAAAAATTATTTTGATTTTACATCTTAAGCAAGTCAAGGACATATTTCACAATTTATTCAACATTTCCTGAAAAATCCAATCCTTCACTCTATATAATTATTAATTGTAGAGCCTAATCCATTCGGGGGAAAACACTGGAAGTTTTTTTCGCTCGAAATATGAATTTGGAGGATAAGGAAATGGAAATAATTTTAATGATTATGCTTGCAGCTGCGATGTTTGTACTGTTTTTTTGCGGCTATTTCACAGGTATTATAAAGGAAAAACTGGGGAAAAATTGGCTAATCGCTGTTCCTATCACAGTTTCAATATTAATGTTTAATATTATTTGGGCAATAACGGAATTAGCAAAAGCTGACCGTTGGCAATAGAAATTAAATAGTAGATTTATAAGAAAAGCAATCCAAAGCTGGGTTGCTTTTTCATATAGACGAAGCGGTACCTTTTCGTATATAGTAATCGATAGAATATGATTAAACTAGGGCAGATACCCGTACTTTAATTGAGGCTGGTGATATATATGGCAAAAACCTTCTACCATTATTTAATGAAATATCGGCATCCCAATCCTAAAGACTCTATCAGTAAATTTGCCAATCATGCATATAATGATCATAGTTTTCCAAAGACTTCGTCTGATTACCATGAGTTAAGCTTGTATTTGGAATTGAATGGCTCTTATATTGAGAACATGACCATATTTGATGAGGCGTGGGACTTATATTTGAATAGTGAAGTTTAAGGACAAACGATCTCAAGACACTCCATTTCACGAATGGAGTGTTTTTTGCTATTATGCCTTATCGGGATGACTTTATATTTTGATCAATTCTCCCAATCTTTCCCTTTACCGGAGCGATTTATCAGCATCATGCATATACTAAAGCAAGAGTTACTCACGACTGAATACTTGAGAGGATGGAGGAAATGAGTGATCGAAAAAAATCAAAATTCAATATCGGTGATACAGTCGTGATCACTATGTATGGCACAGTAGGGAAAATCACGGATGTAAAGTGGCTTGATGGAATGTATGTTTACGAAGTGAATAAAAGTGAAGGTCTCTATATGGAATCCAGTCTTCAATTATTATCTGATTATGAAGGGGAAGTACTGGAAAAGGAACATATTGATATAGAATATAAATATTTTTTCGGTGATTTAGTTCAGGTAAAAGGATATGGTTCTGATTTATTCAAAATAATGGGGTTTCGAACGGAAATTTGGCGTTACAAAGAGGATGCATGGGAAGATATTATTTATGAGCTTTCTAGAATTAGTGATGGGGAATGGCTAGAAGCAGGGGAAGATGAATTAACACTTGTTGCTGATGCGGAAAGTGCAGATGTATTTATAAAAAAGTTAGGTCTTCTATATCTAATGAATAAAAAGGAAAAACTTCCTGAAATAAAAGATCCGCGCGGAAACACTTTTCGTAAAGCCGAAAGGGAATTGCTGGCAAATATAAAAGAAAAGAGAATTTTAATTGATGGATTGCTAGATATTTATAATGATTACCGTATTTTATATGAAATGTTTCAGGATGATGACTATTTGCATATTATGCGTGTAATCGTTAGAAAACTGAAGCTAATAGTTAGTAATGATGGGAAAAGTACGGTTTAGCGTAGGCTGCTTAACTGCATAATTAAATAAACTAGTAAAGGTAAGCCAATTCCTAACGATACTTTAAATAAGCCATTTAAAAACCTATTAAACACCATAAGAATCTTACTCTCCTCTTTATTCAAATCTTCCTTTACTTCTGTTAGAGCTCTAGAAATTGTAGTCATTTTCTTCCTCCATTATCCGAAAATTTTCTTAGTTCATATGTATGCTTGACCTTCTATAAAATGCCAGAAAAGCATAATAATTGGTGTAATAAAGTAAAGTTATCCATTTTCATAAGTTGATTTGCATGAAAATGGAAAGGATATCATACATTCTCTACAAAGGGGGCGATGCTGTGAGGGAAATTGAGGTATTTATTGATACGGAAGAAATAGCAGAATTTTTCTTTCATGAGCTGACTAAACGAGGGTATGTGCCTGCTGAAGGAGAAATAGAAGAACTTGCTGATATTACATTTGACTACTTATTACAAAAATGTATTATTGATGAAGAAATTGAAGAGGAATAAATGAAGGAAATGGCGGGGGGATCTCGTCATTTTTTGTTTGGCAAAAGGAAAAAATAAATGATGAAACCTTTAATCTAAAACTCTCGTATAATTCATATGAGGAAAAAAGTGATCACTAGGAGGAATACGAAAATGTCATTTTTCAATAAGATGCTAGCGAGTGTTGGGATCGGTTCAGCAAAGGTAGATACAAAGCTTGAAAGTGATACGGTTATACCTGGCGGAGAAATTCGTGGAGTCGTTGAGATTCAGGGGGGAAATGTAGAACAAAGAATTGATGATATTTATTTAACTTTAAATACGACGTATACAAAGGAATCAGATGATAAAAAGTATACAGTTCCTGCTCAAATTGATCGATTTCGTTTAACAGAATCGTTTATCCTGATGGCAAACGAGAGAAAGGTCATTCCCTTTTCATTCATTCTTCCACCAGACATTCCTTTATCAATTGGGAGAACAAAGGTATGGATTGCAACAGGATTAGATATAAAAAATGCAGTGGATCCAACAGATAAAGATTACCTTCGAGTCGTACCTAATCAAATAATGGATTCAGTGCTTCAAGCAATAAATGGGCTAGGCTTTAGATTAAGAGAAGCTGAGTGTGAACAAGCCCCTCATCGTTTACGTAGCAGACTTCCGTTCATACAAGAATTCGAATTCGTTCCATCGTCCGGTCCATTCCGTGGACGGTTAGATGAATTGGAAATTACTTTTTTCCCTGTTTCAGCCTATGAGATTGAAATTTTGATGCAAATAGACCGAAAAGTGCGAGGTTTAAGCAGTTTATTTTCAGAGGCATTAAATATGGACGAATCAAATATTCGTTTTACAGTGAACCAGGGAGATATGCCACATATGCAGCAAAAAATTCAATCAATCATCCAAAGTTATTCATAAGAATAAAAAATAAGCCTGAATCGGGCTTATTTTTTTAACGTTCCTGTAGACGTAGTCGTAAATTTCAGCGGTTTTTTACATTCTTCGTCTGAGATGATGCCATTTACACCGAAACGCTGCATCATTTGAAATTGGTACTGTTTTTTTATTGTCCACGAATAAATATCAAAACCATACCGCTTTGCCTCATGAATAATAGAATTAGAGAGAAGGTGATGATTGACGGACAGGAATGCTGCAAACTTTCGATAGTCTGCAAAGTGAAAGATATTTAGCGGTTTTTCAAATAGGAGTCCTGAGGAAATAGTTGGAGATAATTCATGAAATCTTTTCATTTCTTTAACATTAAAGGATTGAACTTTTAAAGTTGAGGGTTTTAAGCCGTTATCGATATATTCCATCAAAGTATCTGATAATCGTTGTGTCAATTGGGGCTGATTTTCCGAAGATTTCATTTCGATAAGCAGTCCTATTTTTCCGCCAAATTGCTTCAAAACCTCCTCAAGTAATGGAATTCTTTCCTGACTAAATTCAGGGGAAAACCAGGATCCTGCATCAAGCATTTTAATTTCCTGAACGGTTAAATCTCCGATATAACCAACTCCATTCGTAGTCCTTTGAACATCGGCATCATGGATCACAACTAGTTGTCCATCTTTGCTTAACCGAACATCAAACTCAATAAAATCAAAGTCAAGATCAACAGCCTTTTGAAAAGCAGCCATTGTATTTTCTGGAGCATAGAACGATGCCCCCCGATGAGCAATGGATTGGAAGGGTTGAAGAGGCTGAAGAATATAAGAGAGTGTGGAAATGATTAAACCAATAAGAAGCGATAAGAAGAAAGGTCTTTTGGTTGCTGAAGAAACCACAAATTACATCCCCCCATAAGAAGTTAGTTTATTACTCTGCCTAGCTTTGGCTATCGAAAAGCCGACAGGAGATCAAGTTTTTGTTGCCCTCGGGGTCATCAGACTAATTAGGCTAGGAGTTAACGTACCCTCTTCCCATCCCGCTCGTCTTAAACTTGTTGGGCTGAACCGTCGCCTCCGCTTACAATAGTATATGAGAGAAAACTAATTGTGAAAGCGTTTCCATGAAAAAATATCCATAATCGACAAAACTCGTATTTTTTCTTTGAAGGAAACGACAGGCTTAAAAGAGAAAACGATGTATATGAAAAGATAGTTGTTTTGCTTTTTTGAATGAAGGGATGTAGGGGGGAAACAAGTTGCTAAAAGAGCTTACCAGGGCGAAGCCGAAGCTATTTGATGTGACCATTTTTCAAACGCCTGAATTTCGGCAAAATAAGGGATACAGACAAGTGTACAGGCTTTCTATCAAAGGGGTAGATCATGAGGAATGCTTATATTCTGTGTTTGCGGCATTTAATGTTCCAGATCGTATTCCTAAGGATTTTAGAGGCCGTTTTATTACTACTGGTGATATTTTATTTATTGATGAAGGGCGTAAAGGACAGTTCTATTATCAATTACAGCCTGGGGGATGGAGAATAATCAATCGTATACTAATCAGATAAGGAGAGCATAATGCTCTCCTTAGTCTGTATTGGAACCGGGGTTTCCCTTTCTTCCTCCGCTTGCAGAAAACTCTTTCCCGTGTGCCTCTTGCTCAGCGATGATTGCTTCTTTTGGTATATGGTTATTTTTCTTTGGTGAATTGATTCGGTTGCGATGTTTTTTTCCCATCATGATGCTCCTTTATTTCTTGCTTTTTGTTTTCACTGTTTTTGACGTATGAGGTTCTGTATTTGCTCTTGATGTTGGGTTTGTCTCATTTGCGTGTTGAACAGCTTGTTTTAATTTCTTACTCATTTGTTCCTGTGGCATGAAAGCTACCTCCTTTGGAAAAGCTATTGATAGCTTACCCGTAACCAATAAAATAATGCTTGAATTTTAACGTTTAAAGATCAGTGTTATATATGGTATAGTGGAAAAAGGCAGATAAAGTAAACTTCAATGAGTGGGGTCTTATAGCCCGTTAATCTGCGATAAAGTCTTATAATGGGGGTTACATAATGAGTGTTCATATTGGAGCGAAGGAAAACGAGATTGCCGAAACGGTCCTCTTACCAGGAGATCCGCTTCGTGCAAAATTTATTGCCGAAACATTTTTAGAAAATGCAATTTGCTATAATGAAGTTCGCAATATGTTTGGGTATACAGGTACATATAAAGGAAAGAAAATCTCTGTACAAGGGACAGGAATGGGCGTCCCTTCGATTTCAATTTATATTAATGAACTAATGAATAGCTATAATGTGAAAAATTTAATTCGAGTAGGTACTTGTGGTGCTATTCAAAAAGATGTGAAAGTTCGAGATGTTATTCTTGCTATGACAGCTTCTACTGATTCACAAATGAATCGTCTTACTTTTGGCGGTGTCGATTTCGCTCCGACAGCAAATTTTGAGCTATTAAAGAATGCATACGATGCAGGTACGAAAAAAGGCTTAAACTTGAAAGTCGGAAATGTATTTACTGCTGATATGTTTTATAATGACAATGCTGAATTAGAAAAATGGGCAAAATACCAAATTTTAGCGATCGAAATGGAAACAGCCGCCCTTTATACACTGGCTGCAAAGTTCAATAGAAAAGCACTATCTGTTCTTACAGTCAGTGACCATATCTTAACAGGTGAAGAAACAACAGCTGAAGAAAGGCAAACGACTTTCAACGAAATGATCGAAGTTGCGCTTGAAGCAGCAATTAAAGAAGGATAATTGGTTAAGCGAACTGGTTCAACATTGAGCCAGTTTTATTATTTTAAAAAATCAGGTAGTCATACCTATATAGCATGTTCCATTTTTGGGATATTATTTAACTCTGAAAATGTTATTTTTTCATGTTAAAATAAATAATGCTTACTAGTTTTATAGGGAATAGGTGGAAAAAATGAAAAAAATAGTCGTGTTAACAATAATTTTGAGCTTGCTGCTTACTGGCTGCAGTCAATTGGATTCTTTTTTTGAAAAAGTACCGTTTTTGAAAAAAAACAATGAATCTGAAAATACTGAGGGTGCAATTGATAAAGAAGCAGAAAAGGATATAGTAGAGAAAAAACAAACAGAGGAACAAAGTCAGCCAGAGGATGATGTACCAACACTTGAAGCGGCTTTTTTTAATGAAGTGAAAGTTGTTAATGGAAAAAATGTCATTCAAAATCCGACAAATTATATGGTTTTAGTAAATAAGGAATTTAGTCTTCCTGACGGTTATGCACCAGAAGACTTAGTGCGTCCAAATGTATTGTTCTCCTTTGGAGATCAGGATATTGAAAAAGCCTATATGCGAAAAGATGCTGCTAAAGCACTTGAAACGATGTTTGATGCAGCGAAAAAACAAGGGATTCATTTATTTGCCGTCTCCGGGTACCGGTCCTATGACAGGCAAACTCAAGTATATAATGCTGAGGTAAATAAATACGGGGAAGAAAAGGCTGCTAAAGCAGTTGCCATTCCAGGTACAAGTGAGCATCAAACAGGTTTGACAATGGATTTATCAAGTCAAAGCGCTAAGTTTGAACTATCCGAGGAATTCGGAGAGACAGCTGAAGGAAAATGGATTGCAGCCAATGCCCATCTTTACGGCTTCATCCTGCGCTATCCAAAAGGCAAAGAAGGAATAACTGGCTATAAATATGAACCCTGGCATTTCAGATATGTAGGAAAAGAGGCAGCGGCAATAATTTTTAAGAAGGGCTGGACTTTAGAGGAATATTTTGGAACAGTAAAGAAAATATAAGTGATCAGCTTTAATTGATTGCTTAACTTTGTTATTTCTATAAAAAAAATGGTATTCTATTCAATAAGGATTTTAGGAATTTTTATGGAATACGAAAGTGGTGAAGGTTTTGCAAACGGAGGATTTCAATCAGGATCAATCAGATAAGCCAGCCGGCTTTATCCGAATGAAGAAGTTTCAATTTATCATTATGCTTTTTTTCGTTGTAATTATTTCTGTGGGGATTACAACGGTTGCATTTTTGATTGGCGGCCATAAGACACTGACTGGCGGTGGAGGAGAGCGAAATGAGTTTCAAAAGCTATATGCTGCTTTTGATTCACTAAAAACCTCCTATTTTCAGGAAGTGGATGAGGATAAGTTAATTAATGGGGCAATTAACGGGATGGTTGATGCTCTAGAAGATCCATATTCAGATTATATGAGTGTAGATGAAGCAAAAAACTTTCATCAAAGCATTTCCTCTTCATTTGAAGGAATTGGTGCCGAGATTCAAGAAAAGGATGGCTCGATTGTTATTGTTTCACCTATAAAAGGTTCTCCGGCTGAAAAAGCAGGATTAAAGCCAAATGATAAGGTGATATCTGTAGACGGAAAAAGCCTACAAGGCATGAGTTCGTCTGAAGCTGTTTTATTAATTAGAGGGGAAAAAGGAACAAAGGTGGAGCTTTCGATTTTACGTCCGGGAGTAGATGAGGCAATAATCGTTCCAATTGTCCGCGATACGATTCCTATTGAAACCGTGTATGGAGAGATGCTTGACGATGGAATTGCCAAAGTTCAAATTACCTCTTTTTCAGATAATACAACGAAAGAGCTACTATCGAAATTAAATGAATTGCAAGATCAAGGGATGAAGGGCCTTATACTTGACTTAAGGCAAAATCCAGGGGGGTTACTTGAACGAGCTGTTGAAATTTCAAGTTTGTTTGTCCCAGAAGGAGAAGTTATTTTTCAAGTAGAAGATCGTAATGGGAATCGTCAGGAATATAAATCAACAGGTTCAAAAAATCCGAAGATTCCGCTTGTAGTCGTTATTGATAAAGGGAGTGCAAGTGCATCAGAAATTCTTGCAGGGGCAGTGAAGGAAGCGGCGAATATCCCTCTTGTAGGGGAAAAGTCTTTCGGAAAAGGAACGGTACAAAGAGCACAAGACTTTTCTGACGGTTCTAACATGAAGTTTACAACAGAAAAATGGTTAACTCCGAAAGGGAATTGGATTCATAAAAAAGGGATTACACCTGATTATGAAGTAGCTTTGCCTGAATATGCGACATTGCCTTTCATTAATCCAGATTTGGAATTAAAGCTTTCAATGTCTTCGAAAGAAGTGAAGGCTGCACAGCAGATGCTTATTGCTCTCGGCTATACCCCAGGAAGGGAAGATGGTTTCTTCGATGAGCAAACAAAATCGGCTGTTGAAAAGTTCCAGACAGCAGAAAAGCTTAAGGCAGATGGAGTGCTAACAGGTCAATCAACCCTCGTGCTCATGGAGAAGTTACGAGAAAAGCTTGATAAAGACGATACACAAATCAAAAAAGCAGCAGAAATTCTGAAGCAGGAAATGGATTCATAGTCTTTATAAAGAAAGCACTCTCCTAATTTTTGGTGAGTGCTTTCTTTATGCATGTATATAAAAGTCTAACAATCATCATCCGAAAGAGGTGTTACTTTGAAACAAATTTCACATCTTAATGAACAAATAAGACAGGAAATTATGGATATTGAACTGGATTGTGAACGTTTAGGTCAAAAGCTGCAAACAGCTTATAAGGAAGATTTTTATGATTTAAAAGAAGATATTGTCATTGAACTGATTCGCAAGGTGAAAGGGAGACCAGCAAAGAGGGAAGATATCTTTAATGATAACTATGAGTCGTATCTTGAGGTTGGTGTTGAAAAGGAAGATGTGTACTTTCCTAATGCCTACATTCCTGTTTGGAAATGCAAGAGAGAGATGTTTCATACGATTGGATTGTTAATGAACGAAAATTTAGTATTTCTTGAAAAAAAATTAAAAAAAATTATTACTGAAATGCATGAAGATCATATGAAAGAAAGGGATTCCTAATGAAAAAAACAGAAATATATATTTTATCGGGTTTTTTGGGGAGCGGGAAAACAACTTTATTGAAACAGCTCTTAACTGACGAAAAAGCAAAAAATCGAAAAGTTGCAGTTTTGATGAATGAGCTTGGAAAAGTGTCGATTGATTCAGATGCTGTTGAAGAAGATATTCCACTCAAAGAATTGCTTGATGGCTGTATTTGTTGCACGATTCAAGATAAACTTGAATCGCAAATGCAAGGGCTGCTGATAATAGATAAACCAGATGCAATATATATCGAAGCAACAGGTGCGGCTCACCCAGTCGAGATTTTGGATGCAGTTTTGTCCCCGCTTTTTGCCGATCGGATTGAAGTTAAAGGGATTATATCTATCGTTGATGGAAAACGCTGGCTAGAGCGATATTCACTTAGTCCTCAAGTGCAGCAGCTTCTCATTGAACAAGTACGGCATGCCGATTTGATTTTACTAAATAAAACGGATGAATTAACGGATGGCGAGCAATCGCAGTTAACGATAGAAATCCAATCCCTAAATTCTCATGCATTTTCTATTTTAACGACATATGCGAAAGTACCGATCGAGCATGTAAGAAAATTATCTACAAGTATTAAAATAGCTCATGCCCGCACACATGTAAGTACGGACTTAAAATTAGGTACTTTTGTATATCAGTTTAAACAAGCAATTGACCAAATGGCATTTGAATCTTTTTTAAGAAAACTGCCAGACACCATATACCGAATTAAAGGATATGTGAAATTCCATTCTTCCCATTTTCCTAGTCTTTTTCAATATTCATACGGCACACCTCTATATATGAAAGAAAATATGAATATGCCGCTTAACATGGTTTTTATCGGGGAAAATATTGACTGGAAGCAAGTAAGTGAAGAACTCCATGCACTAGAGAAAAAATAAGCGCAACCGCCATTAAGAAAAACGTGATCATTTAAGATGAGCACGTTTTTTTATGAGGTTGTCTAGCTCCAGCGCCTTTTGCCACAGAACAGTACATTTATGACCCCGAGGGGGGAAGATTCGTAATACGATTGCGATGGCCCTCCAGTTTGTTCGGCGATGATCAAGACACTTTCGCATTTCTTATGAATACAAACACCTATCATATGGAAAACTTTTTGAATAGAGGGGAATTTCGAAAATAATAAATGAAATTGAGTGGGAATAATGAAGCTACGTTTTGCGGTAATATTATTTGTTGCTATACTTTTAAATAGTTCAGCTATACTTGCAGGTAACCAAAATGTGAGTATCCAAATTGAAATGCTTCCATGGGAAAAGGTAAATAAAACTTTGCCGAAATACAGTAAGTTTACTGTTATGGATGTAGAGACCGGAGAGAAATTTCAAGTACAAAGACGTGCAGGAAGTAATCATGCAGATGTTCAGCCATTAACCTCGAAAGATACAAAAATTATGAAGAAAGTATATAATGGAAAATGGAGCTGGAAGCGAAGAGCAATTATTGTTATTAACGGGAATCAGTGGATAGCTGCCTCCATGCACGGAATGCCGCATGGGGCAGGTGCGCTAGAGAATGATTTTCCAGGGCATTTTTGTATACATTTTTATGGGAGTACAACCCATCGGACAAATTTCATGGATCTATCACATAAATTAATGATCTTGAAATCTGCTGGAAAGCTCCAAGAATATATGAACCATGCTGAACCGTATGAAGTTGTTCGTGCATACATTGCTGGATTGAAACAGCAGGATATTGAAATAGTTTCTTCAGCTTCTCTGCAGAAGCTTTCATGGAAAAAACATCTGAAACAAATAGAAAATATAAATTTATCGCGCATGCTCGTTATGCCTAAAGAAGATCTTACAGAAGAAATGAGTCTAGAAATTCCAGTGGAGATTGATATGGTTGTAAAAAATTCCGGCAAAAGGTCATTCAAAGGCAAGGTATATTTAGTGAGATTTTCTCCTTTTGGTGCTTGGAAAATTGACAGCCATAAATTTTTCGAGGAAAACAAGTTAAAAACTTTAAACAAAAGTAAGAAAAGCTTGAGAGGATGATCTCTCAAGCTTTAATTTTTTTCTCCGAATTTGATAAAGGTCCTTTCATCTTCTACTAATCCGCATGCCCCGCATTGAACTCGATATTCCGGACCTCTGTAGGCCATATGGAAGGGGCTTAAACTTTCACTGTTGTATTCCTCTAGGATAACACCAGACTGGGGATCCATTTTAACTGATTGCGAAACTTGTTTAATAATGTTAAATCGGCTTTTATTTGTTTTACAATTGGGACAGCAGTATGGTGAACTCATGGGAAATATTCTCCTTTCACATTTTTCACACCTATTTTTTGCACAATTGTTTTTATTTATGTAAAAATGGGAGAGATGCTAATGAATGATTAGGAGGAGACCAAATTGACTAAGGAAATAAATTTCAATCAATTATTAATAGAATATCGCACATTATGGAATAATCGTTTGCTTTCTGCGGATGAAGGAGCCGAACAAATTCTTAAAACTGCGATAACAAGAGAATTAAAGGATGAAAATTCTCATCCAAGAGTGAGAAGATCCGTACATGAGAAATTTTATTTTGCTGTAAAAAGAGTGATGGAATCCCATTTAGCTGAGAGTGATAAACAATCACTCATTCACGTCCATCTTGAAATGATGGAGCAATTAAAATAACAATATCCACAAACCCATTTCACATTTTTATCACAAACTATGTGTAAGATGAAGAATACTATGGGTGAAGGAGATACCTGGAAATGATGCAGAGTATACACAGAGTTGTGATTTTCCTAGTTGTCGTTTTTCTTCTAACCTCTTGTGAAAATAAGGGGTATCCGCCTATCCAAGAGGATCGTTCAATCGCAGCAACCGTGAATATTAAAGACCAAACACTTTCATTTATTGATCTGGACAAAATGGAGAAAATGCTGGACTGGGAAATGGACAAGCCATATACAGGAGCAATTATTCTCCCTGATGGGGACACCCTGCTTTTGTATGGCAAGCAGGTAGAAACAGTTGATCTTTATTCACTGAAAAGAGGACAGAAGATCAATAGCTGGAAAACAGGAAAAGGGATTGTTAATGGCAAGCTGCTGCAAATGGGTTCAGAGATTGCCTTAGTTGATCAGAATTTAAATAAGATCAGATTCTTTAATCTGAATGGGGAAGAACAATGGAAAGTGAGCACAGAGTTAAATCCTCTTACGATTTTAGAGGCAGAGAAGGAGAAAAAGCTATTTGTTCTTAGTTTTAATAAAGAAAAGTTAACAGTTATTGATTTAGTGAAAAAGAAAAAAATGGATGGATACTCGATTCATCCATCTGCTGCTGGGGCGTGGCTAAATGAAGAAAAGAGAGAGATATGGATTGGAGGACATGGATCGGGTGCGGAAATTGAAAAGGATATCCATGTTTACGATTCCGTTTCAGGGAACTTTAAACGAAAGATTTCTGCTCCATCTATGCCGATTAACTTTATTGGCAATAACAATCATGTATTTGTCTTAAGTCATGGCACAAGCAAGCTCTATCAATTAGATGACGAGGGAAATGTGATTGATTCTATTGTAGTTGGGGCGAATCCGTTTGAAATGCTCCTTATAGATGACCAGTTAATTATTGCAGGGTATGACAGTAATGATCTTCATTTTGTCAATGCAGAAGATTTAAAAATAATCAAAACGATTTCCGTCGGAAATGGACCATTTCAAATTGTAGTAAGGGAGAGAAAATAATGGTGCAAACAAATATCTTAATAATCGATGATGAGGAAGATATGCGGCATCTTGCGGAAATGTATCTCGAAAACTCTGGTTTTCATTGCTATCTTGCTGCTAACGGGCAAGAAGGATACGAAGTATTAAAAAATAAAACGATCGATTTGATTATCCTTGACATCATGATGCCTGATGAAAGTGGCTTTCAAGTTTGTGCAAGAATAAGGGAGAAGTACAGTATTCCGATTATTTTTTTATCTGCAAAAGGCGAGGAATGGGATAAGGTGAAGGGATTACAGCTTGGCGGAGATGACTATATAGTAAAGCCGTTTAGTCCAGGGGAAATGATTGCAAGAATACAGGCTGTTTTAAGAAGAGCAGGATTAACCGCTAATGACACGCAGTCACGCATACAATTAGGTGAAATAGTCATTGACCGAATGGCGAGAACAGTGATGGTAGCGGATTCGTTGGTTGCTCTCACATTAAAAGAGTTCGAGCTATTGCTCTTTTTTGCTGATCATTATGCGCAGGCTTTAAGCAGAGAGCAGCTTTTGGAGCATATTTGGGGAATGGATTATATAGGTAGTTTACGTACGGTGGATACACATATAAAGACACTCCGGATGAAGCTTGGGGTAGCAGATTATATTCAAACCGTGTGGGGAATTGGCTACAAATTTGAGGTACAGATAAAATGACATTCAACATGGACAGCATTGCAAAAAAGCTGTGGCTGACAATCACGGCAGCAATTGTCGTAACGATTATTTACTCCTACTTTTTATCCTATCTTTTTTATGAAAAGCTTTATGTTGAAAATGTAGAAGAACATTTACTTGAGGAAGGGCGCCGTCTTGCTGCTGATTATGAAGGTGGTCCATTGACAGAGGATCTAAAGGATAAGATAGATTGGTATAGTTCAAAATCCGAAACAGAAATATTTATTGTTAGTAATCCAAGAGAATTAAGCGCATGTCTTCCTTTTGATATTGATTATGAAACATTGATAAGTGGAATGGAAAGAGAAAAACTTCTTGAAGGAAAACCAGTTCAAAAAATAGGCTACGAGGAGCGGTTTGATAGAAAAATAATGGCTGTCGTCATTCCTCTTTTGGATGAAAATCGATTGGAAGGCATTATCTATCTATATATCCCTTTAGCAAAGATATCTGAGGTAACGACAGACTTTGCTTATTTATGGATGATTGCAGCGCTTATATTCCTAGTCATTGCTATTTTTACAGGTACCATGCTCGTTAGTAAACTGACTAAACCGTTAATTGATATGAAGGATGCTGCGGGAAAAGTGTCACTAGGGGACTACTCTGTAAAAATTATGAATGATTCGATGGATGAAATTGGGCAGCTTGCTCAAGCATTTAATCATATGGCATCGTCCATTCAAAAAGAGGATGAGCGCAAGAAAGAGTTTCTAGCGAATGTGTCTCATGAATTAAGAACACCGATAAGCTATATAAAAGGATATAGTGATGCTTTGCATACTGGTATAGTAAAAGAAGAAGACCGAAGCAAATATTTAAGCTTAATTCATCGGGAAGCAGGAAGAATGGAGAGGCTTGTTGGCGATCTTCTTGATTTGTCAAAGCTTGATTCAAATGAATTTAAGATGGAAAAAACCCCTCTTCCACTTGGGCAGTTAATTGAAGATGCCGTTCAGAAATATACTTTAAAGATGAATGAAAAAGAGATTGAATTTATATATGAAGTGGATCCTGACATTATCATAAATGGCGACGCTGGCAGAATAGAACAGGTACTTCAAAATATTCTCGATAATTCGATTCGTTATACAGATAACGGGAAGATTACACTGAAAATGTTTAAAACAAATGCCGGCTGCTCAATTGAAATTATTGATACTGGCGTTGGTATACCTGCTGAGGATATGGATAAAATTAAACAGCGTTTCTTTCGGGTGAATCGTGCGAGGACAAGAAAGGATGGCGGTACTGGCTTGGGGCTCGCTATCGCTGAAAAAATCATTACTCTTCATAATGGTACATTAAATATTACTAGTCAGCTTGGAAAAGGGACCACCGTCCAGATCAATCTACCTGTTCTAGATATTTAATTGTTTTTTCACAAATACCACACATCTTCACGTTATTATGACATGAAAGCATGATAAAGATAAAGGGGATTGCATAAATGAGAAAATTAATGTTACTGCTCATTTTACTAGTAACAGCTGTTTTTTCAGCAGCATGTTCAACTGAGAACAAAGAAGAAGAGCTCGCCATTCTTGATGTGAAATTATCGATTAACCCTGAAAAAGCTGAAGTGAATGAACCAGTTGTCTTTGAAGCAAAAGTTACATACGGAGGGAAAGAAGTAACGGATGCGGAAGATGTCAAATTCGAAATATGGCGGGCAAATGATGAAAACCATGAAAAAGTGGCAGTAGAGCATGCGGAAAATGGTATCTATCGTTTGGAGAAAAGCTTTACTGAAGAAGGAACTTATTATATCTATTCACATGTTACGGCAGAGAATATGCATAGCATGCCTAAAAAAGAGTTCATTATCGGTCAGCCAAGTGAACCAGAGAAAGATTCTTCCGAAATGAAAATGGATTCGGAGGGGGAAGAGGGCGAACATAACGGTGATCATTAACAAAAGCAGCCTAAAGGCTGTTTTTGTATTTATTATAGATAGATTTTTCCATTCAATTGATCACAGGATATTCACAAATGTAATATATGCGTAATATAAGTAAAAGTAGACCGGCGTCAAAAAACCTGTCAACACTATTTTTTTAGTATTAATCTGGAAGTTTCATTATCGACGCACCATATATGTAAATCGTAACCAAAGAAAAATTATCCACAGCATTTATACTGGAAACTAGTTAAATAAAGGGTTTTCTCTTATTCTAGTGTTTTTTTAAACTTTCAATTTTCTAATAATTACTGCGAAATAGGTAAATGTAAATTCCTTCCTAAAATATTACTAGAAACCGTGTGTTATGATGATTGTGCAAGTTACACAGCACTACAAAAAATAAACCAAACACATCAGGGAGGATTTATATAATGAATAAAAAAGTAATTTTTTCAGTAGCAGCTGCAGCAGCATTGTTAGTTTCTAACCCAGTAGTGAACAAGGCGGACGCAGCATCAAATTGCCCAACACCACAACAGGTTAAAGTAGTTTCATTTAATCAATCTACTATTCTTAATAAAGATCAAATTAATAATGAGATTCAAAAATTAATGAAAGAATACAATATTACTTGGAATACGAATCAAGTAAATAAACCTGTTGTTAAACAGCCGACTGCAAAACCTGTAGAAAAACAACCAGAACAAAAGCAGCCTGCACAAACACAAACACAAAAACCAGCACAAACGCAAACACAAAAACCGGCACAAACGCAAACACAAAAACCAGCACAAACGCAGCCATCAACACCTGCATCTTCATCAGTAAGTGCATATGAGCAAAAGGTATTGGAATTAACAAACCAAGAACGTGCAAAATATGGCGTACCTGCTCTTAAACTTGATGTAGAATTAAGCAAAGTTGCACGTGCAAAATCAGCTGATATGAAAGCTAAAGGATATTTTGATCACAATAGCCCAACTTATGGATCACCGTTCGATATGATGAAGCAATTCGGTATCACGTATAAATCAGCTGGTGAAAACATTGCCATGGGTCAACGTACACCTGAAGAAGTAGTGAACGCATGGATGAACAGTGAAGGGCACCGTAAAAACATCTTAAATGCAAGCTTTACTAATCTTGGTGTAGGCTATGTTGCAGATGGAAACTATTGGACACAAATGTTTATTGGAAAGTAATTAAATAACAACAAAAAGAGCAGTTCCAATTGGGACTGTTCTTTTTAGATTACAAAATATCAGTAATATCAACTTCAGAAAACTGCATATCTACATTTTTGGGGATTTTCACTTCAAGAATGTCTTCTTTGATATGTGCTGTAGTTCCTTTTTTTTTGACAAGGGCTGGGAGCGTGATAATGTGCTTATCTTCATATTCTGGGATATGCTCAATAATCATTTGGTTTGATGTATGAAAAAGCCTCAATTTCTTTCGCCATGCCTCTTCTTTCAACGGGATTCTTACATAGACGAAATCATGTGTTTCAAATACTGATGATGGCAATTTTGAGGAATTTGCAGTCTGTGGCTGCTGCTTATTAAAGCCTTTCATGAAATCTTGCGGATTCATCATCCCCTGCATTTGTTCGGGGATCATTTGTCCCATCATGTTTTGGATATATTTATTGATATCTTCAGGGTTCAGCTGCTGCATCGCCTTTTTTGCGTCTTTATGAAAAGGGAAGAGATTCCAAGGAAACAAGAGTATCATCCTTTCAAATACAGGAAAAGTAATTAAAGTTAAATCGATTCTTTTTATAATATGCTAAGAAGAACCTAATCGTTAAGGAAAAGTTATACGATTATAGATGAAAACATTTCATTTGCATATCCTCATGGGAATGAATAATATATTAGTTAAAAAGCTATATTACTGTGGGGTATGCTTGTGAAAGAAAAAACAGCATTAATAACTGGAGGGGCTACTGGAATCGGAAGACAAACAGCTTTTATTCTTGCAGAAAATGGGATTCATTTAGTGATTAATTACCGTAAGAGCAAGAAAAGGGCAGAGTCGCTCGCATATGAGTTGTCAGAAAGGTATGGGACAAGAAATATTGCTGTAAGCGGCGATATTTGCGAATTAGCAGATTGCCGTAGAATTGCAGCAGAAGCACTTTCAGCTTTTGCAACAATCGATATTCTTATTCATAATGCTGGCCCTTACATACATGAAAGAAAAATAATGGCCGATTATACTTTTGAAAACTGGCATTATATAATTAATGGGAACTTAAATGCTGTTTTCTATTTATCCAAATTATTACTTCCTAAAATGAGGGAAGAACGGTGGGGGCGTATCATCACGATTGGCTTTGATCGAGTAGAATCAGCCCCAGGCTGGATTTACCGTTCGGCCTTTGCTGCGGCAAAAAGTGGAGCGGCTTCATTAACAAAAACAATCGCCCTTGAAGAAGCAGAAAACGGAATTACAGCCAATATGGTTTGTCCTGGCGATATACGCGGAGAATGGAAAGAAACAGGTATTCATAATGCTCTTGAAGGAATCGATAAGAATTCTCCAGTTGGCAGACCAGGGACAGGAGAAGATATTGCTAGGGTTATTCGATTTTTAATCGATGAAAAATCTGATTTCATAACTGGTAGCGTGATTTCTGTTACAGGAGGAAAAGATGTTTTAGGAAAGGTGTATAGGGACTAGAAATAAAGACTGGGGTAGAAGATTCATTCTTTCTAGCCCAGTCTTTTTTTTACATTGCAGATTTTGCCTTAAATCTTTTCCTCTGGATAAAAATAAGTCGGCTTGATAAACAGATAGCTCCTGCTGCAAGCCCAATAATTAATCCAATCCAGTAGCCAAATGCACCCCAGCTTGTATAGTTTGCGAGATAATAGCCTACTGGCAATCCGATAATCCAATAGGAAATCAGAGACATTAAAAATGTGATGTTGACATCCTTGTAGCCCCGTAAGGCTCCTTGAACAGAAGCCTGAATCGCATCTGATAGCTGGAAGAAGATTGCAAATATTAAAAACTGTGCTGTTAGCTTAATAACGATTGGATCCTTCGTATATATTCCTGCGACTTCTGGGCGGAAGAAGAGAAGAATGATTCCACAGACAAAAGCCATAAAAAGGGCGATGGCTACACCTATCCAGCTAAATTCCTTCGCATCTTTTAAACGATTGGCACCTACCTCAAATCCAACAACAATGGTTAAAGCCATGGAGATACTGAGTGGAACCATATAAAGAAAAGAAGAAAAGTTTAATGCAGCTTGATGAGCAGCAATCGTCGCAGTATCGAATTTACTCATAAACAGTGTAACTGCAGCAAAAATACTGGTTTCGAAAAAAATTGAAAACCCAATAGGGATACCAATGACCAAAATTTCCTTCCACTTAGCTAAAGAAATACGATAGAACGTTTGGAATATTTTAAATCCGGAAAACGGGATATGCTTATGAACGATAACTATTGAAATCGCCGTGATAACCCAATAGGTAATCGCCGTCGCATAGCCTGCACCCACTCCTCCAAGTTCCGGAAAACCTAACTTTCCATAGATGAGCAAATAGTTAAAAATCACATTGATCGGCAAGGTAAGCAAGGTGATTATCATCGTCACTCGTGTTTTCCCAAGAGCATCAATAAATGACCGAATGACATTATAACCAAATAAAGGAATCATTCCGAAGCTTAAAGCAATTAAATAATCACGTGCTGTTTCGTAAACCCGGGCATCAAGATTCATTCCATTTAAAACCGGATTGAGCGCTAAACCGCCTGCAATAATCACGATGATAGCCATTGCCACCGCAAGATAAATTCCTTGAATAACTGAATTTGCAACCTCGTCCCGTCTTTTGCCGCCAATTAACTGGGCCACAATCGGAGTGATGGATAGAAGAATCCCGCTTAAACCAGTAAATACTGGCATCCATAGTGAGGAACCTATAGCAACTCCAGCTAAATCCTTTGAACTGTAATGCCCGGACATGGTCGTGTCAAAGAAACTCATAGAATATATAGCTAGCTGAGTAACAAGAATGGGAATTAAGATCATCAGCAGCTGTTTTATTTTTTCTTTTTTAGAAAATGTTTGTTTCATAGCATGATCCTCTTTCTAATTCAGTTCGAAATGAAATTATAGCATATTTTACTTAATCCCGTTTTATTTCTTTTGAAAATAAACATGAAGGACGACAAGTTCTTTTTGTCAGTGAAAAGACATAACAATTTTGCAATTATGTGAACTTTTAAAAATCATGAATGAAATGATATTCTTATGTGAAATATATGTAGTAATCAATATTGTCTATTAAAACATAGAAATCGTATGGATAAAGGAGAGATGGGCATTGAACTTTCATTTAAACAGGATTAATCCAAATCAAACCCAGGTGTTATTTCACGATGGCCGCTTTGAAACACTCACGAATGAAGAGCTGGAGGATTTAATGGCGCAGATGGGTATAAGTGAAAGGGCAGATGAAATAGAATCGAATGTAACTGATTAGAAAGCTGTACATATGGATATACAGCTTTCCAAATAAAAAAGCCAATTTTATTTTTAAAAATTGGCTTGTTTATGCTAATATTAAGCCTCTAACAAATGTGAGGAGTCTTGAACATCCGCAGGTCCGTTTCGTAAAACATCTAGTGTGTATAAATCCTTTGGAATTTCATATAAATTATATATGTGTCCATTTGCATTAAGCTGATCATAAATCACTTTTCTTGTTTCATTGGCAAAAATAACATATGGAAGCTTTTCAGCAGCCTTTTGCGAGCGAATATTTTCTTTTCTAATTCGCATAAAAATAGTTTCAATTCCTATTTCATAAAATAGCTCATTAAAAAAAGCATCTTTCGCTACTTTATTATAGCCTTTCCCATGATATGGCTTTCCAAGCCAAGTGCCTAAAAATCCCGCATTGTCTTGAATATCGAACAAATTAATGGTCCCAATCGGAGCTCCCCATTCATCAAGAATCGTGCGTGAAATAAGTTCTCCACGTTCTTCGGCTTCGATCGTTTGTTTTGTTATAAAAACAAATTCATCATAAGAATAGGCTTTTTGGCGCACAAAAGGGAAGACATCCGGATGCGTCATTAGATCATACAGTTCATGGCATTCTTGGAAATCACGTTTCTTGAGCATAGGTTATCCCTCCAGTATGAGGACGTTCCTACTCCATGCCAAATAGAGCATACGGTCCACCCTCGAAATTTTTTGTATGTTGCTAAAAAATTTCGGGGTGGGAATCGAACCCACTAGAACCAGTGTAACTGGTGGCGCACCATTTGCCTTCCCTATTCTATCGTTACCGATATTATGTTTTTCTAAAAGATAAGAACATATTACTTTGTTAGAGTTGTCTAGCTCCAGCGCCTATCAAACTTCAGTTCCCCTCCCTACGATAAGTCGGCATCAATTCGCTATCGCTCATTGTGTCTCCCATATCTCATTCTTGGCTCTTACAGTTTGAACAGTGAGGATCAAGGCGCTTCCGCTTCTCTAATTTTGCTAAAAAACGATTTCACTATCGTATAATACTAAAAAACAATAAAAAAGGAAATAGTTTTTTTACTTATTTTTATTGCGATTTTGTGCCAAAAAACAACAGCAAATTTCTACAAAATTCAGGCTTCTTCATATTCAAAAATCCCGCTGATCATCGTCCATTTTGGTTTTGCAAGATAATGAAAGGGATGATGACTCCAAAGAACTAAATCCGCATCCTTTCCCTCCTCAATACTTCCAAGCTGGTGATCAATTCGTAAATTTTTTGCGGGTAGGATTGTAATACCTTCCAAAGCCTTTTGTTCAGATAGTCCTTCTCTTACTGCGATCGACGCACAAATATTTAAATACTGAATCGGTGTATAAGGATGGTCGGTTGTAATTGATACTTCAACTCCTTTATTTGTAAGCTCCTGATACGTTTTCCATGTTTTATTTTTCAGTTCTACCTTTGAGCGCCTTGTTAATGTCGGACCAACTGAAACCTTTAAATCTAGCCCAGCTAATTCCTCCGAAATGAGGTGACCCTCCGTACAATGCTCGATCCGCAAATCTAAATCGAATTCCTCTGCGAATCGCAGAGCCGATATGATATCGTCTGCACGATGAGCATGGATACGAACAGGAATGTCTTTATTTAGTGCCTGCATTATGGGTGCAGTTCTTAAGGAATCAGGATGATATAATTGACTAGCTTCATAAAAAGCCTCTCTGAGCATTCCCATAATTCCCATCCGAGTAATCGAATCCTTGTTTCCCTGGCTATGTATACGTTTGGGGTTTTCACCGAGAGCAATTTTTAATCCAGCAGTTTCTTGAACAACCATCTTTTTAATGTTTTTTCCAGCAGTTTTTATAACAGAGGTTGTTCCACCGATCACGTTAGCACTTCCAGGCATAATATGAACAGTTGTGATCCCGTGCCTTACTGCATCAGAAAAGGCAGGATCTAGCGGATAAACGCCATCCATCGCACGAACATGGGGGCTCATAGCTTCTGCGGTTTCATTTGCATCGTTTCCAGCCCAGCCTGTTCCTTCATCATACAAGCCTAAATGTGTATGGACATCAATGAAACCAGGAAATAGGTACCTGCGGCTACAGTCAATAATCTTTACATCTGAATCTGTTTTGATAAAATTCCCGATCTTTAAAATTTTACCTGTATCTACTAATACATCTCCATGAAATGCCAAAGACGTGATCGGATGAACGAAAGCATTTTTTAATAAAATTTTAGTCATGGATTTCCCTTTCTTACTCAAAAATCAATTTTTTTACTATTTTAACAGGAGATATGTTAACAGAAAATATAAAGTTAGTTTACTTCTTTTTTTTATAAAGAAAATAAATGAGGACCGATGTAAAAGCAAGGATAATAATAGGAAATAGAACAGGTTTTGCATACTCTTTGATTTCTCGCCAATGATCCCCAAGCTGAATACCTAATAATAGGAATAAAACCGTCCATGGGAGCATAGCTGCCATCGTATATAGGCTGAAAGTTGACAGTGGCATTTTCGAGATTCCAGCCGGAATGGAGATCGCATGGCGAATGACTGGAACGAAGCGAGCGGTAAAAATAACACCGGTACCATATTTTTGAAACCATTGCTCAGATGAGTCTAAATGAGATTTCTTAATGAATAAAAATTTCCCGTACTTATCAAGAAAAGGTCTTCCGCCATATAATCCGATCCAATAAAGGAATAGCTGGGCAATGGTTCCCCCGATAACACCAGCTGCGAGTGCCCCCCAAAAGTGAACTTTTCCCTTACTAATTAAATAGCCTCCATAGCTAAGGACAATTTCACTTGGTATGACTTCAACCATAAGTCCCAAGGCAATCCCTGCGTATCCAAGCTGTGATAAAACCTCGAATATTGAAAAGAAAAACTCTTTCAACTTACTATCCCCTTTATCGTATACTTTAAAATATTCCTGTCATCTGCAAAATCAGGATGGAAAAACCTAAAATCCATACGTACACTGCAAAAACCTTTAATGATTTTCTTTTAAGAAAATTGATCATATACACAACGGCCATGTAACCAAATAATGCGGAGGATAATGTCGCGATGAATAAGCTTTCAAGCGAAATGGCCTCTACACGACCAGCCGCCATTTCACCAAATTGCAGGACAATCCCGCCAGCAATTGCCGGAATAGAGAGGAGAAAGGAGAAATATGCAGCGGTTTCTCTATCCAACTTTCTAATTAATCCCGCTGCAATGGTAAGTCCTGACCTTGAAATAGCAGGGAAAATCGCTGCTGCTTGAAAACTTCCTATGAAAAATGCATCTCCATAACTAATCGAATCCATTTTCTTTCGGCCGTTTTTAATACTGTCTGCATACCATAAAATGAAACCAGTTATTAAAAATTCCCACCCAATTGTAATGCCTGTTTTTGAAATAGAATCAAATAGGTCACTGAAAAGAAAGCCAACAATGACAGCAGGAATCGTTCCGATGACAAGGAGCATGGAAAGTTTCCCAAAAGGGTTTTTCAATATCTGAAGGAGTTCGTTTTTATATACGACAAGAACAGCTAGCAGGGTTCCAACATGGAGCATTGTATCTAGAAAGATACCTGCATGATCCAGGCCGAATAAGTGGCGGCCTAAATATAAATGACCTGTGCTGGATATGGGCAGAAATTCTGTCAGTCCTTGAATGATTCCAAGAATAAAAGCTTCCAATTTTGACATCAAATTCCATCATCCTCTTCATATATGAATTAAGTTGTCTTTACCAATATTATTCAAGTTGTCCCAAACAAGAACTCAAATTAGGTAAAGCAAAGAGAAAAGGAATGTTTAGTCCCTCAAAAATATATGAAACTTTATTTAAGTTAGCGCGTACATAATAACATAAGAGAACTCATCCTAGCTTTATTAAAATTTAAAAACTACTCAAGGAAGTTTTCAAATGAAAAAGGGGGAACGAACATGCCATCAAATGATGAAAGATTGCTGGCAACAGCTATTTACGTGACAAGCTTCTTTACAACTATTATCGGACCACTGGTGATCTGGCTTCTTAAGAAGGATGAGTCCGAGTATATTAACTACCATGGGAAAGAGTATTTTAACTTCATCATTTCTTATGGAGTATACTCCATCATAAGTGTGTTTCTTATGTTTGTACTAATCGGTTTTATTACTATCTGGCTAGTGGGTGTGGCGGCATTTGTTTTTACAATCATTGCTGCTGTGAAAGCATATGAAGGGGTGGAATATCGATTTCCTCTCGTCTTCAGACTGATAAGATAATTGGAAAAATCCTAGAGATGTCATCTCTGGGATTTTTTTTTTGAACGAAATTGAAACTTGTTCGTCTTATAGGTAATTACGCAGATAGATGCAAAGGAGGTTTTCTGTTATGGAATTATCACAGGTTAATTGGGGGGTAATTATACCAATTGTTGCACCAATCATTTTAATTCAACTAATACTTTTAGTGATTGCCATTATTGATTTAGTACGGAATGAAAAAGTAAACGGGCCAAAATGGGTGTGGCTTCTTGTTATCCTTTTCATAAATATTGTCGGACCTATTCTTTATTTTGTAATCGGAAGGAGAAATAGTTAATGTCTGTTGTAAAAGTGAAGAACCTAATGAAAAATTATCAAAAGCATGAGGTGATTAAAGGATTAGACTTCGAACTATTGGATAAGAAATGTATTGCATTGCTAGGGGCAAACGGTGCTGGTAAAACAACGACATTACAAATGCTGTCAGGATTGATACAGCCAACAAATGGGGAAATTTTTTTCTCGGGTTCCCAAAAAGGAGATGATTTTCGTCGTTTAATCGGTTTTCTTCCCCAACACCCGGTGTTTTATGACTGGATGACCGGCAGGGAGTTTCTAGAATATGCAGGGAAGCTTTCTGGTTTATCCAGTAAAGATTCAAAAATAAGAGCTCAGGAGCTATTGGAGTTAGTAGGCATTGAAGAAGCGAAAAATCGTCGAATTGGGAAGTATTCAGGAGGGATGAAGCAAAGATTGGGGATTGCCCAGGCAATTATTCACCGTCCCAAATTAGTTATTCTAGATGAACCAGTTTCTGCCCTTGATCCATTTGGACGGAGGGAGGTACTGGAATTAATGGGAAGATTGAAAAAGGAAACGGCCATTCTTTTTTCAACTCATATCCTAAATGATGCGGAAGAGGTATGTGATGAAATTCTCTTTCTACACAATGGAAGATTAGTAGAGTCAGGCACAATGGAACAGCTTCGAGATAAGCATCAGCAGGCAAAAATAGATCTTGAGTTTAAAGAGAATGCTGCATGTTATGCTGAGCTGTTTACTGATGTGGTAAAAGTTCAATCATACACTATTAAAAGAAATAAAATCAGTTTGTACGTCGAAGATATTGAGCTTGCGAAACTTGGTCTTTTACAGGTAATTGTAGAGAAGAATCTTCCGCTTGTGAAATATGAGATTAGCCGTACAAGTTTAGAGGAAGTATTTATGAGGGTGGTAGAGAAATGAACCAGTGGGTGACTTTGTTAAATAAAGAGCTTCTTGAGATGACACGAAATTTTAAATGGATATGGGTCCCGATTGTTTTTATTTTAATAGCGGTAATGGAACCGATTACTGCCTATTATATGCCGCAAATAATTGATTCTCTTGGTGATCTGCCAGAGGGGGCTATTATTGAATTGCCCATGCCATCTGCCGAAGAGGTATTAGTTGCCTCGTTAAGTCAATATAACACTCTCGGCTTGCTAGTGATTATCTTAAGTTCCATGGGGATCATCGCGGGTGAGAGAAAAAGTGGGGTGGCAGGACTAATATTAGTTAAGCCTGTTTCTTATGCGGCTTTCGTTACAACAAAATGGACTGGGGCTATGCTATTGCTTTGGATATCTTATTTCATCGGGTATTTCGTATCCTGGTATTATGTTGGCATCCTTTTTGACACGGTTCCCTTTATAGATTTCATTCAATCGTTTTTTATATACGGATTATGGCTTTCTTTCGTTCTTACGATTACGGTTTTCTTTAACTCATTTCTTAAATCACCAGGTGCAGCAGGCTTTCTTTCTTTCGCTGCTGTTATCCTATTAATGGTTATAAGCGGGACATTTTCGAAATGGTTTGAATGGAGTCCATCTCAATTACTAACCTATGCAAGTACGTTTATAATGAATGGTACAAACGCTTCTGATGTTTGGCCGGCAATGATTCTATCTGTTTTCGGGATCATTATGTTATTAGGAGGAAGCATTGCCATCTTCCGTCGAAGAGAGCTTGCTTAAGTTCATATGTTTTGCAAAAGCAAAATTCTTATCCTCTCACTAAAAGTTTTGGTAAGATAATAAACGAAAAGGATGAATGAGAGGAAGACGATCGGTGATGAATAATATTGGACTTGTTTTGGAAGGAGGAGGGATGCGTGGCGTCTATACAGCTGGGGTTCTTGAATATTTCTTGGAGCAGAATATACATTTCCCTTATGTAATTGGTGTTTCAGCTGGTGCTGGCGTTGCTGCCTCCTATTTATCGAAACAAAAAGGCCGAAATAAAATTGTAAACATAGAGTATGTATCAGATCCTCGCTATATTTCATGGCGAAACTTCATTAAATCCAGGCAATTTTTTGGGATGGATTTTATTTTTGATGAGATCCCTAACAAATATGTTCCCTATCATTTTGATGAATTTTACAGCAATCATGCAGAATTTGTTATCGGTACGACAGATTGTCAAACTGGGGAACCGGTTTATTTTGGAAAAAAGGATTATGGGGAGGATTTGCTTAAAATTGTTAGAGCTTCAAGCTCCTTGCCTTTTATTGCTCCTGAAATCCATTTCAGTAATCGTATTTTGCTTGATGGAGGAATCAGTGATCCAATTCCTATTAAAAAAGCACAGAATGATGGCTTCAATCGATCGGTAGTTATCTTAACGAGGAACAAAGGATATAGAAAGAAGCCTTCGAGATTCCATTTTCTTGTTAAAAGAAAGTATCCTCAATATAGCGGTTTACAGCATGCAATGGCATGCAGATATCAAAAGTATAACGATACGATTCACTATCTTGAAGAAGAAGAGAGAAATGGAAGAGTAATAATTATTCAGCCGCAGGAACCTTTAGAGGTGGGCAGAATGGAAAGAGATCCAAGAAAGCTGGAAAAACTCTATATTCAAGGATATGAAGATGCTAAAAAATATAAAGATAAAATCCTTAATTGGTAAGTTAATATTGTAATAGAAAAAGCTATCGCAATAGACTGACCTAGTCATTTGAGACAGTAATAAAACACCTTCTTAGGCTGCCATAT
>NZ_JALDXW010000043.1:0-28954 GCF_032154635.1 Cytobacillus sp. | reverse complement strand
AGTTAAGCTTCTCAGCGCCAATGGTAGTTAGGGGCTGTCCCCTTGTGAGAGTAGGACGCCGCCAGGCAAAAAGGGTATGCCAAAAATAAATTTGGTATATCCTTTTTTTTATTGTTTATTATTTCTAACTGGATCACAAAACGTTGTTGCAATTTTAAGAATATATTTATTTCAAAAATATTGTTATTAAATTATAGTGTTTTCCAAGTCGGTAATTTTCGCAGAATATAGGAGAAGATGGTATTGGGAATGATTTAATTATTAATGATTAGTATTTCAATATTATTTAGAGATTTTTTGAATAATGCTACTATTTTCTTTTATGTTCACAAGGCTAGTGATTATATGTTAACATCAAAAATGTTTTGTAAATAGTTATTGTGGGGACTATTAAAAGGTAATAGACGCATGTTAATGAGATAGGGGTGAGGTCGCATGAATATGATAGACCAATTTAGATGTGAGAATATGGAACTTTTAATAGAAATATTTGATCTTAAAGTTAGTTTAAAAGAGGTGTATGATCAAAAAGGACCAGCAAGTTCAGATTACATTTCTCTTTCCATCAAATTAAATATACTTATAAAAAAGTACTTTGAAGAGAAAACTTTACATCTAATCAACATGTCCAAGGATGAACTAATTGAAGTTTGGAAACAAAAAGGATTTGAAAATGTTGATATGATGGAAGCAAGTCAAAAACTTGATGAACTAATAATAAAATACCAAAAGCTGAAACATATTGGTTAAAATCCTATTTTATCCCCGCGCTATTCTATGTTACTAGAATAGTTTTTTTTGATCTAAGGATGCAAGTGTATTTAAAAAAAAATGAAAGGGGAAAAAATTCATCTTCTCATCTTTTTGTAGTATCATTAATTCTATGAATGAAGGGAAGTGAAGATAATGAAATTTATCAAATTTCTAGTAATAACGATTATATTGCTAGGTGCGATTGGCTATGCAGTTTATTATTTTGGAACAAATATAGCTTCAGAAAAGATAATGGAAACGGTAACGACTGAGTTAGAAAACAGCGGTGAGATAGAAGAAATAAAGAAGACAATTGAGAATGATCCTGAATTAAAATCATACTTAGAAGAGGCTAAAACAGCAAAAACTGAGGAGCTGCCATTTGCAACTAAAGAAGAAGCAACAAGAGCACTTATTAGCAAAGTTGGAATTTCGGAGCTTAATGATATACGTGTGAAAGTACAAGAGGGATCCATGACTAAAGAAGAAGTGCTTGAGAGTATAGAAGGAAAGTTAACAGAGGAAGAAATATTAGCTTTAAAGGTTATTGCGTATAAAGAGTTGTATGGTAAGTAATGGAAAGAGCCCGGTTTAAGGGGCTCTTCTTTTTGTTTGCATCATTGGGAATCGAAAAAACTTATATGCAAAAGTTAATTAATTGTTTCACTTTATAATAATTTATTTAAATATTCATTTTTATTTAAAGTTAAAGTCGAATGTTTGCTATAATGTGCATTAATGAAGAATAAATGAGTTTAATAATCTGGAAAGGGGATAAAAATGGAAACTTTATCATGCCAAACTGGAATTATTTATGACTTTAACAAAAACCATAAGCCTATTAAAACAGTTGCATCTGGTACAACAATTGAAATAGAAACATATGATTGTTTTCAAAATCAAATTCAATCTGCTGAAACGGTAGTTTCTGAGATTAATTGGGAGCAAATTAATCCGGCCACAGGTCCAATCTTTGTAGAAGGTGCAAATCCTGGTGATGTATTGAAGGTTAAAATAGAGAAATTAGAAATTGGTGCTCAAGGAGTCATGGTTGTCGGTCCTAGTCTTGGTGTCATGGGCCATCGTATGACAGAAATGGAAGCAAAAATTATTCCAGTTCGCAATGGAATGGCAATATTTAATGAGATTGAAATTCCGCTAAATCCGATGATTGGGGTAATAGGTGTCGCACCTGAGAAAGAGGGGATTAACTGTGGAACCCCGGGTTCGCATGGCGGAAATATGGATAATAAAATGGTTACAGCGGGGGCAACTTTGTATTTTCCCGTTTTTACAGAAGGAGCTTTATTCGGACTAGGAGATTTTCATGCGGCAATGGGGGATGGAGAAATAAGTGTATCTGGAATTGAAGTTCCCGGCAAGGCTACCATCACACTTGAAGTGTTGAAGGGAGTGAAACTTAAACATCCGATGCTCGAAAATGATGAAGTTGTTACACAAATTGTCTCAGCTGAAACATTAGATCAAGCATGTAAACGAGCAACAGAAGAAATGGTCGACCGTGTTGCTGAGAAAGCAGGAATGTCTTTAAGTGAAGCTACCATGCTTTTAAGTGCAGCGGGACAAGTAGAAGTCTGCCAAATCGTCGACCCCTTAATGACAGCCAGATTTGTAGTGCCTAAATGGCTGTTGAAACAGTTAAATGTTGAACTAATATAATGGGACAGGTTCCCTGTCCCCCTGTCTTTATAAAAATAAGAACCCTAAAGAAATAATAATACCGCTAACGATAAGTGTCAGGACACAATACCCCATGATATCCTTCGCTTTTAGGCCAGCAATTGCAAGTGCAGGCAAAGCCCAAAATGGCTGAATTAGGTTTGTCCATGCATCTCCCCATGCAACAGCCATAGCCGCTTTTGGAATGGAAACATCAAGTGCAATAGCTGCATCCAGTAAGACGGGAGCTTGAACGGCCCATTGACCACCTCCTGAAGGGATAAAGATATTAATTAACCCTGCGCTCAAGAAGGCGAATAAGGGAAATGTGAATTCATTAGATATCGATATGAAACCATTTGCAATAACAGCCGCTAATCCAGACGCAGTCATCATACCAATAATACCGGCATAAAAAGGAAATTGGATAATGATCCCGCTCGCACCTTTCACTGCATTCACAATTGCTTCTAAAAACTGCTTGGGGGTACCATGGAAAAGAATCCCTAAGAATAAAAATAGGAAGTTAACAATATCAAGATTTAGTTTAAAACCGTTATGGGCGAAATAGTAGAATAAAAATACAATCCCAAATAATCCGATAAGCAGTGATAATATTCGGCTATTTTCTAGTCGTTCTGCCGGTGTCATCGCACTCTTTTCAAGTGTAGCCGCTTGAATATCGTCCTGTAATAATGCAGGATCTACAGTGACCGTTTCTTTTTTTGAAGGCATCATTAAACGATTAACTAGTGGAAGAACAAGGAACAAGGCAATAACAATTGCAAGATTAAAACTAGAAAAAATCGTTTCACTTGTCGGAATAATGCCAATCAGATCCTGTGAAAAGTGGCCTTCTGTAGCAATGGTTAATGGTGTTGAACCAGAAATTCCTCCATGCCAAATAACAAAGCCTGAGTAAGCGCTCGCAATTAACAGCCGGTAATCCACATTATTCACTTTTTTTGCTAATTCCTTTGCGAATAAAGCTCCAATGACGAGACCAAATCCCCAATTTATCCAGCTAGCAATAAGGGAAACAACCGTTACAATGATAATTGCCTGTCCAGGTGATTTAGCGGTAGATGCAAGTGCACCTAATCCTTTTTTGAAAATTCTGCTACTTGCAAGAACATGTCCAGTGACTAAAACAAGAACCATTTGCATGGTAAAAACAAGCAGTCCCCAAAATCCATTCCCCCAGTGCTGAACCATCTGATAAGGCCCGCTTTCAGTGAATATAAGACCAAGCACAAACACAACAAAAGTCAAAATAATTACAAATAAAAATGGATCTGGCAAATATCGCTGCATAACACGATTAAAAAATGATACAAGTGCTTTCAATGAACTCTCTCCTTTCTAACTAATTTCCACTTCACAAATATTACTAATTCTATAATATTCATTATTTTCCTTTAATTCAGATAAAAAAAGTTAGGTTTATTAAGAACATCATAAAAAAACGAACACTAAAAAGCATGTTCGTCTAAATGTTATAGCTATTCTGTTACTGTATTCCCCATGGCGATAGAAATTCTATTCCAGCTGTTGATTTGATTAATAATAAGAACAAGGTCAACATATTGCTTCTCGCTATAATGTTCACGTACGCGGTTATATAGTTCGTCTGGCACTCTTTTTGTATGGATTAGGGTTATATGTTCAGCTAATTCGAGAGCAACTTTTTCTTCGGGAGTGTATAAATCACACTCATTCCAAACACTTAAACAGTAGATGCGTTTTTCCGTTTCTCCTATTTTACGAGCATCAGATGTATGCATATTTAAGCAGTAGGCACATCCATTTATTTGTGAGACTCTTATTTTTATAAGCTCTCGCAAGTTTCTGTTGATGGAAGACTTCTTCGTGTATTTTTCCATTTCGATCATTAGCTCTAACCCATTTGGTGCTACGTTGTAATAGTCTACTCTTGTCACTTTTAATCAACTCCTATTCAGTATAACTTAATTATAAACAAACACGAACGTATGTGCTAGTTATAATCGATTGGCCGTTAAAGTTATTAAATTTTCAACTAAAAAAGCTCAAATACGTTGGATGAGTCTGAGCTATCCAATAATTAGTTATTGAAATGGAATCAGCTCTTTTAGTTTATGAATACCTCAAATAAATTAGAATATGGAGAATGGTGTATAAAAGGTATTGTTGGTGATCTTCCTTAAAAATTAAATAATTGAATGATTACGTATAGCGTACTTTCAAATTGAAGGACATAGTCTATTGTTTTTTTGGATAAAGCTATACAGTTTTATGATTACTAGAGATTCGGATTCTAAAATAAGCTGCAGTTATGAATAAATAAATAACAATCGTTGTGATTGTCACAATGATAGAAGTTGTAGCAATTACTCCAATTAATATAGCGAGCAGCGCCAATAAAGCGATCAATGTCGTATAAGGAAATGAGTGAGCACGACAGGAGGCTTGCTGTGACTGTTTTATCCGAGATTTTAAATGTGCCATTGCAATAATGATCCAAATACATAAAACGGTATAACCAAGGGAACCCATTAAATAATTAAAAGTCTTGCTCCCGGCAAATAGAGAAATAACCACTCCAATATATAACGAAGATGTGCAGGCTACTATTGCATACACAGGTACTTTCCTTTTAGAAACTTTTGCGAATAATTTTGGAATATTTCCATCCGCTGCTTGTGAATATAACACTCTTGACGATGAATATAGCCCAGAATTCATAGAAGAAATAACCGCTAACAAGATAATGGCGTTCATCATGTGATCCGCATATGGAATGCCTATCAAGTTAAACACTGTCACAAACGGGCTCTCGGGAACACCATTCACTTGATTCCAAGGGATAAGGCTCACAATAACAAAAAACGGCAAAATATAAAAAGAAATAATCCGTGTTAATGTTCCTTTCACAGCTTTAGGAATCGCCTTTTCCGGATTTTTCACTTCTGCTAAGGTCACACCTATCATTTCAGTACCACCATATGAATAAATGACGACCAGCATGGCCATGATCAATCCATGCATCCCATTAGGGAAAAACCCGCCGTGTTTAGTTAGATTAGAAAGTCCTGTTGCGGCATGATCCTGAAACGGGACAAATAAAATGATTAATCCAAAAATGATAAATAATACAATTGCACTGATCTTTAATAGGGCAAGCCAATACTCTGTTTCTGCAAATAACTTTACTGAAAATAAGTTTACAATCGTCACAACAGCAGAAACGATTAAAGCAAGTATCCAAACGGGAACGTCTGGAATCCAGTACTGTATAAATATGGCTGCTACCACTGATTCTGCTGCAATATTTAACACCCACATTTTCCAATAGATCCAGTCAAGAAAATGAGCGGCATAATTTCCTAAAAATGGTTGAATTAGATCCCGAAATGTTCTGGCCTGTTTGTTTTTTACTGCCATTTCAGCAAGCCCATGCATAATAAAAAGTAATATGATTCCTCCAACAAGATAGGCAATAATGACTGCTGGTCCTGCCATATCAATGGCTGTACTGCTCCCTTTAAATAATCCTGCACCAATAGCTCCTCCTAATGCCATCATCATTATATGGCGCGATGTCATCGTTCGCATTAAATTCTCTTGTCTGCCTTCCATACAATCAATCCTCCTCATCTTAGTTGTAAGCATATAAAAAAGCCTGCCATCTCTTAAAAAGAGACGACAGGCTTAGGCCAACCGCGGTACCACTCTTATTGACTCCTTATATAAAAGAGTCCATCTTCAAGCAAGGTATATCTTGCAAAACCTTGTAACGTAGGTTAATCGTTAGAACCTAAATAAACATATCCTATTCAGCTCTACCACTCCCAGGCGAGTTCGAAGTTTCATGTGACCGCGTTCCACCAACCCGCAGCTCTCTGCTCATCATGAATAATCTTCTACTATTCCTACTCATAGTGTTCGTTATTTTTAGTATGTTAGGTAATTGCGAAAATAATATATTGATATAATATACAAGCTGAGATTTTTATTGTCAATATTAAAATAATTTTATCATGTTCTTATCTTTCGTAATGAGCCGGTAATTGGAATGTCAAAGCTTGAAGAAATGAAAATGATTTACCATCAAGAGAATTCATCAATGTTAGGAAAAAATGGGGATAGACTTATCCTTCAACCTTTAAAATCGATCCCCCTTGAATGAAGCTTATAAAAAAATTCATGAGATCATACTAACAAGGAGATGATTGATAGTATCCATGCCCCTATCACAAGTAATAAAAACCACCATCCCATAAATTTAAGAAACTTTTTTAAAAATGGCTTTTGAGACCATTTATTTGAAAAGGAACTCACTTCTAAAACTTTTTCTGGATGCTTTAAAAGCATATAAGAAAAACTGCCGAATATTAAAGTAAATACGATTGCGATAATAAACATTTCCATTAGGACCCACTCCTGCCTATTGTGTTTTTATTGTTTACTTTGTAGAAGAACTCCTCATCAATATTTCTTAAGTTTCATTATCCTAGACGATCAGGCTCTCTCCTTTTATTAATAGTACAGTTAATTATTCAAATATTTAACAATTTATTTCTATTTATATATAGAAATATTAAGAGGTTAGTAGTAGAATTTTCATTATATGTAAATATTAGGGGGAGTCTAATTTTGAAAAGGATTATTAGTTTATTGACGGTACTGCTTTTGATCGGTGTTTTCTTTTCACCATTACAAAGTGCTCATGCAGAAAAAATAATTGTTAAATGGGGGAAGATTACACTCAAGGAAGGGCATATAGGGAAAGTAATAATCAATAAGGATACGCCACTGTATAAACTAGATAAAGAAAATAAACTAACCACTGTCCGTACCTTAAAGAAGGGCGAGGAATACGGAGTCTATTCAAAAAAGACAGATAAAACTCACGGGATATTATATGGCCTAGGTTCAAGTCAATTTGTAAAGGATTCGAAATCAATCACCTATCAAACACCATCTAAAGAAAAGAAAGAACTTGTTGGAAAAGAAAGAATTTGGCTGAGAAACCCTGATTTTTATGAAAACAATAAAGGGGAAATAGTAAGCTTAAAAAACTTACAAGAAGCTATTTTAATCAGTTCGGAAAAAGACCCGGAGCTTAACACATTAAATATCAAGGTAAAAATCGAAGATAAGTATTTTATAAATAAATATGTAGACGAGTCGTTTATTGAAGCAAGCTATTTAACAAAAAATCCATTTAAAACATATAAATTTTCAAATACGATGTGGAATCTTATTAAAAATGAAAAAGTACAGACAGGAATGACTATGGATCAAGTACTATTGTCCTGGGGATACCCGAACGATGCTAATAGTTATGATTCAGATTATATTTCATTAGAACAGTGGATGTACGGGGATATACTAGAGGGTGCTGCTGTTTACTTGTACTTTGATAATGGCATTGTAACATCTTGGCAGGAGTTTAATTGATCTTCTGCTAGTTTGTTAAAATAGACTTGTTTTTTAAAGCCGCAATTTATGCGGCTATTTTTATGCAAAATTTAAATGATCGTTCTGATTTATTGACAAGCCTTTATGTACGGAGTAATAACTAGCGCAGTGAAATAAAGCAGACCGATCGTTACATACATGGTTGTGAGCAAATGCTCAGAAATTTTTTTATGTTTTCAAACACCACAATCGAATTCAGAATAGTAGGAAATATCTAAAAGAAATTACCACATTTGTCCCATTAAATGATTGGTAAATTATGTTATCCTACTAGTATTATAAAAAAATGGAGGGAATAGGCATGAAAAAGTATATAGCTCTATTGTTGATTTTATTGCTATCCATCACTACTCAAGCCTTTGCAATAACGAAAAATAATAGTCTAGCAGATGATGAAAAAACGGAGGTTACAGAAAAAAATATAGGAACTGATGTAAATGAAGTTACAATGGAAAATGGGTTGCAGCAAACCAATTATAAATTAAGAGAAAAACTAGAACTTAATTGGCCGGGGGAACTACAAATTAATCTTGATGAGGAGGATTCATCAATTAATGATAAACTATGCTGGGTATGTACAAAATCTATAACCAATAAAGATCCAAACTTTTATGTTTGTATTGATGGATATTGGAGTAAGTATTGCGTAATTCCATAAAAAGAAAAATCGGCTAAGCAATAAGCTAAGCCGATTTTTCTTTTTATGGATTTTCAATATAATCATGCAATGAATTTATATACTCAAAAAACACCCTGCTTTTTTCCTTCGGTACATAATAATATGCATTTTCATTCAGCTCTTTTAAATATACCATCCTCTCTTCTTCCCAGACCTTTATTTTTATTATTTCTGTATTTTTTAGTGTGAGCAACAAGTCATAAGAGGGGGCAGATACTGGCTTAATCGTACTTATTTGTGCATTTTTTATCATTTCGGATACCATTTTCCCCCATTTATCATCATTTATTAAAAAAGTATTCTTCTGTCTCTCCCCTTCGACCGGAATAAAAGAGGTTTCTGACTGCGAAGAGGCTAACCCCATTTGGATAATTTCTTTTCCTTCCATGCTAGTTATTAAACTGGCATTATTATTGAGATTTGTCGAAGTAAATACTATAAAAACAAATAGAAAACATGCTGCTAGGGAAACCATGCCTGTTAGAAATTTTGGCAGGTATTGCCGCTTAGTATCATGGTTTCTACTTATCTCGCACATGATTTTTTGGAAGGTCTGCTGTTTTTGCCGGCTTGAACGAGGAATATCATTCAACTCTTTAAATGCCAGCTCACATTCAGATAAGTTCTTCATTGTTTTCCCTCCTTTTCATCAATTCTTTTTTTAAAGCAGCGACGGCTCTTGAAGTAGTGATTTTTACTCTGTTTTCATTCCAGTTTAATATTTCAGCTGTTTCCTTTATGGAAAGTTCTTTAATTTTCCTAAGGATGAGCACTTCTTGATAACTTAGTTTTAAATGACGTATAGCTTCGTATAAAAGGGTCATTCTTTCCCCTTTCATAACAATTTCTAATGGGGTCTGCAGGTCTGATTCAAATTGATACTTCTCGATCGAAAAAAACTGTAATAAACGCTTTTTCCTCAAATAGTCGATTGTTACATTTCTAGAAATACGAAAGATCCATGTAAATACATGAGATTCCCCGTTAAATTGGTCCATATTTCTATAAGCCTTAATAAAGGTATCCTGCGTTAGATCTTCAGCCACCTGAGTGTTATTTACAAGGAGGAAGATATAACTGAATACTTTATCACTATATTCTTTGTATAGTTGTTCAAAAGCTTCTACAGAACCTCTCTCCATTTCGCCCGCTCCTCTCAAGCATATTATTAGACGAATAAGATTGAAAAAGGAAACACATGATCAGCAGATTTTTTCGTCTATTGCATGCAGCCAAACTTCCAGTATGGAAAAACACTTTTTCGTGAGCTTGTCTAATTTTATAGATAAGGGTGAACTGGTGCTATTCGTATTTCTTATGTAATATTGTCTACAATATCAATCATTAGAAATAGTTTCCAGTACCTTTTTTCCTTATATGAATGAAGGAATAAAAATATATAACTATTTTCCTGTAGAAGATAGAAATACGGGAAATTAGATACATTTTTCATTAATTTTTGTAACTAATTCTTTAAGTCTGTTACTTTTGTTCTCCAACGCATTATTTTTTATTTTCAAAGAAGTTACATATCTTTTTACCTATTTCTTTTTAACTTTTTCTACTGAATTTTTTGTTGGGTCAAAAGGCGTAGAGTCTAAAGCTCTCTTTCATTTTAACCATAAGACTTTTATGAAAAAATACCCCTCCGTCCCTTCTTCTCATTTTTTTATCGTTCCAATCTCTAATAAGGGATTTTCTTAGGAAAAAGAGCATTTTCAGCTAAGCAGGATGATATATTACTAAATCTTTTAGACTAGATATCTATTTTACTCCTCATACGTTCCTATCATTTTAATCAAGTACACTTTTCCATCGTGATTATTCGACAACTTTCTCTTTTTTTATTAGCTAAAGTTTCTGTAACAAGGGGTCCTTTCCCAAAACAGGAGGTGGTTATTTTCTAACAGGAAAAAGTGTTTATTACTGCAATTTAAAAAATGGATGAGGAGGAATTTTTGTGGGGAAAAAAAGTAAAGTACGATTCCGTTTGCTGTCCATCCTGTCGATCGCGTTTTTAATTCTCCCACTCATGTTTCCAAATATGGGGCATGCAGAAGGAAAGAGTTCACCGCACACTTCTCTAAAGAAATCATCGCTAGAATCGACCAAAAACAAAATTAGCAGCCGATTACAAGATCAATTCGATAAACAGGATCAAGTTACATTTTTAATTAAATTTAAGGAGCAATCTGATCCTGCGGCTGCGGCAAAAAAAGCGGAAAAAAATGCATTAAATCAAAACCTAACTCCTGCGAAAGCAAAATACATGAAGCGATCAGCAGTCCTTTCAGCACTTAGATCAACAGCTATTGAAACGCAAGGCTCTGTAGCAGACTTCCTCCAAAAGCAAGAAAAAGAAGGGAAAGCAAAAGAAATCCAATCCTTCTACATTGTCAATGCAATTGCAGTTACAGCAACAAAAGATGTTATGGAACAAGTTGCTGCCTTCCCTGAAGTAGAGAAAGTACTTCCAAACGAAATGAGACAACTTCATATTCCTGAAAAAGTTGCAGAAAAGCCATCGATGCAGCTTGGAAAAGAACCAAAGGCAAATACAAATGCTATTGAATGGAACATCGAACGCGTTGGCGCACCAGCTGTTTGGGAAATGGGTATTGATGGTTCAGGCACAGTTGTAGCCTCCATTGATACAGGTGTTCAGTGGGACCATCCAGCATTAAAAGAAAAATATCGCGGCTATAATCCAGCCAATCCAAATTCTCCTACACATGAATTCAACTGGTTTGATGCTACTGCAGGAAGAGCAGCAGCGTATGATGATCAAGGTCATGGAACACATGTAACGGGGACAATGGTGGGAAGTGAGCCAAATGGTGCCAATCAAATCGGGGTCGCTCCTGGTGCGAAATGGATTGCCGTTAAAGCATTTACAGCGAGTGGCGGGTCAGATAGGGATCTACTAGCTGCAGGCGAATGGATACTAGCCCCAAAGGATGCTGCTGGAAATCCTCATCCTGAAAAAGCGCCGGATGTGGTTAATAACTCATGGGGTGGAGGTCCAGGGCTTGATGAATGGTACCGTCCAATGGTTCAAGCTTGGCGTGCTGCGGAAATCTTCCCAGAATTCTCAGCAGGAAACACAAGAGTAGGAAATCCAGGTGGACCGGGTTCGATTGCCAACCCAGCTAACTATCCAGAATCATTTGCAACAGGTGCAACAGATATCAATAATGGACTTGGAAGCTTCTCGCTTCAAGGCCCATCTCCATATGGAGAAATCAAGCCTGATATTTCTGCACCAGGTGTAAATATTCGCTCATCTGTCCCTGGAAGCACCTATGAAGGCGGCTGGAATGGGACTTCTATGGCAGGGCCCCATGTTTCAGCAGTTGCAGCTTTGCTTCGTCAAGTTGATTCTAGCTTAACCGTAGATGAAATCGAAGAAATTTTGATGACAACTGCTACACCGTTAACGAATGGAACATACCCTACATCGCCAAATAATGGCTTTGGATCAGGTCTCGTAAATGCATTTGATGCAGTTTCTTCTGTTATTTCCGGCCTTGGAAAAGTCAAAGGGCAAGTGGCAAAGGAAGGAAATGATAATGAAGCACCACAAGTTGAACATAATGCACCTCAGGAAACATACGCAGGGATGGACCTGCCTCTAGAATTGAAGGCAACTGACAATGTAAGTGTATTGAATGTTGTCCTCGAATACTTAAAATCAGATGGCAGCTGGGCGACTGTCCAAGCAAGCAGAGTTTCTGGAGATTACCAAGATGGAACCTATGCGGCAGCCATTCCTGGTGAGGACATTGCCGTTCCTTCTGTATCATACAAATGGAAAATCAATGATTTCGGTGGAAACGAAGTTGTAACAGATACGTACCAAGTTTCTGTTAAGCCTGGAATCACTGTCGGCTATTCTCAAGATTTTGAATCAGAACCAATTGGCTGGACATCATACGGGGAAAATAACAGCTGGCAATGGGGAGTGCCGACCTCTGGACCGAACAAGGCAGCATCTGGTGAAAAGGTCTTTGCTACAAACCTTGCAGGGAACTATGACGTCAGAGCAAACATGACTTTAGTAATGCCGCCAATCGATCTTCCAGAAGGTAACGCATTCTTACAATTTAAGCAATGGCATAACCTTGAAAGAAACTATGATTTTGGCCATGTCTTCGTCTCTACTGACATGGAGAACTGGACGCAAAAGCTTCGCGTGAATGACATCACAGCAGATTGGATTAACGGCGAAGTAGATTTAAGCGAATATGCTGGCCAAAGAATTTATGTAGGTTTTAATGTGACAACCGATGGTTCAGTCGTTAGACCAGGCTGGTACATTGATGATGTTAAGCTTGCAAGTACACCTCTTCAGGCATCTAATAAAGCTGGTCTTGGTATAGCAAAACCAGATACTGCCAAAGATGACTCTAAAGTCACATTAAAGGATGAAAAAGTCGATCCAAACAAAATTGTACCTAAGAAGGATACGATCGTGAAGGATGAAGGCAGCCAAAAACAGCCTGCACCTGCACTTCTTCCATTAACAGCAGAGGTAAGTATTTTAGAATCTGGCAGATCCGTTTTCACTAAACCTCAAGATGGAACATATGAATTTACACATGCTTCTGGAAACTTTACTGCCCGGGCAGAGGCATATGGCTATCGCTCACAATCTCAGACGGTAAATATTCCGCAGGATGGTGAAGTTACGGCTAACTTTGTCCTTGAAGAGATCCCTCAAGGAACTGTTACTGGAACTGTTACAAACGAAGCAACGGGCGAGCCAATTTCAAACGCAACGCTTCTTTTAGTTGAAGATGCAGCTGTTCAGCCAGTAGGAACAAATGCAAACGGCGAATATTCATTAACCGCTTATGAAGGTACGTATACATTAAAAGTAATGGCACCTTCATACTATAGTCAAGAAATCGAGATTACAATTAGCGAAGGCTCAATTGAACAAAATGTACAGTTAAAGCCATTTATCGGCTTCCCTGGCGAAATTGGCTATGATGACGGAACAGCCGAAAATGCACGTGCATTCTATGATGCAGGCAATGGCTGGGCAGTAAAAATGTCTCTAGACAAAGGACATGAAAGTGCGATGGTTACTGGAGGATTATTCCGTTTCTGGGATACTGAATGGCCGGTTCCAGGCGGTACTGCATTCAAGGTTGAAGTCTATGATGCAAGCGGTCCAGATGGAGCCCCTGGGAAAAAATTAGCAGGCCCATTTGATGCAACTGCTCTAAGAAATGGTGAATGGACACATGTAGATTTAAGCGAGCACGGAATCATGGTAAACGGTGACTTCTACATGGTTTATATTCAAAGTGGAATTAATACAAGTTCTCCAGGCTTAGCAACAGATGAAAATGGACCAAATGCGAAGCGGAGCTGGCAGCTGGTCGGTGGAGCTTGGACTCCTTCTCCAGCAGAGGAAGGAAATTATATGATCCGTTCCACTGTCAATTATGAAGTAACAGCACCGGTTATTACCTCTCCAAAAGACGGAGACTATACGAAAGAAGGTACAGTGAAAGTAGAAGGTACAACTTCACCTGCAGCAACTGTTAAGATCTACAATAAAGGTGAAGAAATTGCTACAACAGAAGCAACAGCATCAGGCACCTTCTCTGCAGAGGTTTCATTGACAGAAGGCGAGAATATCCTAACGGCAAAAGTTACTACAGACTTAGGATCAACGGATGCTTCTAGTCCTGTAAAAATCATTTTTGACCAAACAAGTCCGGAACTAGAAATTATCTCACCAGAAGATAAATCGCAAACGAACAAAGAAACAGTCACTGTGGAAGGAACGGTTTCTGATGAGAATCTAGAATCTGTTAAAGTAAATGGGCAAGATGCCAAAATTACTGATGGAAAGTTTTCACTTCGTATCCTTTTAAATGAAGGAGAAAACATTATTACTGTGGTAGCTCAGGATAAAGCTGGAAACAAAGCTGAGAAAACAGTAACCATTCATGCCGTTTACACCGCTCCTGCCATTGAAAACCTTCTTCCAACCGAGGATAAAGAATTGAAGAAGGGTGAGTCTGTAAAAATTGAGTTTGATAGTGCACCTGGATTGAAAGCAACCTTTGCCATTAGAATGCCTTTAACCAATGCTGGTGATATTGCTAATGCCACGGAGCTTCCAATGATGGAAACTGCTCCAGGACATTATGTAGGTTACTATACAGCCACTTCAAATGTAAAAGCACCTGGTGCTGAAATTGAAGTGAAAGTTACGGATGAATTTGGCAACGAAACACGTAAAGTTGCTGATGGCAAGCTGTATATTAATGAGAAAAAGAAGAAAGAAGAAGATAAGAAAGACGACAGCAAAGATAAAAAAGATCCAGATAAAAGCGAAGAAGAAAATGAAGATGCTCTTAATTAAGTAATCTTCGTCAGGCCCATTCACTCGAAATGGGCCTGTTTTATTTATTTTAGCCTAATCAAATAGAGGTTGCTGATAGAAAATAAATATAAATTAATTATTATAAAATATTAGAACAGAGAAGTGCAAGGTATTATTTATATTTTTATTCCTTTTAACGTGTTAAACTATTTTAAAATATTAATACTATGAAAATTAGAATAATGATGTATTATTTAAAAATGAAAAAGGTGAGAAGGATGAACCCTACGGGTGTTACATTGTCTGAATTACTCCGTCTTCCCGTTTTAAAAGATGCCAAGGTTATAAGTGGAGAAAAAGGATTAAATCGTATTGTCCGGTTTGTAGATATTATGGAAGTACCCGATGTTAGCGGGTGGCTAAGAGAAGGGGAGTTACTGCTAACAACAGCTTATTCCATTCGCCATGATCCAACTTTACTGCCTAAACTGGTGGAACAATTGGCTGAAGCTGAAGCAGCTGCATTAGCGATAAAACCTGAAAGGTTTTTACACGATATGCCAATTGAAATGCTTCAAATGAGCAATAATTATCATTTACCTATCATCCAGCTTCCAAATAATATTCCATATATGGATATTACTAATGCCGTTATGGAACAGATTATTGATAAACAAGGTTCTCTACTTCGAAGATCAGAAGAGATTTACAAGAATCTGACAACTTTAGTATTAGAAAACCAAGGCATCCAGACGGTCGCTGATAATGTAGCCGGATTGCTTAAATCGTCGATCTGGTTAGTAGATAAAACGGGAGAAACCATTGTATCATCCCCAGCTGATACATCCGATAAACTAACTTTAAATACAAGTTTTTGGAATATTACAGTAGATAAACAATTAGAAGGAAGGCTTTTTATAAAAAAGGAAAATTTAGATGAATTAGAGATCATATGTGTGGAATAGGCAAGACTCGTTTTTTCTTTGGAATTAATGAGAAGAAAGACTGCTATGGAAACGGAGAAAAAAATACGAGGGGATTTCATTGATGAGCTTTTGAGCGGCCTTCCCTTATCCAAACAAGTAATCATAAATAAAGGAAACCAATTAGGATTTAAGCCCGAATTAAAGTGGGAAGTAGCGATAGTTGAGTCAGAAAGTGAAACCATAAGCTCATTTATCGATAAAGTAAGCCTTCTAATTAATCAAGAGTCTCAAAAAGTACATGTTAAGTCGCACGTTCACAGACAAGGGGATAAATATATTTTATTGCTAGCTTCACAAGATTTAGGACAAGAACAGAATCCATTAGAAAAGCCTTTAACCTGGAAAGAGATCTTAACTCCATTTATGAATGATTGGAAAGATATTCGTTTAGGTTTGGGGGGGGAAACAGCTTCAGCCCTGAAGCTAGCAGATATGCAAATAAAAGGGGATACACTGCTTGGAGATGTATTGGTTACCACCCATATCTGTCCAAATGCGCCGACACTTCCGCATGATCCTGTCGATTTCATGGACTCACCAGTAGATATTTTAACAATGAATAAACATGAAGTACTCCCTGAAATGGAAGTCATTTTATCTATCGATACAACGAAAGGCAATCGTGTGGTCAATCATAAAGGAATTGCGATTTCTCCAACTGTTAAGGAAGGGTACATTCTGCGCGTAAGCGATGACCTGCTGAGAATTATGGAGATGTCAACAGGTCAATTGCCTGTTACCTTCCCTATAACAACTCAAGACATCACACCATATGGCAATGGTGTTTATCATATTAATTCAATCCTACAGCCAGCAGTTGCTACAGATTCGCCTGTCGTTGGCGTAGCCATTACAGCTCAGTCAATTGTTCCTGGATGCGGGACGGGGGCAAGTCATGAAACAGACATCGCTGATGCCGTGCGTTTTGCGGTTGAGGTGGCTAAAGAAGCGACAAATGGAACTTGTGAATTTTACAGCAAGGATGAATTTAAACGAATAACAGAATTATACGGTTCAATGAAAGTGTTGCAAACATTAGGGCAAAAATCTGCTCAGCAATAAATAGGGGGGCGATGCCCCCCTTTTTCTATTCTAAGGGGTGTAGAAGATGAAAAAGTTAGGAATGATCACGATCGGACAGGCACCACGTACAGATATAGCTCCAATTATTGAAAAATATTTGGATGGACGTGCGGAATTAGTACAGGTAGGTGTTTTGGATGGAATGTCGAAAGAGTATATTGAGCAGTATTTATCGCCTGAGAAGGATGATTATGTATTAACCTCCCGTTTAGTTACGAATGAATCAGTTATTATGTCTCGTGAAAAAATTAAACCCATTTTGCAAGAGAAAATTGCTTATCTTGAAAGGCAAGGAATTGAGCAAATTCTCCTTTTATGTACAGGTGTTTTCCCAGGACTTACAACATCGTCATCTCATCTGATCGAACCGGATCATATTATCCCACCGACGGTAAAGGCACTAGTTGGTGACCGCCGGTTTGGAGTGATCGTTCCTCTGCATGAGCAAATGGAAACACTCTATCCAAAATTTTCTCCTTTTGGCTTAGAGCCTTTTTTCGCTGTAGCTTCACCCTATCATCAAGACAAAGCAGGCTATGCTGACGCTGCAGAAAAGTTAAAAGATAATGTGGATATCATTTTGCTGGATTGTATGGGATACACCGAAGAGACACGTAAAGTGATTTCAATAAAAACAGGATTACCAGTCATTTTATCTAATGCGATAATGGCAAAATTAACTTCAGAAATGATTTAAAGAGGATGATAAAAATGAAAGCACAATTAATTGATATCAGTAAGAATGTATTAACGAAATGCCTGGGCCTTAAGAAAGATGAATCTTTTCTTGTTGTGACAGATGAGGTGAAAAAGGAACTAGCTGAATCTTTGTTTGAAGCCGGAAAGCTGCTCGGGTCAGAATCCATGCTAATCATGATGAAAGAAAGAAAAAAATCAGGTGAAGAGCCGCCAGAAGCAGTTGCAGCTGCAATGAGGCAATCCGATGTTGTTGTATGTATTACAGAGCATTCCTTAACCCATACAGACGCAAGAAAAAAGGCTGCTGCTTCAGGTACCCGTTTAGCGACAATACCAGGTATTACAGAAGATATGTTTGTAGAGGGAGCCATCTCCGCTGATTATTCAGAAGTGAAAATAATTACAGAACGAGTGACGGATCTCCTTACAGAAGGGGAAAGGGTAAGGATTGAAAAAGATGGTTACACACTCTCTTTCTCTATATCAGGAAGAAATGGAATTCCTAGTACGGGGATGTATTTACATGCTGGTGAGTCAGGAAATCTGCCATCAGGAGAAGCATACATCGCTCCAATAGAAGGAACTGCAAACGGGCAAATTGTAATTGACGGATCCATTGCGGGGATTGGAAAATTACAATCGCCAGTACTGCTAACTATCGAAAATGGAAGAATTGTTGATGCTGAGGGAGAAGCGGGTACAAAATTACTGGAAATATTAGGTGATGCCGATGGCCGATTACTTGGGGAATTTGGAGTAGGCACAAATAATAAAGCACGTATTACTGGCGTAGTCCTCGAAGATGAAAAAGTTTATGGAACGATTCATGTTGCCTTTGGCAGCAATAATACATTCGGTGGAACGATATCGGCAGGCGTGCATATTGATGGAGTAGTTAAACAACCGGATGTATATATTAATGAAAAAATGCTGATGGCACAAGGTGAATTTAAAACCGTGTCTCGATAAGAAAATGGGAGAAGCAAGGTCTCACATTTTTCTTCGTTTCAATTGCTTTTATTATAATCTCTGATGAATAATGCACGATTGTTCCTGTATAAAAACACCCTCCAGAAATATCGATTAGTTTCTAACTAAATACGATTTAGGGGGTGTTTTTCCATGTCTCATTTTCTTGATACGCGACTCTTAATTACAGGATTTTTATTCAAAAATCATTTTTTATTTACATCTACCTATTGGGGAGGATATTTCTTAAATTTTCTATAATAATTAAATGTAGATGCAACAATATAAAATAACCTTTTTATATTTTTTTCAACTGAAAAATAATACATCGGGTTCTTTACGAGGCGATTAGAATATAGTCTTTTTATTCTCCTCTTTAAATGTACTTCTCTAATATAACTTAATAAAAGTTTTTTTGGTACGACAGAGTATAATACTTCTTTTTCGACCAAAGTGGAAGTAAGCTTCCTTTGATTCAGATATTCATTTATATAAAATTCTGTTGGGTTATGTCCTGTTGCTGTTATGTAATAATTACTTCTCCCCAAACGCGGATTCAGCTCAAAAAACTTATACTTTCCGTCACGTTGGTCATATTTTAAGTCAAAATTAGCAAAACCAATGTAACTGACATGCTGCACGAGTTTTTCAGCTTGTTTAACAACCTCATCATTATGGAATGTCCTGATGGCTAATGGATTACCTATCCCACCAGGAGTATGATCTTCTAATAAGGTTTGTCCAAAAGCAGCCAACTTAGTTTGACCATCTTGTGCAATATAAAGAGTCAAAATATGCATGGCTGTATCATCACCTGGAACATACTCCTGAATAACTAAATTCTCATGATAACCAGCTTTCCTTAATAATGAAATAATCTCATCTAATTCATGTCTATCTTGTGCTATAAATACTTTCTTTTTTCCATGAAACCTCAAAGACTCATAGATGACTCGACTGGTTGGTTTTATTACAATCGGAAATGAAAATGGTAGATCATTGTCTAATAATTGACTGCTTTTTAAGGATAGATATTTTGGATAATCAACCCCTAATTCGTCACAAAGCTTATAAAAATTTGTTTTATCGATTACCTTTTGTAATTTCTCATTATCTGTATACGGAATGATCCAACTTTTATCCAGTACACCTTTTAAATTTACAATCATCTCTACGTGCCATTCATCACTGCCAATAATTATTTTTGGGGAATTAGGGAAGTCATCTGTGATTCTCTGTAAACATTGAAAAAATACTTCTTAGTCCTCCATTCTGCTTTCAATGATGGGTTCAATTATTTTCGAATGATTTATTTGACCAGTTAAATGTCTGCAAATACTAATTGAAATTACACCATAAGCTTCATGGAAAGATCGAGCGGTGCTATATACACCAATACTTGCGCCTAATATAATTGGTATAAACTGTTGTTTGGATAAACGATTTTTATTATACATAGTAAATCCCCATTCATTTATATGATCTCAGTACCAATATTACCAGAATAATAATCCTTACCACAAATCAGAATCTTCAGAAATAAGATGTTTTTCCAAGGGCCCCTACTTTGTAAGGGTCTTTTTTTGCAAAATAAATGGTTACTCTTTGGATGTTAAGAAAACCTTAAGAAATTTCTCCATTTTTTATTAAGAAACACACTTTATACTTTGGATTATCTTAAGTTGTTTCAGGGATATATTCAAAAATTTCATTAATTAAAGAAAGGTGGAAAAAGAAGATGAAGAAATGGCTACTTGGAACTCTTGTAGTAGTTATTATTTGGATTGGCGTATTATTTCTTATTGGAGAGGAAAATCGGGATAGATTCAATCCGTTTCTTAAAGAAAAAGATGTATTTGTACTTGTAAATAAAAAGGGAAAAATCGATCCTAATTTTAAGCATAGATATATGTACATGTTAGATGGGGCAGATGAGTTAGGAAAGGTAGGAGAAATCAAAGTAACATCTTCTGTCAAAGAATTCCCCAAAGATAGTTATTTGAAAGTCCATGTAAAAGGCAAATATGTTTTTGATTACGAGATAGTAGCAGGAAAGGAAGTGCCTGAAAAGGCGAGGGAATCGCTTGAAAAAAAGTAACTTGATGGAGGATGGAAGTATATGAAGAAACCAGTTGTTCATGTTAAAAATGTAGAAAAAATATACGGCAAAAAAAGAGAAAACCAAACACATGCATTAAAAGGATTATCCTTCTCCATTCAAGATGGTGAATTTGTTGGAATTATGGGACCATCTGGTTCTGGAAAAACAACACTACTAAATGTCATTTCAACACTTGATAAAGCGACAAATGGTACTGTTGAAATTAACGGCACGGATATAACAATAATGAAACAAAGTGAACTAGCTGACTTCCGGTCTCAAAAGCTAGGGTTTATATTTCAAGACTTCAACTTACTTGAGAATCTAACTATTTATGAAAATATTTCATTGCCACTCTCACTTCAAGGGGTCTCTTCAGGAAAGATTGGTTCAAAAGTGGAAAAGGTAGCAGGGATGTTAGGAATTTCAGCGATTCTTGCAAAATATCCAGCTGAGGTTTCCGGTGGACAAAAGCAGCGTACGGCGGCAGCACGTGCAATTGTCCATGAACCAGCCATTATTTTAGCAGATGAACCGACTGGAGCGCTTGATTCAAAAAACGCATCAAGCCTTTTACATTCGATGGCGTATTTAAATGAAAAACAAGGTGTATCGATTTTAATGGTTACCCATGATTCATTTTGTGCAAGTTATTGTCGGCGTATTTTACTTATCCGTGACGGAGAATTATATAAAGAAATTTACCGCAATGGGACACGTGAAGCGTTTTATAAAGAAATTTTAGAGGAACTTGCAAACTTAGGTACCCAAACAGCACAAGGAGGTTCATGATGATATTCAAACTTTCCATAATAGGGCTAAAAAGTAAGCTAAAAGATTACATTATTTTACTTGTTGGTCTAGTTATGTCCATTGCTATTTTTTATATGTTTCAAACATTAGCTCTTAATAAGGCATTTCTTGAAGCAAATGCAACAATTAAGTCAATCGGATATGTTTTTCAAACAGGTTCCGTCTTACTTGCGATGATTACATTTTTCTATGTTTTTTATGCGAATTCCTTCTTGTTGTCTCTTCGGCAAAAAGAGTTTGGTATGTACATGACATTAGGAGCGAAAAGAAATAAAATTTCCCTTCTTGTGTTTATGGAAACGGCCTTGATCGGGGCAGCGTCACTGGTGATTGGGATAATAGTAGGCTCAGGACTTGCACAAGGAATTGGAAAGCTGCTAATGGAGCAGCTTGATTTTACTGCACATGGCTATCAGGCATTATACATTCCATCGATGACAGTTACTTGTATTTTCTTCTGTTTGTTATTTTTATTATCCGCCGTTATGAATAGTATAAAATTATCACGAATTTCAATTCTGCAGCTTGTTCACGGAGATACTTACGCTGATTCTATCATTATTAAAGGAAAAATGACTGGTATAGTTGCCCTTTTCTCGCTTATTTTGTTAGGAATAGGCTATGCATCCATGGTTTATATGGATCAATTGAAGGAATCTGGAATCATGATCGCCATGCTTTCGACAACTGCAGGAACGTATTTGGTTTTTGAAGCACTTTTTCCACTGTTTGTTAAGAAGCTAAAGGAGAATAAATCACTCAACGAAAGAGGGCTAAATGCCTTTACACTTGCACAATTAAATTTTAGAATCAACGGTTTAACAAAAGTACTTGCTACGGTAGCCATGCTAATTGCTCTTGGGGCAGGAGCCATTTCAGGCGGCATGGCCTTCAAAAACAATGTGATGAAATCTACAGATCATTTCCAAATATATGATACCGTTATTAATAACCCAACGACGAAAGAAATGGAAGTATTAGATAGTATTTCTTTTAAAGAAAAAGGTGAATACCGTTATAAAGCAGATGATCATTTCTTTTATTATGTTAAAGAAGATCTGGAAAAAAACCCCCCATTCACTTATGTTTGGAACGGAGAGGAAAATACGGATAAATTAAAACGTGTTTCTGAAACTCTTTCAGTAGGCTCTGTTTCAGCTTATAGTCAAGAAAATAAGCAAAATACTAAGATAATCCCGGATGAATGGGAAGATGCTTTAAGAAATATGCAGCCTATTTATATAGATGTTTTTAATAAGCCTATAAAAATTATAGATTTAAAAATGTATCAAGAGATACAAGGAATAGCAGGCATTATTTTTACCGGCAAAACAGATGATTTTGTAAGGTATACAAAAGAGTGGAAGAAGCTTGACGAATGGCAGTTAACAAAATATAAAGATGTCAAGGCTGATGAAATACTAAGTAAATATAAAATCTATTATGGATTCTATTCGGTTGCGAGCGGGATAGTATTTATGGGATTCTTTTTAGGATTTGCATTCTTAGCAATGATGGCAAGTTGTTTAATGTTTAAAATTCTATCTGAGGCAACAACAGATATGACCCGGTATAAAATGCTTCGTAAAATCGGAGTCCGTCGGGAGCTATTATCTAAGTCCATCTATAAAGAGTTATTCATCGTATTTTTAGTCCCAGCCATTATAGGTATGTCCCATGTATTAATAGGAATGAACATTTTTGGATTTATTTTACATGATCCCTATTATAGAATCTGGTTGCCAATTGTTATTTTTCTGATCGTTTATATAGTATATTATCTTATTACCGTTCATTTATATAAAAGAATTGTTTTGCCAAAAATAGTCGAGTACTGATAAAATCCTTCGTTCATACGTTATACTTACAATTTTAGAGGCTGAATTCAACTAGCGTGCGATTGTGAATTCAGCTTGGAATTATAACAAGTGCTGCACACGACTCATTATAGAGTTAGGTATAACTGGAATGGATGTTTCCTTTAAACTAGTCTAGCCTTGTTTAGAAAGTGTAAGGATGATAAAGGATAAAATAAAAGGAGGCCAATTAGCGGGAGGCCACTTCAAAAATGCACTAAATTCATTTCCGTAACACGCATTAGCCAACTGTAAGAACCACTTTTCCTCGGCCGTGGCCACTCTCGATTTCCCGGTGGGCGTCTGCTGCTTGGTGTAGCGGAAATACTTTCCTGATATGGATCTGCAATTTCCCTTGTGAATATAATTCTACTAGCTCAGCAAGACGATCAATGGACCTTTGGCTACGTATAGGGCGAACACCAAGTTCCTCTGCAAGGTCGAACGCAACAATTGTGCCGATTCGATCCTTGTTTTCGACAAGTTGCAGCGATGCGTGCAGAGCGTCGTCTCCTGCGGCATCGAAGGCTGCATCCACGCCATTGGGTGCTAGAGAGCGGACTCTGTCGACAAGATCGTCTCCATAAGTGACGGGAATCGCACCGAGCGTTCGAAGGTAATCGTGGTTGCGGTCACTGGCGGTGCCGATAACAGTTGCTCCCCATGCAGAGGCCAGTTGTACTGCAAATGTCCCAACTCCACCAGCTGCAGCATGAATCAATATGGTGTCTGCTTTGTTAACGCCAAGTTCCTGTAACGCGGTGTGAGCGGTTTGACCAGAGGCTGTTATTACACCAGCCTCCTCCCAAGGCATGCTATGCGGCTTATGCACAATTTGGTCAACACGAACCACCACATATTCTGCATAGCAGGCCAGTAATGCCCATCCAATTACTTCATTGCCGACAGAGAAGCCTGTGACTTCATCTCCGACTTGATCAATAATTCCTGCGAACTCATTACCGAGAATCTGTGGATACCGCACATCCAAACCGGGGGGTGTCCATCCACTACTACGTACCGCCAAGTCAAACGGCTGGATTCCAGCAGTCTTTACACGAACCCGAACTTGCCCTGTACCAGCATGAGGATTATCAAATTCCATTATTTTCAAAACGTTTGGCGGACCAGAAATAGAAATGGCAGCTGCTTTCATGCTGTTTCCCTCCTTAATGGATAGGGGTTCCAGCTTATGGTGGAGCGGACTTGAGTATGAATTAGGTAATTAAACTTTTTATTATCCACACAGGCAAAATTTAAAAGTTCTTTTTCTTGCTTGAAAAGATTATTTGATTGAATCGTCTGATCTTTATTCATAGATCATCGTCCCTTCACATTGTTTTAAAATAATAATTTCTGGATTGCGAATTGACATGTTTTGCTATTGAATGATCATTTAAAGGCTTCATTTAACTAAGAATCTCGATGGTAAATCCACCCGGGGCTTTAACGTAAAATGTCCAGCGATGAGCCCTTCTTGGCGGTTTTACATCAAATCCATCATTCTTCAAGTGTTGATAGATCTCGTTCACCCGTTCTTCGCTCTCCTGCGAAAAACCTATATGAAAGGACTTCGGGTAACTAACCTGAGTACCTTTCATCAAAGCGAGCAATAATCCATCTTCGTCTAACAGTACAGCGAATGTATCGCCATGTGTGCTCTTGGTTTGAAGGTCGAAATATTTCTCCAAGAACTCTCGAGCAGCGTTAACGTCAGTGACCGTTAGATTGATATGGTTTAGTTTCAAAGGTTACACTTCCTCTCTCCCCCAATACTGGGGGCAGTTATTCGATAATCCTCAAAAATCTTTGCAAGCTTTTATTGCTTATATGCTTTATTCTATAATTGATTATTAATAAATAAAAAGACATATTAATATATCTCTATATATACTCAAGTATATGAATTAAAGGAGTGATGAGCATGGAACTGCTGCAGCTGCACTATTTTCTAAAAGTCGCTAAATTGGAGCATATGACGAAGGCAGCGCAAGAGCTTCGCATCGCGCAGCCTGCTCTCAGCAAAACCATCGCTAGATTGGAAGAGGATTTGGGTGTGCCGTTATTTGATCGTAAAGGAAGAAACATTCGACTCAACTCATTCGGAAAAGTGTATCTGAAGAAAGTAGAAATGGCACTCATGTTGCTTGAAGAGGGCAGAAGAGAAGTTGAAGATCTTGCGGAACTGGAAAAAGGGCGTGTATTTTTAGCAACAACGACTCATAAATGCTTTTCTGATGTAATAGGTTCTTTTATATCTTTGCACCCTGATGTTAAACTACAAATCACCCAAGCTTCAGAGAGCGAAAAGGTACAACAGCTTCGAAATGGAGAGATTGATTTTTGCATCACTTTCCCTCCCATTGAGCAGAATGGGATAGAGGGATTGTCCTTTCTCGCTGAAAAAATCTTACTAGCTGTTCCTCACACCCATCGATTGGCTAATCGGAGCAGCATAGACTTAAGTGAAGTGGCTGATGATCCTTTTATTTGTATAAAGCAAGGGAATCCATTCCGCGAAATGACGGATGAATTTTGCCAAAAAGCAGGATTTTCTCCGAATATTATATGTGAAGTCGACGAACATTCTGCAGTAGGTCACTTCATCCGTATGGGAATTGGTATTGCTTTTATGCCGGAAACCTTAATTGAAAAAATAGAGAAGTCCTTTCATGTCGTACATATTGATAATCCTATTTGTCAGCGCACCTATCAAATCGCATGGCTTAAAGGGCGCTATATGTCCGTGGCGGAACGTAATTTTCGGGAGTTTTTTGTACAGAGCTTTACTAAATTATCAAAGCAATAAACGGTTCATTTCGATTCGAACTTTATGAGCCTAAAGCTTTAAAAGAGACACCATGAAGATCAATGCTACATTAAAACTCAAAAGCTTGTTGTGAAAGAATTAAAGTTAGAGAAGAGAATTAAAAAGTTAATTTGATGGTAAGTTGTCACAATTTTTATGTTTCCTAGAATAAAGCTGTAATAAAGAGGTATAAGAATCCAACAGTAAGTGCAAAGTGAAATCCAGAAAGCCAAACGTTTTTATTTCGAAAATCAATAATAGCTAAATCGGCATTGTATATGAAAATGGCAGCATAACAAATTATTAGAACAGAGCCTTCCTGTCCATTAATAAAAAAATAACTAATAGTACCAATAAAGAAAAGCCAAGAAACTTTTTCATCTTGTTCACCTCTTAGAAATATTTTACAGTTGGAGGTTTGAAATGTATAGAGTGAATAAAGGGAAGCACACTTGGCTACTTTTCCCGAAATGTTAATTAAACTATGTATATTAGCTGGATTGCCAGAAGTAAAAAAATAACTAACAACCGGAATTGTTAGTTATCTTGAAATCTAAATCCTATTTACTTCTATGCTTTCTCTTTGCTTTTTGTAATTTAATCTCTCTTTTATGTTGTTTTTGCTCTTCTCTAAGTTGTTTGATCTTTGTTGATTGCACTTTTTTTCTTTGCTCATATTCTTTCTTTATTGCCTCTTGAGCTTTTGATGAAAAGAAAGGTTGTTTTAACTCTTTAGAAACAGATCTTTGAAGTCTTTTGGGATTAATTTTCTTTTTGAAATTTTTATCAATAGAGACTCCCGCCTGTTTATGTTTCTGGATTAAGAGTAGTAAGTCCCGATTGACAAAGTCAAGAACTTCTTGATCTTTTGGTTCATTACCAAAGATATGTCGGTAAGCTTTCAAGGTATTATTGGACACGATTTCTATAAGTCCTACATAAAATTGGCCATCGTAATAAATGGTTAATTTCATGATAGGTCCCCCCTCTATATAAATTAGAATGATGGACATCCCGAGGAGGGGAAGGTTACTGACATCAAAAATGGATGCATTCGGACTACCAACCGAATTGTGTTTTTACATTCTAAAAGTAATATACACCATTTTGTTACTTGGAGAAAGGATATAAAGTAAATTATGGAAATAAGCAAAGAGTTGAATTAGGAGGGGGTATGAAAATATTAATCAGACATTTCCCCTGATTAATATTTTCATATTTATATTTCGGATAAACAAAAAGTAGGAACCCAGCCTGCTTCACCATTTTTTCTTTTACAGTATGTCCATTCATTTAAATGTTCCAAACCAAATAATATTTCGCCCGGAATAGTAGTTAGTTCATGAGCTGAATAATCTTTAGTGACGATTGCTATTCCAAATTTATTTGGCTTAGTTAATAACTGCTTTGGAACCCACCCTTCTTTATGTGTAACAATTGATTTACAAAAAATCCAATTAGGAAATTGGGTATCTTCTTTACAATATAAAACTTCTTGTTCTTTTTTTAAGAGTATTGGGTCAGGGTAGTTAGATATATGACTTTTCATTACGGTGTATCGTTGCAAGCTAAAACCTCTCCTTTCGTTTATTGATAGATTTTACATTTTATTAATGCTTATCAAGGATAAGAAACAAAATGATAGAAAAGTATAAAGCTCGGACGTATCTGAGCTAGGAGGTTAATACTTTCGTTTGAATAGTTTTGGATAATTAATTACTAAACCATCACGATTTACTTTGATCATAGACTCAAATGAACCACTCTTATAATGGAACACTCGATTATCATTTCCCTCTTCAATAAGCGTATAGATTTGTTCTACTTTCTTAAAGGTCAATTCAGGGATTGTAATAAAAACCATTTTGAAAATCTGAGGTTCGTTTAATATCCACTTTGTCCGATTGATTGGCAAAGAGTTAGTAAAAGGAGTACAGGAAATGTCGATGTCTATTGCTCCGTAAAGTTCTGTGATTTCGCTCCCTTTTTGGTCAAACCATTGTCGATCAGAGTTAGTTTCAAGGTAAAGGGATTTTCCTGTGTTAGGTATTTCTATAAGTAGATTTTTAGTGAACCAATCATTTAATTCTATAGTGTAGTCGATTTTGTAAGGAGAATCATTTTCCATAGAAATAACTGTACTATTTACTCTCGACAACATATCTGAAGTTGAAATTTCTAAAAATTCCGTGCCGTAGGATTTTAGATTTTCCCAGACTGCCATTTTGTTCATAATCTATCATCACCTTTATTAATATAAAAGTATTTTACCAAAAAAACACAGAAGTGGATATATAGCGGAGAAAAGGTAGGTTGTGTTTAAAAAAGTAGACCAAACTGCGCACAAGCCTGGCTAAGCTCACAAACATATTTTTAACAATACCCAACCTTTTCATGGATGCTGTCTACTAAGTCCTGGTATAATACCGCCAAAGCTACCAAGATTAATTGGTCCTCCCAGAACACATTCGCATGCTCTCCGGGTGCCCCTCAATGTAAATTCGAACTCTTTTTTACAAACTGAAAATCACTGTGGACACGTTCCGCACAAAAATATGGACTTAACAGTTTTCGACTGCGCTAGGTCCTTCATCTACTTGATGAAGGACGTTACCCGTGGTTTTCAACTGAGTTTGGTCCTTCATTCCGTTGATGAAGGACGTTACCCATGGTTTTGAACTGAGTTTGGTCCTTCATTCCGTTGATGAAGGACGTTACCC
>NZ_JALDXW010000013.1:0-116645 GCF_032154635.1 Cytobacillus sp. | reverse complement strand
GCATTCCGATAATTATTCATTTCATTTCTCACTAAATTTAAAACACGATAATCATTTATTCGTATGTTTATAAAGAAACAGGAGGTTATCCCTATAGTTTCAAAATATTACGACAAATTACCTCAAAATGATTTAGAAAAATGAAGAGAAGTCTGGGTATTAAGTTAGAATATATATTTATATGAAACAAATTCCGTAATGTAGTTGTGGAATTGTGTCGAAATATAATCAAAAATAACTGCTTAAAAGTTTTCTGAATAGACAAAAACTAACACTATAAGTGATATACATCATTTAAAATACGTAATATAGAATATATTACCTATTTGAAAAGATATAGAAAAAGGCAAACTTGTTGAAAAGCAGGGACGCAAAGTCACAGGTCTAAGGTATGTTGGATAAAATACTAGGATGGCTGGATTGCCTTAAATACGACTCGTATTTTGGGGGGGACTATGTGGTTGAGATGAAAGTGACTGTGAGAGAAATGGATACAGAATGGCTAAAGCTGATTATTGAGGCAAAAAAAATGGGACTCAAAAAAGAAGAAATTAGGGATTTTTTGGTGAACAGCGGTGTTAAAGAAATAGTTCTGAAGGGTTGAAAAAGAAGGGGTTGAAGGATTAAGTATTTCTTGTGGGAATTCTCTCATTAAAGAAATGCTTTTTTATTTAAATAAAAGGGCAGGGAGGCTAATAAATCATTTTGAGCCTCCTTCCCTTTTTTGTATGATGAAGAACTTATTTATTTTGATCTATTCGCCATTTATTAAATGCTAAAAACTCGCGAAATTGGTCTTTAGAAACTCCAGAATTCATGGCTTCCTGTACAATTTTCATCCATTCTGAATCCAATTCTTCTTTATTAGGCTGCTCGTGAATTAAGTGATCGACAGGTACATTTAATACTGCAGCAATTTTTTCAAGAAATTGAATTGATGGGTTTGTTTGCAAGTTTCTCTCGAGCGAACTTAAATATGACTTGGCCACGCCAGCTTGTTCGGCAAGCTCGGATAATGACATTTTTTTTTCCTTTCGCAGTTGTTTAACTCGTTCACCGATCATCCAATCTCACACACCTTACTTTAATATGTAATATAATCATACCAAAAAATAAAGAGAAGTTCCATATTAAGAACAACAGGTTTGAACAGATATTAGTATCATATCATAAATATACGAATTCCTTGCAAAGAATCTGTCCGTATAATGGGAAAATTCTAGCAATTGCAATGTTTGCATCTTATTAGCAAGCAAACATGCTCTAGGCTAATGAACTAGAGCAGTTTGTGTTTGAATCAATTCCATAATGTCTAAAACTGCCGATTCCGTATTTTCAGCATCAATAAGATGAAAGGGTTCACTATATTCCATTTGTTTATGTGCGTAGCGGGGGTCATAATACTCTTTAAGAAGAATGAGGATGACAGATTTATATGCTCGCTTCGTAACTGCATCATCTAGAGAAGCATTAATTTCATGACTTTTTATGCGTTTTTTAATATATGAAAGACGTTCAATAACTTTCTCATGGAACCAATCCTCGTCCAAGTACGGCAAACAATAGTCATGATAAATTCGCTCTACCCGTGAGGTCATTGAAGCTTGTAAATAAATATTGGTACCGAGCTGCTTCTTCCTTAAAAGTTCGTCTGGCAACACAACTTTACCAATTCGTTTGCTTTCTGCTTCGATGATGAAGAAGGAAGAGTTGATTATTTCCGTTAATGATTTAAATAAAAGGGAATCAAATGTTTTTTGATTGTTTCCAGGGAACAAACCAAAAGTTCCGAAGATGGATCCTCGATGACCTGCCAATTCTTCTAAATCAATGACAGGCAAACCTTTAGCATGTAAGCCTTTTAACACATCAGTTTTACCAACACCGGTCATTCCATGAAGGGTAACTGCCTTTTCTGGCAGCATGAAAGGTATTTTCTCAAGAATATATTGACGATAAGCCCGATATCCGCCAATTAGCCGTGGAACAGAAATCCCCGCAAAAGCGATAAATGTAGCAACAGCCTTGCTGCGCATTCCACCTCTCCAGCAGTAAATAACTGGCTCAGCTCCTATTTCATGAAGAGCCTTTATATCCTTTAATAACGAAGGAATCTTCGGCGAGACTAATTCCATCGCTTTCCACTTTGCGATATTTGCTCCTTCTTGTTTATAAATAGTACCAATCCTCGCACGCTCTTCATCTGTGAATAATGGTATATTGACGGATCCAGGAATGTGAAATTCTTTAAATTCTCCCGGAGAGCGAACGTCAACTGCAGTTGCATTATTCAATTGGATGAATTGATCAACAGTAATTTCTCTCATAACTTATTCCTTTCGAATCTCCATATATAAAGATTATTTTATCCCTTAATGATACGAAAGAAAACCTCCTGTTAAAAATTGAATGCTTGTATAAAATGGAAGGTTCATAGAATTCTCCTTTTTAGCAAGGGATTAGACCAGTTTTTTCGATATAGTGAAGATGGATGTTCGTGCGAGGTGGTTTACTATGAAAACAAAATGGTATTTATTTTTATTAACGATTATGGCAATTTCTATTGTTACTTATACTTATATAAGCAATAAAGACCAAAAGCCATTGAATATAGGAATAATTATGATCGGAGATAGCAGATATGAAAAGCTAATCGGCCTTAAAAAAGGGATGCAGGAGTTAGGATATGATGATCGGTCAATTAAATATTCGGTAAAAAGCGGGAAAGATCAGGAAAAAACACTTGCCTCTCATATAGACGATTTAATAAATGAAAAGCCAGCGCTTATCGTTGCTTTAGGCGGGATTGAAACGTTGAAGTTGAAGGAAATAATGGAGAGTCAAAATATAAAAATTCCTGTTGTGTTTGCCGGAGTTGCCGCTCCGAAGGAAATGGGGCTAATTGAGGATTATCGTTCACCAGGTGGTCTCTTTACAGGGATTAATAATTACCATACAAGCTTATCAGGAAAAAGGCTGGAAATTTTTCATAATTTAGTTCCTTCCATTAGTAGATTTCATATTCTTTATGATGAAGAGATTAAGGTAAGTAAACTGAGCCTGGAGAATGTGGGTGCAGCAGCTGAAAGACTATCTTTAGAGATCATTTCCTGGAATGTAAGTGATTCAAATAATTTTTTTAGCGAAATGAAAAATGACATACAGGCGAATGATGCAATTTTAGTTATGCCGGGATTTAAGCTGGAGTCATTATCAAAAGAAATTGCTCAATTTTCAAAGGAGAACCATATACCTGTCATGGGGTTATATGAGAATGAAACAGAGGATGGGATTCTAGCGAGCTATGGTACTAGTTATTTTGACCAGGGTTACCAATCTGCAAGATTTGTTAGTTCAATTATTCAAGGAAACTCACCTGCAGACATTCCTGTTGAAATGCCTGACAATATCCGATTTATCGTTAATCAAAAAGTAAAATCTGAATTAGGTATTGAACTTAATAAGGATATTATCCATTTGGCAGAGTTAATTCATCTTAATGCAGAAGGGAAGAGCCAATAATGATGAAGTCAATCATCCATTGGCTTCATTCTCAGCCTATGCGAGTAAAAGTGTTGGTTTTCGGAATTATTATGTCAACCATTCCACTTTTATTAATCAGTTATTACTACTATAGCAATGTTAAGCCAGATCTTGAGGCAAGAATCATAAGTAAACAAGAATTGATGCTCAAAAATCTAACAGGTGAAATTGAATGGGAGTTCAACCAGATCTTTCAGCAAGCTCAATTTTATTCGAGTATAAGAGAAAAAGAAGATAGGCGGACAATATTTTATGATTTATTACTGAAGAATTCCTCAATAGAAGAAGTGGTCATTACGAATGAAAGTGGCAAAGTGGAGGAAAAGGTTTCTAGATATGAACTCAATATTCCAGACACAAATGAGCGCTGGTTTTCAGATGAAATGTGGGTTGCCTTTCGATCAGAAGACCGAATATATGGGAAAGTAGAATTTAATCAGTTTGGACAGCCTGTTATGAAGATTGCTGTAGTTTATTTGGAAAATGGCAGTAGAAATGCTGTTGGTATCACAATACAACTGCAAAAAATTATAGGCCAGATATCATCATTAAAACAAGACAATTTATCTTATATATATTTACTAGACCGTGAAGGGAAGGTAATTGCCCATCAGGACTATAGAAGATTATGGCATCAAATTCCAGATGTAGATAACAAAGAAATGTTAGGTGTAAGAGAAAAACTCACTGATCTAGGGTGGACAATTATAATGGAGCAACCTAAAACAACTGCCTATGAGCCAATCAATGAGATGTTTATGAAAGGCTTAATGGTTGCAGTGTTTGTTACACTTATTGTGAGTTTAATCAGTATTTATGCTGGTCTTTATTTTACAGCACCAATCATTGTTCTTGACAAAGAGATGAGGAAATTAAAGGCTGGATATGTAGTTTCCCCAATTATATTAAATAGAAATGATGAACTAGGACAGCTATCCCAGTCTTTCAATGAAATGAGTCAAGAGCTTCATGAGAAATCACTTCGTTTAAAACAGGAAAAGGAGCGCTTGGATATCGTCGTTAATGGAATTGGTGCGGGATTAGCACTTGTGACAAAAAATTTTCAGGTCACTTGGATGAATCCGTTGCTCGAAGGTTGGATAAATAAGGAGGAAATAAAATTACCCTGCTACACTTTAATTGGTGGAATGACTACTCCATGTGAAAATTGCCCCATTACTTGTCCTGAGCGTAATGAAAATGCCGATACAATCATGAGGATGCAAAAAGGGAAACGAGAGGAACGGCTGTTTAGGCATCGTGTATTTCCGCTTACCCATGCAATAAAGGGGGAAGGGGAGTATTTACTTTTCATTGAAGATGTTACTGAGGAAAAGCAAATGGAAGAAAAGATGATTCAAACAGATAAACTTAGTGCACTAGGCTTAATGGCATCAAGTTTTGCCCATGAGGTGAATAACCCGCTTGCGACGATTCATGTATATGCGGAGGATTTAATAGAACGGCTGGAGCAATCGGATGATGCATTGGATGAGGATGAAATGGCATTGTACTTAAGAAAAATTAAGGAGAATACAGATCGATGTAAGAGAATCACAGAAAATCTACTGAAGTTTTCTAGAAAGTCGAATTGGAATGTATCACATTTTGACATAAAAGAAACCATCCAAAACAGTATTAGTTTGGTTGAGTATTCCTTGAAGAAGAAGAAGATTCTTTTAGATGTATCCATACAAAAAGAAATGCCATGTATGGTTGGAGATAGTATAAAACTAATGCAGGTATTAGTAAATTTAATTAATAATTCAATTGATGCTATTAATCAAGAGGGAACTGTATCCATTTCTGCTGTTCAGCAAAATAGGAGATTTGTTTTTAAAATAAGTGATAATGGCTGTGGAATTCCTGATCAGGATATGCAGAAAATCTTTGACCCATTTTTTACAACAAAGCCAGTCGGAAAAGGGACAGGTTTAGGATTATCTGTTTGTTATGGGATTGTAGAGGAGTTTGGCGGAACGATAATGGTAGAGAGCAGAATAGGGAAAGGAACAACGGTAATAGTTAGCATTCCGGCTGAAACAAGATTTAAGGAGGACAAGCAATGAATTCAGCTCGATTATTAATTGTTGACGATGAAAAGGACTTATTGGAACTTCTAGTCAAAAGGCTTATTCGAAAAGGATATGAAGCAAAAGGTGCAGTAACAGCAGAAGATGCCCTCTTACTATTAAAAAAACATATATTTGATATAGCTATTTACGATATTCGTTTACCGAAAATGGATGGAATTGAACTTTTAAAAGAAACAAAAATCATTCAGCCAGAGACTGAAGTATTAATGTTAACTGGCCATGGAACGATTGAAACAGCGATAGAAGCCATGAAGTTTGGTGCTTTTGATTATTTGACTAAACCGTACAATCTATCAGAACTAGAAATCATCATACAAAAGGCAGAGGAAAGCAGGAAATTAAAGCATAAGAATGATAGTATGAAAGAAATTATTAGACAGCATAATGAGTTTCAAATTATCGGAGAAAGTCCAATATTTACTGAGGTTCTTGAGCTTACCCGCAGGATTGCTGATAGTAATGTGCCAGTTCTGATTGAAGGAGAGAGTGGAACAGGGAAAGAACTGTTTGCAAAAGCGCTTCATTATTGGAGCTGTCGTGCAGATGAACCGTTTGTGGCTGTTAATTCAGGTGCACTTCCTGAACAATTATTAGAAAGTGAATTGTTCGGACATGTGAAAGGTGCTTTTACTGGGGCGAATCATGATAAGAAAGGATTAGTAGAGGCGGCAGATGGTGGAACGTTGTTTTTGGATGAGTTAGGTGAAATGCCATTATTGCTGCAAGTTAAACTGCTGAGATTTCTCGAATCAGGTGAATTTAGGCGTGTGGGTGATGTAAGGGAAAGAAAAGTGACGGTTCGGGTCGTGGCTGCAACAAATAGAAACATGGAAAATGAAGTTGCTGAAGGTCATTTTCGAGAGGATTTATTTTATCGATTAAATGTTGTTAAATTAACAATTCCCCCACTAAGGGATCGAAAAGAAGATATTCCGCTCTTTATTGATTTTTTCATTAATAAAGGAAAAAACCAAGGGAAACGGCTGTCTTCTGAAGCGTTTTTCGAATTACAGAATTACGATTTTCAAGGAAATGTTAGAGAACTACAGCATATTATTGAAAGAGGCATTCTATTATCTAGAACAGAACAAATTGAAGCAGCTGATTTACTTTTGCCAACCCGGAAAATTTCGCCAATAGAAAAGCTGCAATCCACATGCTCCTTAGAGGAATTAGAAATAATGCATATTGAAGGTGTCTTACATAATGTAAATTGGAACAAAACGAAGGCGGCTGAAATTTTGGGTATCAGTGTAAGAAACCTATATCGGAAAATTGAACAATATAAATTAGTAAAAGAATGACAAAATGGCATAAAGCGATTGGTTATAATGTGACAAAAAGGCAATTTTCAAACGGCGGATAGAAAGAAAACTTCTTTCTATCCGTCTTTTTGTGTTTAGGAAAATAGGGGTTCGCTCGTATTTTATAAAAGGTATCATTTTTGGCATGATACTTGCAGGTGTATTAATGAACATAAATAAAAGGATGTGAGGAAATGTTATCAAACATTGGTATTCCAGGATTGATTCTTATTTTAGTTTTGGCACTGATTATTTTTGGTCCGAAAAAGCTCCCTGAAATTGGAAGGGCTGTTGGACAAACATTAAGGGAGTTTAAAAAGTCAGCTCGTGAACTGACAAGTGACATGACTGAGGATGTACAGAAAGATATGAAAGAAGCAAAAGATACAGCATCAAAATAGAAAGGAGCTTATTAATATGGCCATTCAATCGAAAAGTCATTTACAACCTGAAGATTATTCAAAGCTAGCAGATCACTTTGTTCCAAATTCTGATAAAGTATTGGCGACAAGCCCATATGATTCAGAGTTAGGAAAGAATATGGCAAGAGATGCTAGAAAAGTGATTAATGGGAAACTAAAAATTGAAGATTTTCATAGGGTGTATTCTGCATCGCTAATTAAAGAATTTGGTGATCAATATGCAAGCGGACCTAGCGAGTCTAGTCGGAACTCTACAACCTCAGCGGGAACGGGGCCTAAATGGGGGATGGTTATTGATTTAAAAAAATGTGTGGGATGTGATACATGTACTGTCTCCTGCAAAGCGGAAAATAGAACGCCGCCTGGTATGTCTTATAATGTTGTCCTAGAAACGATTAAAGGTGATTATCCGAACTTTTCAATCACTAATTTACCGAAGCCTTGTATGCAGTGTGACAATCCTCCATGTGTTCAAGTATGTCCGACGAGGGCGACATATAAAATGGAGAATGGAATCGTCATCATTGATAATGATCGCTGTATTGGCTGCAGGTATTGCATGGTAGCATGTCCATATGGATCAAGATCTTATGACTTCGGGAACAGTTATGAACAAGAAATGATCGGATATAATGACGTAACAAGCCCAGAATATGGAATAGAGCGCGGGAAACGCAAAAAAGGAGCTGTTCCTGAAGAAACGGTAAGGAAGTGCAGCTTTTGTTATCATCGCCTCCAGCGAGGAGAAGAGCCGGCATGTGTGGAGACTTGTATAGGAGACGCACGCTATTTTGGTGATATGAATGACCCGAATAGTGTGGTTTCAAAGCTTGCCGCAAGTCCTAGAGCATTTCGTTTAAAGGAAGAGCTAGGAACAAAGCCAAGAGTTGTGTATTTAAGATAAGGGAGTATTTTATGACTTTCTAAATGAGGAGTGAATTTTGTGAATACGAAGGCAAACTTAGCTAACAATATGCTCACCCCTGAACATAAGAAAGGGAAGCTTGAAAAAATATACTGGCTTTTCTTATTCATTGTATTTGGTGTAGGGGTGTATTCAATTATTACTGGCTATTTTATGCAAGGAATGGAATCTACTTATCTATCTAATATTGTGCCATGGGGCGGATGGATTGCCTTTTATATATATTTTATTGGCTTAAGTGCTGGTTCGTTTTTATTATCTACATTAGTTTATGGATTTGGCATGGAGAAATTCGAAAAAATCGGTAGAGCTGCTTTGCTTTCAGCGATTGTCTGTATGATTACTGGTATTCTTTTTGTATTTTTGGATATCGGTCGTCCAGATCATGTCATGAATGCTGTAATCTATTGGAATGTAACGAGCACCATGTCGTGGGAAATCCATTTCTATATTGTTTATTTACTTTTACTAGTAGTTGAATTGTATTTTTCTATGAGAAGTGACCTTATTAAAATAGCAAAAAATAATGATTTTAAAGGAAAATTATCACGATACCTCATTTTTAACAAAAGGGAATATTCTGAGACAGATAAGGAGAAGGATAAAAAGCGCTTAAAGATAATGGGGATTATTGGAATCCCGCTTGCGATTTTCGGTGTTCATGGAGGAACAGGCTCCATCTTTGCAGTTCTAAAAGCACAGCCCTATTTAAATTCTGCACTGTTCCCATTAATTTTTATTATATCTGCGTTAGTATCTGGTACAGCCTTATCCATCGCGATCTATGTAATTAAATGTAAAGTGAAAAAACAGCAAGCAGATCATTCAATGATTCGTTCTTTAGGAAGTATGCTTGTCCTATTTATCGGTATTGAAATCATTATGGTATGGTATGAATTTTTAGTTGGATTTTATGGGTTAGAGCATGAGGAACTCGGCACGCTTCAATTAATAATGGGCAGTCCTTACTCATGGTCATTCTGGCTCTTTCAAATGGGATTTGCCTTGTTTTTTCCGCTTATCCTATTAGTCATCAAAAAAACACGAGAATCCATTAATTGGATTCTAGCTGCTTCTGTCATGGTGCTAATTGGTGTGATTGGGGTGCGCTTCAATATGGTGATTCCAACATTAATCATGCCAAAAATGGAAGGAATGCCATATGGAAATTATTATATGAATCTCTCTGAATGGTTAACATCTTTTGGAGTCATTGCCATGTGTCTCATTCTTTATACAATTGGCGAAAAACTATTTCCAATAGATGAATTAGACACTCACAAAAAGGGGAGTGAGTAATTATGAGTAAGGATAAAATGAATCGAAGAGGTTTTCTAAAAGCACTTGGATCAATTGGCGCGGTTGCGATTATTGGTCCTGCATTTATTGGCCCAGTAAAACAGGTCATTAACGGAGTATGGGTAGATGAAGAACATGGAGTTGGCACTGATTATCAAGATTATACAGCAGAGAATGTCATTTTTACATCGTGTCAGCAATGTAATTCCACTTGCACGATTAAAGCTTATATTGTAGCTGGAAGTACTGGAGGAGCATACACATCGATTATTAGAAAAATTGCTGGAAATCAATACAGTCCAATTAATATGGTTCCTTATGGCCATATAAACTATGATACTCCTCTTGAACAAGCGGTAAAAGGAACTGGAGATGTAGCTAGAAGCGGCAGAGGGTTCCGTGGGGGACGTACTTGTTTAAAAGGACAAGCTGGAATACAAACTGCATATGATACATTTCGTGTACAGCATCCATTAAAAAGAGTGGGTGAACGAGGAAGTGGAATATGGAAAACACTAACTTGGGAAGAAGCCTACAAAGAAATTCTAGAAGGCAGCAAGGATTTAAAAACTCCATCCTTAAAAGACTTATGGGCATTTGCTCCAGAGGAAAAAGTCATGGCTGACTGGGATAAAGTAAAAACAGGGGAAATGGAAAAATCAGCTTTTGATCAAAAATATCAAGATCTATTAATCGATACAAATCATCCTGATTTAGGACCAAAATCGAATCAAATTGCAATTATGGCTGGGCATCGAAGGGACTTCATTGAACGTTTAGCAACGAAAAGCTTAGGTACAGCTAATTACTATGACCATGGCGGTTATTGCGGAATCACGAGTGTGATGGGCAACGTTCGTTCTTTCGATGCAACAAAACAGAAAAAACGGATGATCCCAGACTATGAGAAAGTAGAATATGTATTAGTATGGGGTACCAATCCTATGACAGCAAACCGTGGCCCTACTACATTTGCACCACAAATTACAAATGCAATTGAACGTGGGATGAAAATGGTTGTTATTGATCCCCGCTATAGTAAGACAGCTGAAAAAGCAGATGTATGGGTTCCGGTAAAACCAGGTGGTGATGGTGCACTAGCAATGGCCATGTGCAGATGGGTTATTGAGAATAAACGCTATGATGAAATATACTTGCGAAACCCGAATGAAGGAGCTGCACATTTAGATAATGAACCGACATGGAGTGATGCCTCTTATCTTGTTAATGTTGGAGATCCGAAGAGACCGTTTTTAAGAGCGAAGGATTTAGGTTTAGGTGAAGACGAATTTGTTGTTCTTGAGAAAGGAAATCCTGTTCCACATACAAAAGCGACAGATGGTGATTTAGAGGTAAATACCATGATCAATGGAATGAAGGTGAAATCTACTTTTACCATTTTCAAGGAGAAGGCGTTTGAAAAAACATTAGAGGAATATTCGGCCCAGTGTGATGTATCTGTAGAGGTAATTACCCAAATAGCGAAAGAGTTTACTTCACATGGCAAGAAAGTAGGCATTCACTCCTATCGTGGACCAGCCATGCATACGAATGGATATTACAGCAGTCGTGCGATAAATATGTTAAACCATTTAGTGGGCAATCATGATTGGGTTGGAGGCGACACGGCATTAGGTGCAAAATATAAAACAACTGAAGGGCGATATGATTTAGCCTCTGTACCAAATCCAAACATTTCTTGGGGAATACCAGTTACTCGTCATAAAACACCGTATGAAAAAACAACATTATTCGAAAAAGATGGCTATCCGGCTAAAAGACCTTGGTATCCTTTAGGGAACAAACTTATTCAAGATGTTCTCCCGAGTGCTGCAGAGGGTTATCCGTATAAGATTAGAGCGCTTTTCATGAATAGGACATCTCCAATCATGTCTGGCCCAAGGTCAGATATGCAGGAGAAATTCTTAAAAGATACAAAAGTAGTCGAACTTGTAGTATCCTCCGATATTGTAATTGGTGAATCAACAAAATATGCTGATTTTATTTTGCCTGATTTATCCTACCTGGAGAGCTGGAATACAGAGGCAATTTTCCCTATATTGAAATATAAATTTGCAAGTGTTATTCAGCCTGTAACTAGAGTTGTACCAAATGCAAGACAGACTGAACAAGTATATATCGATCTCTTGAAAGAAATGGGATTGCCAGGTGTTGGGGATAATGCGCTTGCTGATGGATCTCCAATTAATTGTCCTGAAGATTATTATTTAAAAATGATTGCGAATATTGCCTTCGATGGAAAGCAGGCTGTAAAGGATGCAAGTCAAGAAGAAATGGAGATTTTCGAGAAAGCTAGGAAACTTGCATTGGGAAAATATTTTGATATAAATAGGCTGAAAAGTTCTGTTAAACCAGATGAATGGAAAAAGGTTGTATATGTCCTAAATCGTGGTGGAAGATATGAGGCTCAGGGAGATGAACATATTGGGCCGCATATTAAATATCAATGGGCGAATCTAGTACATTTTTATGATGAAAAGGCAGCGGGATTTAAAAGCTCCTATACAGGTAAGTTTTTTGAGGGAGTGGCTTTTTCAGATGAAATTAGGAAATATAATGGTGAGGTATATAAATCCAATAAGTCATTTCAGTTTATTAACTGGAAATCAAGGAACATGGGAACACATCGAAATGAAAGTAACGCGTGGCTACGTGAAGTTCGAGATGAGAATTATTTATGGATGAACCCGATAGATGCAAAGAGAAAAGGCATTGAAACAGCTGATTTTGTTCATATCATTTCCAACAATACGAAAGAAAAAGCAAGGGTACTCGTCACACCAGGAATTAAACCAGGAGTTGTAGGTGCAAACTTTAGCTTTGGTCACTATGCATACGGTTCAAGTGAGGAAAAAATTGATGGGAAAACAATAAAACCGGCAGAGAAGTATGGCCACCTCCCATTTAATACGAATACACCAATGCATGAAGAATCAGGATATACGAGAGGACGAGGCCAAGGATTCTCTGTAAATGCATTAGCTGATAAGGATGATAGTTATTTCGAAGGATATTTAGCGGACCTATTAATTGGAGGGCCTGCCCAGCAGGATGTTTTTGTTGACATTGAAAAAGTCTAAATACAAAAGGTGATCATGATGAATATGTCGAAAGAGGAACAATATGGCCAACTTGTTTTAACCAATATTTTGTCTTGTGTTTGGCTAGGAGAATGGGATCGGTATGAAGAAACTTTTTCAAATATGGATGAAGAATTAATAAAGAACTTCCCATTCCACTTTTATTATGAGCGAGAAGAAGTAAATTTATGGCATGAGAATCACTTTTTAATTCCTGGTGACTATTTTGTCTCGCCTTACTTTTCTTCTTATATTAAAAAGGGGCATGATGAACACGAGGAACGGAAGAAAGATTTACTTTGCCTAATTGGATTATACGAGAAGATCGGTTTCCTTTATCCTCTTGAAAAGGAGATTTATCCAGATCATTTTGGATGCCTTACAGCTTTTCTAGGTTCTGTAATTCAAGAAAGCATAGAATCTGATGATGAAAAGGATGAAGAGTATAAATACAAGCTTATTGAATTAAATCAATATATAATTGGACGTTATATTTTCCCGGTTCTGCAAGTACTGAGGAAAAATGCAGAACCAAAGATTAGGCATCCATTTTTTAAAGAATTTCTGAATTTTTATATTCAGATTATGACAGAAGAAAAAGATAATGCTGCTTGAGAAAAAAGATGGTAGTAAAAAATACAGCCTTTAAAGGCTGTATTTTTTACTTGTTTTTTCTTAGACTGCCGAGTTCCTCAACTAAAGCCTGCATTTCGTTCGGACTAAAGGAGTTCTTTTTCATGACAAGGTCATAAATATCCTTTAATTCCTCGTACATTTCCTCATCGAAATGCGATGGTTTTATCGCTCCTAAATTTAAAACCTTAAGCTTATTCTTAATCTCTTCAATCATGTATTCCACATTTTCAGTTGACTTTATAGTAAGATTCACCTAGACATCCCCTCCCAGAATTATCATATTCTACTTGCTGAAAAAAAATTATTTTTATTTCAATAAATTTAACGACAATGTTTGTTCGTAATGATGAGTGTGGAGTTTCCACTTTTCGTATTCCATCTTTCCATGTTCATTACTAAATGTCAACAGTATTATTGATATGGGTTGCAGAAGGCAGCAATTTGAAAGAAAATGATGACAAGGAGGAATTGAAACATGATTAACGTTTTATTTGTATGTTTAGGAAATATTTGCCGGTCGCCGATGGCGGAAGCAATGTTTCGAGACCTTGTAAAGAGGGAAGGATTGGAACATAAAGTCCATATAGATTCAGCGGGTACTGGAGACTGGCATGTTGGCAGTCAGCCGCATGAAGGAACGAGAGGCATTTTGGCAAAATACAATATTCACGCAGAGGGCCTCCGTGCTCGGCAAATGCGAGAAAGTGACTTACAAGATTTTCAATACATAGTGGCGATGGATGCTTCTAATGTTCAAAATATCAGAAAGCTTGTCAAGGAAAACTCTCATGCGCATATTGTAAGACTTCTTGATTATGTTGATGAAAAACAAGACAAGGATATTCCCGATCCTTATTTTACGGGGGATTTTGAGGAAACATATGAGCTTGTGAAAATAGGATGTACAAATTTATTAAAAGAAGTGCGCAGGAACCATAATATATAAGAAAGTGAGTGTGTAAAAAAATGGGGAAATCATTATTTTGGAAAGGTGTATTTTTAGGTGCAATAGCAGGCGGTGCATTAAGTTTATTTGATAAGGATACAAGACAAGCCGTCGCAGCAAATTGTAAAAAGACAACAGGTGAGATTTCACATTATATAAAGCATCCTAACGAGGCGATTAGTCAAGTGAAGGAAATGACCAATAAGGTGAAATCAACGATTGAGCAAGTTACTTCTGATGTCTCTTTTATTGCTAGCAAAGTGGAAGAATTAAAGGAAGGGACGTCAGAAAATACTGGACTAGATGATGATTTTGATGAGTCATACAAAGAGTGGCCTATTGAAGATAAGAATTAAGCGGAAATGAAAGGAGGGAGGTGTTGAAATGGGACAAGCATTCTCGGCTCTTTTTTCGAGATTAATAAGAAGAATATTTAAAAATGATCTATTCGGTCTTGCTGCTCAATTGGCCTATTTCTTCCTGCTATCTCTCTTTCCGTTGCTTTTATTTTTAGTAACTCTCTTGCCCTACTTGCCAATCACTCAGGAGGATATCCTTGGAGTCATCCGTGATTTTGCACCAGGAGATAGTATGCAATTAATTGAAACAAATATTAATGAACTGTCACAAAAAAATGGAAAGCTACTCTCTTTTGGAATTATTGCAACAATCTGGTCTGCCTCGAATGGCATTAATGCCATTGTTAAAGCGCTGAATTCAGCTTATGAAGTAGAGGAAAGCCGTCCATTCCTTATTGCTAGAGGGATGGCCATTTTATTTACCTTTGCGATGCTATTTGTTTTTGTTGTTGCCTTGCTTCTTCCGGTATTTGGAAAGTTGATTGGGATCTATTTATTTGCTAAGTTTGGCCTTTCTGATGAGTTTATGTCGATATGGAATACGCTTAGATGGCTCGTTAGTTCACTCATATTATTTATTGTGTTTACGGGGCTTTATTGGATTGCCCCTAATAAAAAATTAAAGTGTCTAACTGTTGTTCCAGGAGCTATATTTGCTACAGTCGGATGGATTTTATCCTCCTTAGCATTTTCCTATTATGTAACGAATTTTGGCAACTATTCTGCAACCTATGGAAGTATTGGTGCAATCATTGTATTAATGATTTGGTTTTATCTAACAGGGATCATCATCATTATTGGGGGAGAAATCAATGCCATTTTCAGTAAATATAAAAGCGATGATTGTTAAAAAGATGCTATAAGTTTCCTTTGATAAAAACTTGCTTCTGTTAAAGAATAAGATAGGGGAAATGATACATTATTAAAGGAGGCAGCCGAATTGACAAAGCAAACGAAAAAAGATGGCGGAACAAAGCAGAAGGGCAAGAACAAGCCGAAACAAAAAACATCCGGTTCTGCAAACGGACAAAATGGATATCATTAAAGAAAAGCGCAAGCGCCTTGATCATCGCCGTACAAACTGGAAGGACCGCGACTGAAATAAAGGAGACACCAAGAGTGATAGCGAATGGATGTCGACTTATTGCAAGGAGGGGACCTGAAGTTTGATAGGCGATAGGCGCTGGAGCTAGACATTTCTTTAACTCCAAAGTGATAAATACTGGCATCATTAGAAAAGCCCGGGGAATCCCGGGCTGCTTTTATGACTTTAATAATCTTAAGCTATTGAGAATAACTAAAATGGTACTTCCCTCATGAGCGATAACACCGAAAGGAAGATCTACAAATTGAAGAAAGTTGGATGCAATTAAGAACATAATGATGGTGATGGAAAAGACGACATTTTGCTTAATAATGCGATTCATTCGTCTAGAAAGTTCGATGGCATCAGAAATGCGCGGCAAATCGTTTTTCATGAGAACGACATCTGCGGTTTCAAGTGCAACATCAGAGCCTTCCCCCATGGCAATTCCAACATTAGCAGTGGCAAGTGCAGGTGCATCATTAATGCCATCCCCAACCATTGCCACATGGTTATGGGATTCCTTAAGCTTTTTTAAATGCTCCACCTTGTTTTCTGGTAAACATTCGGCAATAAAGTCATCTAAGTGGGCCTCTTTTGCAATGGCTTTCCCTGTTTTTTTGCTGTCACCAGTTAGCATAATTGTATAAATCCCCTTGGCTTTTAATTGATCAATTGCTTTTTTGGTCTCTTCACGGACAACATCCTGCAGAGCGATAAGCGCAGCTATTTCATCATTTTTTTGAACAAAAACAACAGTTTTCCCTTCACTGGCCATTCGTTCCAAGGCACCATTAGAAAAGCTCTCAGCTGCTTCAAGCCCAACAAATGATGCTTTGCCAACTTTCCACTCAGCCTCAAGCAAGAAAGCCTTTACTCCCCAGCCTGGAACATCCTCCATCCTTTCAGGTGTAAGCAATGCCTTATCCAAGGTCTTCTTTGCATAATGAACAATGGCGTTCGCTAATGGATGAGTAGAGTGACTTTCGATGGAGGCAGCGATTAATAAAACTTCATCACTAGAAACGCCATCGGCCGCAAGAATATCGGTTACTTCAGGCTTTCCTTTTGTTAATGTGCCTGTTTTATCAAATGCAATTGCTTTGATGTGACTTAAGTTTTCTAAATGGACGCCTCCTTTAAAAAGAATCCCATGCCTTGCCCCATTTGAAATCGCAGATAAGGTAGCAGGCATAATCGATGCTACTAAAGCACAAGGGGAGGCAACAACTAGTAAAATCATCGCCCGGTAAAAGGTTTCCATCCAGCTCCATCCTAACAGGAAGTGGGGAAGAAACATCATCAATACAACAACTGTTAAGATGACTTTGACATATGTCCCTTCAAATCTTTCAATAAATAATTGTGAAGGGGATTTTTCACTTTGTGCTGATTGAACAAGCTGAATGATCTTTTGGAATAAGGTTTCGCTGTTTGGCTTGGTGATTTCAACCGTAATGGCGCCATTCAAATTAACCGTTCCAGCGAAAACTGGATCCTCTTTATCTTTGGACACGGGGATGGATTCCCCAGTAATTGCCGCCTCATCAATCGTTGTATGTCCTTTGGCTATTTTACCGTCAGATGGAATGCGTTCACCAGGTTTCACTAGTATGAAATCCCCGATGACTAATTCGGAAACATGGATTTTTTCTTCATATCCATCTGTGATTCGTAATGCTTGCTCGGGCTGGAGCTCCATTAATGCCGATATCTCTTTATGACTTTTGTTCATCGTATATGTTTCCATGGCACCGCTGACGGCAAAGATGAAAATGAGAATGGCGCCTTCTGTCCAGTAGCCAATTATGCATGAGCCAATTGCTGCAAAAATCATAAGCATTTCTACATTTAATTCTTTATTAGCAATGGTTTCCTCGATGCCTTCCTTTGCTTTAGCAAAACCGCCAATGATAAAGGCAACTATATAAGTGATGATTGAAGCAGTTGTAAGGCCATTTTTGTCTAGAAGCCATCCAGCTGCTATGAGAATACCGCTTAATAGTGCAGCAATTAATTCAGCATGTGGTTTAGCTTTTTCGAATACGCTTTTATTTTCGGCTAATGTTGTGCCTTGGCTTAAGGCTTTTACTTCAGTACTCATGATTTTTCCTCCTTTGTATGTGAATGTAGGTTCTTGTTGAGAAATAGAATCAACGTCAATTGCCCTATAAAACGACGAAAGCTGCCACCCGCAGGCGACAGCAAAAAAACATTGTAGACACATTTTTATTTAATGATATTAATTTTAGTTTACTATATAAGGAATGTAATGAACAGAAAAATGTTACCGTATTAACTATTAAAATATGATTTTTTTACAGCAGCTTGCTTTTGCCCAAATAAAACGACAATCAAGCAGATGAATAAAAGCATCATGCTAATAATATTGAAAAAGCTAATTGATTTGAAGTATTGAATAAAGACGCCACCGATATATGGCCCAATTAAACTGCCAACACTAAAGGCAACCCCACAAAGAAGATTTCCTGTCGGAAGCAAATTCTTTGGCATTAAGTCGGTCATGTAACTGATGCCAAGAGAGAAGGTTGAACCGACAACCATTCCTGCAATAAATAGGCAGATCATTAAAGCAATTATGCTTTCCTCCATGAAACTAGCTGCTGAAAAGCTTGAAAATCCAGCAAATAAAATAATCATCAATATGTTTCTTCTTCCATATTTATCACTAAGAATTCCCAATGGCAATTGAAAAACAATCGCCCCAATCGCAAAGGAGGTGAGCAGGATCGATACACTGGATACCTCAAGCCCAATCCTAAGCCCATAGACAGGAAAGCTCCCATTTAATGAAGCTTCAAGAAATCCGTAGCCTAAAGGAGGCAGAAATGCGACCCAGCCATATTTTGTTGCTTTTTTAAAACGCTTGATAGTTTCTTTAAATGAATTGACCTCGATTGTTTGCTCAGGAAAATCATTTTTTAATGTAAAAATAAATACCCACGCAATAAGGCAAAGAGCAGATGAAATGATAAACGGCAAAGCCTCATTTATTTTGACAAGCGGAGCCATTAATGGCCCAATTGCAAATCCGACGCCAAAAAATAACCCATATAAAGAAATATTCCTCCCTCTCTTATGCTCAGGGGATGAGGAAGTAATCCATGTTTGTGTCCCAAAGTGAAGGGCATGATCACCGATTCCAATTAACAATCTTAGGATGAACCAAAACCAAAAGGATTTCCACAAAGGAAAGAGAACCAATGAGAGTACAACCAGCAAGCCACCAAGAATAATGACCGGTTTATAGCCATATTTTCTTAAAGGATATTCCATAAAAGGGGAAATGAGCAAGATGCCTATATATAAGCCAGTCGCATTTAGTCCGTTTAAGCTGGAGGATATTCCCTCATTTTCAAAAATGATAGCGATAAGAGGGAGCAGCATTCCTTGGCTAAATCCGGAAATCGCAACAATACTAACTAAAATCCAAAACCTTGTATTTTCTTTATTCATTATGAATCCCTCTATTTCTGTTATTCGCTCACTACTGATGGTACTCGAGAATAATGGGGAATGGCAAGAAAAATAATGTTTTTAAATCGAATGTCAGGGAAGAATAACAAGACATATAAAGATGAAAACAAGCTGAAAGGAATGTGAATTTGGTTTAGAAGGGATGATGGAATAATGAATAAAATTTTTACTGTATTAGTATTTGCTGGGGTTCCGCTATCTGTCATCGGAACATGGATGCATTGGTCAAGTATTATCCTATTTATTATTTATTGTTTAACGATTATTGCATTAGCAAGTTTTATGGGGAGAGCAACTGAAAGCCTGGCAATTGTAGCGGGGCCAAGGATTGGCGGGTTATTGAATGCTACATTTGGAAATGCGGTTGAACTAATTATTTCAATTTTTGCGCTGAAAGAGGGCTTAATCGGCGTTGTCCTAGCTTCCTTAACCGGGTCTGTATTAGGAAATTTACTATTGGTTGCTGGTCTATCCTTTTTTATCGGTGGGCTTAAATATAAACGTCAAACCTTTAATGTGTTTGATGCTAGACATAATTCTGGGCTGCTCATGTTTGGTGTCATTGTTGCTTTTGTCATTCCTGAGATTTTTTCGCAGACGATGTCCGAAAGTAAAACATTAAGTTTTAGTGTAGGGATCTCTATTATTTTGATTGTTTTATACTTAGCAGCTTTACTTTTCAAGCTTGTTACCCATCGAGGAGTATATCAGACGGATGACGTTAGTGAAGGGCGGCATAAAGAGGAAGAGCCTGAATGGGGGAAAGGCAAAGCCATTACAGTTCTTCTTTTGGCAACGGTAGCAGTCGCATATGTTTCAGAAAATTTAGTGCATACGTTTCAATCTGTTGGAGAAACATTTGGCTGGTCAGAGCTGTTTATCGGGGTTGTTATTGTTGCCATTGTAGGGAATGCAGCAGAGCATGCATCAGCAATCATTATGGCGTATAAGAATAAAATGGATATTGCTGTTGAAATTGCCATTGGCTCAACCTTGCAAGTAGCGATGTTTGTCGCACCTCTTCTTGTTTTAATATCTTTAATGTTTCCTACTGCAATGCCATTAGTATTCACACTTCCAGAGCTCATAACAATGGTCACAGCAGCCTTACTTATGATTATCCTTTCTAATGATGGGGAAACGAATTGGTTTGAAGGAGCAACATTGCTTGCAGCTTATTTAATAATGGGAATAGGATTTTATCTATTGTAGAAATGCCCACTTTGAAGAATGGTTTTTGCGAATAAAAAACGACTCTGCAACAGTCGCAGAGTCGTGTCTATTCATCCGTTTAGAAAAGGAATGTTAATCTACTCGCTTGAAAAGGCATTGATCACCAACTTTCATGCTGTTATTTAACCATAAAAGCTATATTGGAACGATGATTTCTTTGCAATAAAAATGTCATCCTCCTTTATTAGTAAGCGAATCGACTACGGCCCTCCTTTACCTTTTAAGTAAATTTATTATACTTTAATTATTGATATTTGTAAATATTCTGATTTTTACAAATGTATTACAAAATATGTGAAATAGAGTTTATTTTATTTCTATGAATGGATAAGATTACACAACTCCGAAAAAACTATAAGCAAACCTAAATAGTTTGTGATTTGAAAGGAGTTTATCAGCATGAAAAAGTACTTGTCCATTTTCTTATTAGGTCTCATTCTTATATTTACACTTCAACATCCTGCTGGAGCAGATAAAGAGCAGAAAAAGGATGAGCCAAAGGGAGTAACAATTCCGAATTCGGTTTTGCAAATTACTAAAGAAAATACGTATCCGAATCCGGCTCAAGATATGCCGACTTTACAGCCTAGTGAACTAGCACAAAAGTTAATTGATTCGGCAAAGGTGAAGATTGAGAACCCTGATCTGATTCGTATGCTTAATGAAACGACGGTAAATAGCACACCATTTGCTATAGGGTATCGAGCCATCATTTATTTAGGGCAATGGCCGCTGAATTATGAGTCATCAGAAACATCACCAAACTGGGAGTATCAAAAGATTAATACTAATTATTTTGATAACCGAGGTGGAAAGGCCCCCTATCAAATTCATTATGTTCAAGAAGCTCAAAAAATTGTAAGAGGAGGACTTACAGCCAAAGTTCCAAGTACTGAGGATGTCAAAAAAATGATGCTTGTAAAAGCGATGGAGAAGTCAGGACTGCCGCTAGACTTCGAAACGATTATTGGTGCAGGAACGAAAAAGGATCATAAGTACAATATTCCGCCAAAGCGTTTAGGTTATTTATATGCCTATGCTCCCGCAGTCAACGAAAAAGGAAAAGTAACCTATGGAGAAGTATATATCATGCTAAAAGGAAACAAAAAAATGATTATCATCAAAAATATTACCTCACAAGGTGTGGGGGCTTGGATTCCAATCCAAGATCATGTTTCATTCGGCTTTATGGCATCCGAACACCCAAGATAATGTCCACGAACGGTGCCTGGCACCGCTCGTGGACAAAATGGTAGGGGTTGTTCTTTTCAGATGGACAGTTAATAAAACAACCAGCTGCTTTCTAGAGGCTGGTTGTTTTGTTTGTTAGCTGTGCTTTTCTATTTAAGAAATTAATATCCTTATAGTAGCTATTTTTCACTAATACATTCGGACCGAGGCAGCGAGCTTGTGGGCAATGGCAGTTCAATGATCCTGCAAGGTCAGACCCCATCCACTTTTGAAAAACATCTTCAAGTCCATCCGTCTGAATATTGCCTAGTGCAGGAGTGTCACCAAAGTCTGTCACAATCACATCGCCTGTAAAAATATTTACATTTAAACGGGAGCGCCCATCAGGATCATTTCGTACCGTTACATTTTTTGCAGCATAAAGCCGTTTTAATAATTCTAAATCCTCAGCATTCGAGCTGCACGCATAAAATGGAAGGGTGCCGAACAGCATCCATGTATCTTCATTTCGTATATCCAGTAAATGATGAATGGCTGAACGCATCTCCTCCAAAGAAAGTGTTTCTAATGTAGAGGCAAAATCGGAAGGATACATTGGGTGTATTTCATGACGTCCACAGTTCATTTCATCCACGATTTGCTTATGGATTTTTTCAAGGTATGGCAAGGTACGTTTATTAAGCATCGTTTCTGCAGAAACCATTACACCAGCCTTTGCCAACTCACGGCTATTCTCAATCATCCGATTGAACAGCTTCATCCTTTGCTCAACCGTTGGTTTGCGCTCCATCATCGCAAAGCCGCCTTCGACAAAATCCTCCTCTGTCCCCCAGTTATGGGAAATATGCAGCACATCAAGATATGGAATAATTGCCTCATAACGGCTCAGCTCGACTGTTAAGTTTGAATTAATCTGTGTCCGGACACCGCGATTATGCGCATAACGCAGTAAGGGAACAACATACTCTTCTACAGACTTTTTCGATAGCATAGGTTCTCCGCCTGTAATGCTCAAAGATCTCAAGTGTGGAACTTCCTCTAGCCTTTTAAGCAAGAAATCAACGGGCAATGCATTCGGATCCTTCGGCTGCAGCGTATAGCCAACAGCACAATGCTCACATCTCATATTACATAAAACAGTAGTCGTAAACTCAATATTAGATAAGGTGAGATTTCCATACTCCTCCATATCCATATATGCTTCCCATGGATCATACTTTGGGCTTATTTGCTTTTGTGTCTCTAACATCATTTTCTTCCTTTCTATTAACAACTGATATTATTCATTTTACAAACCATATTGTCAATAGATACTCATTAGCCAAAGGAAAAATAACTTCTCGACAGCCTATGCCAAAAAACCAATTGACTAGTAAGTGCATGAAAGTTTATTATATCTCTATTAGCGACTATTTAACGACAATTTTAAATTGTCTAATAACTGTTGTGTTTTTAGGGGTGGGGGAATGTTTATATGAAGAAAGAGATGTCGTTTAAGGTTGCCATCATACCGCTTGTTGTCATGATTATAGTAATGGCTCTTACGGTTGTCTTACTAGAACAGGGACCGCATATTCCTTTAATTGTCGGGACATCTGTTGCAGCCCTTGTTGCTTGGCGTTCGGGTTATAAGTGGAAGGAAATTGAAGAGGCCATGTATAAGGGGATACGCCTCGCTTTGCCAGCTGTTATTATTATCATGCTTGTTGGACTAACAATTGGTTCATGGATCGGCGGTGGAATTGTTGCCACCATGATCTTTTACGGCTTAAAGATCATCACACCTTCACTATTTCTTGTTACGATTTGTATCATATGCGCCATTGTATCTTTAGCGATTGGCAGTTCATGGTCAACGATGGGAACGATTGGTGTTGCTGGCATGGGAATCGGACTAAGCATGGGGATACCGGCTCCGATGGTGGCGGGAGCCATCATTTCCGGTGCTTATTTTGGGGATAAAATGTCACCGCTTTCAGATACGACAAACTTAGCGTCAGGGCTGACAAATACAGATTTATTTGTTCATATTAAACATATGTTTTATACAACCATTCCAGGGTTACTGATCGCATTAGTTACCTACGCATTTTTAGGAAGAAACTTTGGAAAAGGGAATGTGGATACAGGTAATATTGATCATATTATTGCCGTTCTGCAGGATCGTTTTGTGATCTCACCTTGGTTGTTAGTCATACCATTAATTGTCATTATTTTAGTAGCAAAAAAAGTTCCTGCTGTACCTGCCTTGGTCATAGGAATATTGCTTGGTTTCCTATCACAAATAGTCATCCAAGAAGGAAGTGTGGCAGACGCGGTTGCGACATTGCAAAGCGGATTTGTCATTAATACGGGAAATGAAATGGTCGACAAATTATTTAATGGTGGAGGATTAGACTCCATGATGTACACAGTTTCAATGACCATTGTCGCAATGACTTTTGGGGGAATACTTGAACATACAGGCATGCTTAACGCCATTGTTGCACAAATATTGAAGCTGGCTAAAACAGCAAAGAGCCTGGTAATTTCTACGATCGCCTCCTGTTTTGCGACAAATGCAGCTTGTTCTGAGCAATACATTTCCATTGTTATTCCATCACGTATGTTTGCAAAAGCTTATCGTGAGAAGGGGCTGCATTCGAAAAACCTATCGAGAGCACTCGAAGATGGGGGGACGCTAACATCTGTCTTCATTCCTTGGAATACATGTGGAGTTTTCATTTTTGGAACACTTGGGGTATCCGCATTTCAATATGCACCTTATGCGATAGTAAATTTTATTGTTCCAGTCATTTCGATCATCTTCGCTATAACTGGATTTTCAATTGTTAAATTAACAGAGTCAGAAAAGCTGGCACTGCAAAAAGAAGAAGAAGCTGCACTTAAGGGATAAGGAAAAAGGAAAGTTCATTTTCGAATGAGCTTTCCTTTTCCTGCATTATTGGTAAATAGGAAGATTCAAAATATATACTGCACGCGGACGGCCTTGCTGGTAAGTCATTTCCTCGCCAATTATGCGGATATATCCGTGATCAGCCAGTTTTTTGATGATTCTTTCCGTCGTTCTTCGTGATACTTGTAAATATTCACTAAGGTCTGCAGCAGTAAAATGATGGGTCTGTCTTTCCTTCCCAAACTGGATAAGCTTTGAAAGATTCGCGGGGCTTATTTTTGCCTTTTGAGCGATTTGAAGCAATTGCGGATGATCATTGACTAAACGCTGCTGCTTTTTCTCTCGAGGATAAGGACCTAATAACTTCTTGTCATTCGTCAAAATAAACATGCAGCATTCTTTCGCTTCTTTTTCTGCAAAGCGCAGAGCAACTAAGGCATTCTTATCTGCTTCCATAATCGTTGAACCAAAGCCAAAACCAATGGATACACCAGGAAAACCAGTAAAGTACTGTAGAAGGATATCCTGCTCCATTAAACCTTCGATATCCCCTCTAGTACTGTATAATGAATAACTAGAAGGGCTGATTTGTTGAATAGAGGCATGGATTGCACGTGCGATTGCCTCAATGAGGTTTTGAATTTCATTTTCTTGCAATTTTGTAGATATATAACCAACTGCCACTTGAGACGATTGACTTTTTTTATACATGGCTAACGATTTAGACTCTTTCAAACCCCGGATTAGGGCAATTTTGGGATCAGACGTACGCATAGAAGGGATCCCATGAACCACTAATTGATCATAAACAGCATGAATGCTTGTGATGGCTAAATCAATTTTTCCTTTTTCCCATAAGTTTTGATGGAAAGAAATGATCTCTTGTAAATTGAACTTGTCTGTATGAAGCATTTCTTCATAATCTATAACATACTTAGGGATTGTTTCGATATCTACAGAAGCAAGTACATTCTTAACGATGGCAGAGTCAAATAAATCCATAGAAATACGCTCCAAGGAAACTTGCTTATGATAGATTGCAGCAAGTAAAGAGGATGAAATCGTTAATTCATCCTGGGCTAAATAAAGAGTGGGAACTGGCAACTGCTCTCGTTCCTTTTTTGAAAAATAGTAGGGCAGCGAACCCGAAAAGAACACAATATCACAAGGTTTAAGATGACGAATCAAACTAGGTGCCTGTTGAGGATCCTGATAAATGTAACTGTCTAATTCGATGTCATTAATTGATGAAGCAACAGAATCGATGCGTTCGAAAAATTCAGCAGAGCTTATTACTGCAATTCTTGTTTTCATTCGTTCACCTCTTTATTATGGAACTGTCTTGCGCAAGCATCCTATCGCGTAACAAACTTCAGATTTCCTCTGTGATCGAAGGCTTTCGCTTTTCTTAATTAGCGACTATTTACCGACAACTATATCAAATAAATAGAATATTTGTAAATTAAAAGATAAAGGAGTTTTACATATGAAAATAACAGCTATTCATCTTTACGCAATTCACTTGCCGCTTCATGTGCCATTTGTTGTCAGTTACCATTCTTACGATTATATGCCATCTGTTATAGTGAAAATTGAAACAGATGAAGGCATTATTGGCTATGGGGAAGCGGTAGCGGATGAGCATGTAACGGGAGAGTCTTGGGAAGGCGTCTTCCAGATTCTCAAAAATACTCTTGCACCTGTTGTAATGGGGAAGAATCCGATGGAGATTGAAAAACTTCATGATGATATGAACCAAGCCATTTTTGGTGCACCGACTGCTAAAGCAGCCATAGATATTGCCTGTTTTGATATTATAGGCAAGAAACTGCAGCAGCCCGTTTATCAGCTAATCGGCGGCAGATACCATGATGAATTTCCGATCACACATGTATTGAGTATTGCAGAGCCTGAAGATATGGCTGTTGAAGCTGCAGCAATGGTTGAACAGGGATATCGCTCTTTTAAAATGAAGGTTGGAACAAATGTAAGTTTAGATGTTAAACGCATTCAAGCCGTCCGGTCAAGGGTAGGAGAAGAGATCGCCATTCGTGTAGACGTCAATCAAGGCTGGAAAAATAGCGCAACAACGTTAACCGCACTTAAACAATTGCAGGATTGTCATCTAGATTGGGTTGAGCAGCCGGTTGTAGCAGATGATATTGATGGCATGGTTGAAATAAAAGCGAAATCTGTCTTTCCGTTAATGATTGACGAAGGATTAAAGGGGCCGCGTGAGATGCTTGAGATTATCCAAAAGCGCGCTGCTGATAAAGTAAACATTAAATTAATGAAATGCGGGGGGATTTATCCAGCAGTCAAGCTGGCACATCAAGCCGAGCTTGCAGGAATGGAGTGCCAAATTGGATCTATGGTAGAATCCTCTATTGGTTCTGCGGCAGGTTTTCATGTTGCCTTTTCTAAAAAAGTGATTACGAGTGTAGAGCTGACTGGTCCGCTGAAATTCTCAAAGGATGTTGGCAATCTTCATTATGATGTGCCATTTATCCGGTTAACAGAAAGGCCAGGGCTTGGTGTGGACGTGAATGATGGAATGATTAGAGAATTAACGGTCTTTCAAGAGAGTGTTCATTTAAAGGAGGAGAATGTGTGAGTCACATTTACGAAGGAATGCTAAAAAATCAGCAGCTCCCCTTTGTTGTAAGAAAATTAACAATAGGAGATTTGCCAGAGATATTGAATGTGCAAAACCAAGTAATCCTTCAGCTGGAAAATAAGGAGCGGCTTCAGCCGCTAACGAATGAAGAATTTCAATTCATCTTAGAAGAAAATGGGTGGATGATTGGTGCATTTGTTGAGAGCCAGCTAATTGCCTTTCGTGCATTGTTAGTGCCTCCGATGGATGAGGAGCATTTAGGATGGGATATTGGTTTATCTGAAACGGAATTGCCCCAGGTCATTTACCAGGAAATTTCAAATGTGCTCCCGGCATTCCGCGGAAATCAATTGCAAAAAATATTGGCGGGCCTTATCATGCAGGAGTTAGCAAAGGAACAGCATTCATACCGTTATGTCTGCTGTACCGTTGCCCCTTTTAATATTCCAAGTCTTAAGGATAAATTTTCTCAAGGAATGAGGATTGCAGCCTTAAAAGAAAAATATGGCGGCAGTTTGCGCTATATTTTTGTGAAAGATTTGGGGGAAACAAGAGAACCTAAATATGAGGAAACTGTTTTTATTCCAATGAAGGAAATTAGTTTACAACAAGCAAAACTAGCTGAAGGCTGGCAAGCCATACAAATGGAAGAACGAGCAGGAGAATGGTGGCTGCAATACACAGTGTCCACCGCCGGTGCCTGGCACCGCTCGTGGACAAATTAGGTGGTTTTGTCCATGTGAGGTAGACAGTAGTATTGTCGCAGCATACGAAAAATATATTTGCGCAGAAATCGATTTTTCGATAGGATGGTAACGTAACGAAAGGAGAGAACGATTTGGGTAGTCCGATAAATGATAAAAATAGCCAGGTTTCTTTCTTGAAACAGCGGTTAAATATGTTTCTTGATGTATTGGATGCGATTGAGCCGGAAGAAACGGAGCTTGAGGATATTGATCGTTTAATTGAAATGATTGATGATTTGGAATCTAAATGCCGTGAATTTAATAATCGTGAAGAATAAGAGCCGCTTTGGCTCTTTTTTACGTTTAGTCTATAAGGAGCTGCCAAACCTTGGTCTTTCCATCCTATTATGATAGGGGTATAATAAGATACGTTAAATAATTATAATTTTCATAATAGATATATATAAGGGAACAAAGGGAAAGGGGACTAGCAAGTCATGAATATCGAAAAATTTCAGGATAGTATGTACAAGCTAATTGTTGAGACTTCTACAAAGCTTCCTAAGGATGTACGCCGCGCTATTAAAGCAGCAAAGGAAAGGGAAAGCGCCGGTACAAGGTCAGCGATGAGCTTAGCAACGATTACGAATAATATTAAGATGGCTGATGATAATGTTTCGCCGATTTGTCAGGATACTGGTCTGCCGACGTTTAAAATTAAAACTCCGGTTGGTGCTAATCAGCTTGTGATGAAAGAAGCAATCAAAAATGCCATTGCCCAAGCAACAAAGGATGGAAAGCTGCGTCCCAATTCAGTTGACTCGCTTACAGGGGAAAATAGCGGGGATAATCTTGGCGGAGGAACACCAGTTATTAAGTTTGAACAATGGGAGAAAGATTATATCGATGCACGCCTCATTTTAAAAGGCGGCGGCTGTGAAAATAAAAACATTCAATATAGCCTGCCTTGTGAGCTTGATGGGTTAGGACGTGCAGGACGCGACCTTGATGGGATTCGCAAATGCATCATGCATTCTGTTTATCAAGCACAAGGACAAGGATGCAGCGCTGGTTTTATCGGAGTAGGAATTGGAGGAGACCGTTCTTCCGGATACGATCTTGCTAAAGAACAGCTTTTCCGTTCGGTTGAAGATGTGAATCCAAACGAAGATCTTCGTAAATTAGAAGAGTATGTCATGGATCATGCGAACGAGCTTGGAATCGGCACAATGGGCTTTGGTGGAGAAACGACTCTTCTTGGCTGTAAAGTAGGCGTTATGAACCGTATACCTGCCAGCTTCTTTGTATCAGTTGCGTATAATTGCTGGGCATTCCGCCGTCTTGGTGTTGCTGTCAATCCAGAAACGGGAGAAATCAATGAGTGGATGTATCAAGAGGGAGAAAACATTGATTTTGGAGCTGCAACAGAAGCAGAGAAGGAAACAGCTGCAGCAACAGAAACAACAAGTGAAGTCATTACTTTACAAGCACCAATTACGGAAGAGCAAATTCGCAGTCTAAAAGTAGGAGATGTCGTTCAAATTAACGGCAGAATGTACACTGGTCGTGATGCGATCCATCATCACTTAATGGAGCATGATGCGCCAGTTGATCTAAATGGCCAAGTTATTTACCACTGTGGTCCTGTTATGCTAAAAGATGGTGAAGGGAACTGGCATGTAAAAGCAGCTGGCCCGACGACTAGTATTCGTGAAGAGCCTTATCAAGGCGACATCATGAAAAAGTTTGGCATTCGTGCAGTCATTGGAAAAGGCGGTATGGGACCGAAAACATTAGCTGCGCTTAAAGAGCATGGCGGTGTGTACTTGAATGCGATCGGTGGAGCGGCGCAATACTATGCTGATTGTATTAAAGCGGTTGAAGGCGTAGATTTAATGGAATTCGGTATTCCAGAAGCAATGTGGCATCTAAAGGTAGAAGGCTTTACAGCAGTAGTTACAATGGACTCACATGGTAACAGCCTTCATGCAGATGTAGACAAATCTTCATTAGAGAAATTAGCTAAGTTTAAAGAGCGAGTATTTTAATAAAACTGTCAAAGAGAGATCTTTATTCGATCTCTCTTTTCTGTGTAAAAATAAATAGTCAGTCTGATTAAATGAGTACGCTTTTATACCCAGACTAACATTTACATACAGGATTGTGCGCAGATACTCAAAGATGTGATCTATGGAGATTTTTGGAATTGGCATTGGTGAATGTTTTCATCCCATACACAAACAATAAGAAAAAAATAGAGGAGGAGCGCAGATGAAACGATTTAAACATCTGATCGTTCTAAGTGCAATATTCATGTTTTTTTCTACAACAGCTTATGCTGATTATGCCAATTCCCCCATACATTGGGGATTTAAAAAGGGAACAAATGAGGAGCAGGCAGATGCCGGAAAGCCTTTAGACGAGATGCTGAAGCGATTGGGAGCTTTTTACAAAGGCGATCCAGCGAAAAAGGACATCTACCTTACATTTGATAACGGCTATGAGAATGGATATACAGCTCAAATATTAGATATTTTGAAAAAAGAAAAAGTTCCTGCCGCCTTTTTTATTACAGGACATTATATAAATACTGCCCCTGATTTAGTGAAGCGAATGGCTGCTGAAGGACATATTATTGGCAATCATTCATGGAGCCATCCAGATATGACAAGAATCAGCAGTGAACGGCTTGCAGAGGAGCTGGAAAAAGTCCGTGAAGGAACAGAAAAGCTGACTGGGATCAAGCAAATGTCATATTTGCGCCCTCCAAGAGGAATCTTCAGCGAGCGGACGATTCACTTGGCCAATCAGGCAGGCTACACACATATCTTCTGGTCACTTGCATTTAAAGATTGGCTGACCGATCAGCAAAAGGGCTGGCAATATTCGTATGACAATATCATGCGGCAAATTCATCCCGGTGCCATTCTTTTGCTGCACACGGTTTCTAAAGACAATGCCGATGCACTTGAAAAGGCGATTCAGGATTTAAAAGCTAGAGGCTATACATTTAAAAGTCTGGATGACTTAATGATGAGCCAGGCATTTGGGGAGAGCATGCTGTATTGACATCGGCAGTTTAGCGATAAGTGGCTCGTAAATCCGATAAAGCTGCCCGTAAATCAGCAAAAGTGGCCTGTAAATCACCCGAATTTCTTGTGAATTCGGGTTAATTCTTGCTTAAAAAGACGTGAACAGTGAAAAATGGTATAATACGAGAAAATGTCAAAGGACGGATCATGATTGGAAACAATAAAAATTGATGGACCTTATAATTTTGACCTCGTACTCGACAGACTTTCACTTGACCCGCTTAATCAGGTGGATGTAGAAAATAGAAGCGTATCAGTGCCTCTTATGCTCGGAAATACACCAGTTGTTGCACATGTTAAGGCAGCCGGAACAACAGCTTCACCTGAATTTATTATTTCAGGAATAGAAGAATCATTACAGGAAAAAGCAATAGATAGGCTAGGAGAAATTTTTCAATGGAATACACCGTTAGAGACCATCCATCAGCATTTTCAACATACAGATCTTAAAGGGATATTTGATCAGCATTACGGGACCCCGATCGTTCTTGATTTTGATCCGTATAGTTGCTTGCTTAAATGTATTATTCATCAGCAGTTGAATCTTTCCTTTGCCCATACATTAACAGAGAGATTTGTTAAAACCTTCGGATTTCAAAAGGACGGAGTTTGGTTTTACCCACTCCCTGAGACCGTTGCAGAATTACGGGTCGAAGACTTAAGAGAACTGCAATTTAGCGGGCGGAAAGCAGAATATACGAATGGAATTGCAAAAGAAATAACATCAGGTAATCTTAACTTTGAGGAATTGAAATATAAATCCGATGAAGAAGTGTTTGATCAATTAATTAAGCTGCGCGGAGTAGGTCCATGGACGGTACAAAACTTTCTGATGTTCGGCTTTGGCAGGCAGAATCTATTTCCAATGGCAGATATCGGCATACAAAATGCGTTGAAAAAGCAATATCAATTAAAAGCAAAACCTACCTTGCAGGAAATGGAGTCATTTTCAAAAGGCTGGGATCCTTACCTAAGCTATGCCTCTCTTTATTTATGGAGAAGCATTGAATAATATGGAGTGATTTAGCAACATGAACCAAGAGCAATCAACTAAATTGAAACTCAATCAAACATTTCCACTGACAATTAAAAGACTCGGAATCAATGGCGAGGGTGTCGGCTATTTTAAAAAGCAGGTGGTTTTTGTACCTGGAGCGCTGCCTGGTGAAGAGGTTGTCGTTGAAGCGACAAAGGTTCATCCAAAGTTTTCGGAGGCAAAGATAAAAAAGATTCGAAAACCATCAGAGTTCCGCATGAAGCCGCCCTGTCCAATCTATGAAGAGTGCGGAGGCTGCCAGCTTCAGCATCTTCGCTATGACCAGCAGCTCAAAGAAAAACGAGATATCGTCATTCAGGCATTAGAAAGACATACGAAACTAGACCCTTCTAAGTTAGAGATTAAAGAAACGATTGGAATGGAGGATCCATGGAATTATCGCAACAAAAGCCAATTCCAGGTCGGATTCAGAGACGGAAAAGTCTTAGCTGGCTTATACGGAATGAACTCCCACCGTCTAATCAATATTGAACAATGTGCTGTCCAGCATCCGCAAACGAACAAAGCTACAAAAACAGTCAAAAGAATTCTTCAGGACCTTAAAATTCCTATCTATCATGAGAAATCAAAAAAAGGACTTGTACGGACTATTGTTGCAAGAGTAGGCATTCAAACAGGAGAGCTTCAAATTGTTCTTATTACAACGAAAAAAGAACTGCCAAAAAAAGATCTCATCATCCAAGAAATCAAAAAGAGATTGCCTGAAGTCAAATCGATTATTCAAAATATCAATGGACAGAAAACATCTCTAATTTTTGGGGATGAAACTGTGAATCTTGAAGGAAGTGACTTCATTCAAGAGACACTTGGAGACCTTCAATTTGAGCTTTCCGCACGAACATTCTTCCAATTGAATCCTGAACAAACCGTAAAGCTATATAATGAAGTAAAAAAAGCTGCCGCACTTACAGGAACAGAAAAAGTAGCAGATGCCTATTGCGGCGTTGGCACAATCGGCCTATGGGTTGCAGATGGAGCAGCTGAAATTAGGGGAATGGATATTATTCCTGAATCCATTGAAGATGCCAAGAAAAATGCGGCACGTCACGGAATCAAGCATGCGCAATATGTAACTGGCAAAGCAGAAGTCTTACTGCCAAAATGGGTTAAAGAGGGCTGGAAGCCAGATGTCATCATTGTTGATCCGCCTAGAACGGGGCTTGATGAGCAGCTGTTGAAAACCATTTTGAAGGTGAAGCCAAAGAAGCTTGTTTATGTGTCTTGCAACCCTTCCACATTGGCGAAGGATATTCATGTATTGAACAGGAGCTATAAAGTAGAGATGATGCAGCCTGTGGATATGTTTCCGCAGACGAGTCACGTGGAGTGCGTCTCGCAGATGATTTTAAAGGAAGTAGCAAGCCGATAAGGGAAAGCCTGCTGCTATTCTAATATCGGTTTGGCATTTTTGGTAATGATTAACTGGTATAAGTTCGTTTACTATATAATGATTAGATGTAAAATTTAAGGTAGTAATTATAAAAATTAAAAGAATGAAGAAGCTTTTTTAGTTTATATATAATAATAATTACTAAAGTGAAGAATTCTAATTTGTTGTAGATTTGAAAGAAAGTCATACCGTTTTAAAGAAAGATATACTGTTTTGAAGAAAGTTATACCGTTTATAAAAAAGTTGTACCGAAATGTTATTATTTCTGTTTTTCTTATTCCACTAACGGCGCTTTTCCTTACAATATGGAGGTAAGTGTTCGTACAGACAAACAGACCTACCTATTCTATTGTGAGGATGACCAATGTTCTAAAATGAAAAACGAATGGTGGACGGCTTCCATCTATCAAGACGAAAAATCACGGATTCCATAAAAAAATAGAGAAAGGACAGCTAAGTTGTTAGGAGCTAACAGGTGCTAGAGCTTAAGAGCAAGGCTGTTAATGAGCGGTCTTTTTGTTATGGAACAAACGGGGCAGATTAGTTGAATAATAAAGAGCTGTGGTATGCATGAAGTAAATAATTTCTGTAACACCAATACTATAAATGCAAATAATTCTATATTTGTCATAGAACTAATTAGTAGTCTTCTTTTTTGTATTGATTTTTAGTTTGAAATAGTATAAAATTTCACAAAATTGTATATAAAAAGCTATGAAAAGAAGAGTAAACATATGTATTATCTACAGAGACCTCTGGTAGCTGAAAAAGAGGGATAGGAAATGTGTTGAATCAAGGCTTGGAGCTGTGCATTGGATTTGTTTGTTGGAACAATGATGATGCAACGTATTCTCACGTTAACGAGATAGAGTATCGCAGGTGATTTATTCACAAAGCCGTACTCGATAAGGTTTCTGCAGTAATGTAGAAATGAACTGGGGTGGCACCGCGATATGACTCGCCCCCAAGGTAAATATCTTGGGGGTGAGTTTTTTTATTTTGTTTTACAAAAAAATAAAATAGGAGTGGTGATTATGTCCAGATGGAAGTATCCTTTATTACTATTAGGGGGAATAGGCATTTCAAATGTGGGTGCATGGGTTTACCTAATCGCACTAAATTTAATTATATTGAATGAAACAGGTTCCCCACTTGCAATTGCTTTATTATATATACTAGGTCCAATTGCAACTATATGTTCGAATGCTTGGGCTGGTAGTTTAATTGATCGGGTAAATACACGGCGACTTATGATGGGATTAGACATTTTCCGAGCAATATGTATTGCGTTAATTCCATTTTTACCTTCACTTATTTATGTTTATGTACTAGCGTTTATCATTAATATGGGAAGTGCTATTTTTCAGCCTACATCTATGGTTTATATGACTAAACTAATACCTGAAAAAGATCGGCAACGCTTTAATGCACTACGTAGTTTTATCAACTCTTGTGGTTCACTAATAGGTCCTGCCATTGCTGGGATATTATTTTGGATGGGTACTCCTTATACCGCCATCCATGTGAATGCAGTGGCTTTATTTTTTTCGGTACTTATTATAATGATCCTACCTAATGTTGATTCAAGACTCAAAGAGACAGAGGGGCAAAGATTTACATGGGATTTGATAAAAAATGATTTTCGGGTTGTTTTTAATTTCAGTAAAGACGATAGCTATGTCACAAAGATATATTTATTATTTAGTGGTACTACCATATTCATGACTGCAATAGATTCTCTCGAGGCATCATTTGCTAAAGAAGTACTTTCAATATCAGACACCAATTATGGGTTTTTATTAAGTGTCTTTGGAGCTGGAATAATAATAGGATCAATTATTAATTCAGTATTTTCAAAACAACTTGCAGTCAATCTTTTAATAGGTATTGGTACCATTTTTACCTCAATAGGTTATATAGTACTTTATAGCTCGAGTGGCTTTTTTGGTGCAGCGCCTGGTGTATTTTTAATAGGGTTTGCTGTAACGTTTGCAAATACAGGGTATTTGACTTTCTACCAAAATCATGTTCCTGTGAAGATGATGGGAAGATTCGGAAGCATCTTTAGTGTTATTGAAGCAGGTTTCATTGTTGCTTTAACGGTTTTAATAGGTTTAGCTGCAGAATTAACTTCGATCCGTCCTGTGGGGTTAATAGGTGCATTTGCCTTTTTCTTATTAGGGTTATTGGCATTGAAAGCTGTAACAGGTGTAAAACGGCAGGAATATTTTAAAAAAGGTGTTTCTTCTTTAAACAGTTAAATAGTAAAAGGCTTGACCAATAAAGTAATCGGCAAGCCTTTTACTGCACCTGATTTATAGTTATTGAACTAACCAGCTAATTATTTGTGAAAATTATACTTAAACGGAGGCTTTAGTGGAATAAGGAGTATTAAAATAATCAAACTTTTTTATAAAAATCTCATACTTAGTTAAAAAGAGAAACTTCATTTTGATCACTCTTTTTTCAAAATGGAGTTTTACATTTGCTTTTAAATAAGGATTAAAAATCCTGTGTTGATCTATACATGATTTTTTCGTATTCCACAATCGGCCAGATTGCAGAATACGATTATTAACTCATATGGTATAATTTGGGTAAGAGTTGAGACTGAAGAGTAGGAAGGAGTTAGTATGGAATATTCTGAAATTTTAGTAATGCTGCTAGTTTATAGTGGACTTATGACATTTTTTTTAGTCCCTTTTCAAAATCAAGTAAACTCAAAAGATTACCAACAGAATCAAGGGTTCTTTAAAGAAATTTTTAAAGATAATTTAATTAACTTGGTATTTCATAAAAAAGCTATTTTAGCTTTAATCTTAATAGGATTTACGTTACTAAGCATTTGGTTGGGATATTCCGGTATAGAAGAACACTATAATTCTCATAGTGGTTATCCTCCAATAAGCACAAATTTAAAAGCTTTATATTCTATTTGCGGTGTACTTGTATATACAGTAGTTCTCTTATTGTTCCTCGGATATGTGAGGACATTAAAGATCGTAAATAGTGCATGCCAGTAAAAATTGAAAATAAAATCTTATTCAAGAATCGGGCGTGATTGTGGAGTAACACCATTATGAAATGATCAAACTTTTTTATAAAAATAAATCTTAGATTTTCTGAAAAGAAACCAGTTTGATCAATCTTTATTTTAAAATGGTTTCTTTAGTTATTATAAAATACCAGTTTGTTAGGTGTTTTTGATCAAACTTTATTTTAAAGCAACATTTGTGGCTTTTTTGGTATTTTTAGTAATAATTGATTAAAAGATTGATACCTACCTTTGATTGGAGCAAGTATGGAATAGTGTCAATCTTTCAAGTGAAAAGGATAAGATTCTGTTGAGGTGTTTATTTTGAAAAATGTTGATAAAAGAACTATTGCGATTTGGAATTTACAAACGGTCATTAAAATGGTTTTATTTATCGCTGTTACTGCAATGATTTTCTATTTTTTTCATGAGTATCAATTTGTTAGGAAGATATATTTTTGTTCTAATATATTGGTAATATTATATTTTGTTTGGGATATATTGTTAAACCCTTTTTATTATAATAACTCCAAATATCAACTTGAAGAATATGTGCTATATATCAAAATGGGTGCGCTTACAATACAAGAAACAACAATCCCATTAAGAAAAATACAACATGTAGATATTGGGCAATCATTTTTTTCTAGAATATTCAATCTTTATAGTATCACTATTTATACTGCAGGAGACACACATTCCATATCTTATGTTATGAAAAAGGAAGCGGATCTACTAAAAACGGAAATCATTAATTATTTGATACATGATGGAGTTGTCATTGATGAAGAGGAGAGATAATCTAATACAATTTATTTACTATACCTTCGACAATATTAGAATGAATATTTTACCTATTCTGGGATTAATCATTGCTGCCATCGGTTCCAGCAATCGGTTTGTTCCTATAATTAAGGTAGCTTTTTATATCCTCATTGCTTTTATCATTATTTATTCATTTTTAAAATGGTATAACAAAATATTTGAGTTTGATGATAAAATGATAAAAATCTCAGAAGGAGTTTATAAAAAGATTTACAATGATATCCCTTTAAGTAAAGTAAAATCAATAAATACCTCAGACTCTATTTTGAAACGATTATTTGATATATCTGATCTTTCCGTGGAGTTGATAGGTGGGAGTAATACTGTTTTTGTTTTAAAGAATAAAGATATTATCCATTTAAAATCCCATTTATTTCGAGGTACTAATGAAGTCATAGAGAAAAAAGAAAAAAAGTATTTTTCTCTTTTTGAATACTGGTTACTTTCATTTTTAAATCTGAAACTGTACATTTCAGCTTTGTCTATTTGCTCTACTACTTTTTTGTTACTAGGGAAACTAATAATTTCTGAGGAAAATAAAAAAAATGATAAGAATATCATAGAATTATTAATTGAAGTAAAAGAAGCAATAAATGAACCTAACTTCGTTATCACATTTTTTTTTGTAATAATCATTTTAATTATTAGTTCACATATTATAGTGCTCGGATATATTATCTTAATATTCGGGAATTTCAACATTGTCAGGAGTAAGACAAATATTAGGGTTTGGTATGGTATTAAAAATAAAAGAGAGTACTTTATTCCTAGTAATCAAATCAGATCCCTTCTAATCGTCGAACCACTGTTATTAAGAATTTTTGGATATGCCCAAATAAAAATCGAAACTATTGGACTAGATAATAGCCATTCTTCCACTGTAGTATTGACTCCTGTCATTAAAAAGGTTAAAAATTCATGATTTTTTGAAAGAAAATTTACCTGAATTTATAATACAAGACTTTATGTTAAAGCCTGAAAAGAAGTTTTTAGTGCATTTTATTGTATTATCTAGCTATAAGCTGTTCCTTTTCGTACTTTTAGTAACACTTTTGCTTAATTTTAAATTTTTGATTTTATTAATCTTTTTACCTATATGTATCATATATGGTTATATGCATTGGAAGTATTCTGCACTTGCATATAATGAACGATATATTTCTAATAGAAGGGCAAATAAATTAAAAATTATCACAATGGTAACATTAAAAAAATATACTCAAACTACAGGGATTAGTCAATCTTATTTCATGAGAAATACTAATGTGATTCATTACGATTTTTCTTTATATTCCGAGGAAATTGAGGATATATATATTTGCAGATATCTAAAAGATACGTATAAAAAGGAATTCCTCGATTACTTAATTTGTAATAACCCCAATAATTAATAATAATTATAGAATTAGTAAGGTTTCATCGGAAGAGACTACTGCTCATTTTATATGTCTGCAGTAACTATTCAAACCACGTTGAGTGCTGTGTGTCGCTCGAAAGAAAGTAGCATGTTTGAGAGCTGCATTTACCTACTTGTAGAAGCCCGAGCGTCTTTAGCGCTTGGGCTTTTTGTATTTTAGAGCTAGGTCCATATTGACGGGGCAATTAAAGCTGATATAAAGGAATCGATTTGAGAATAAGTAGAATGATAGGTTTGAGCAAAGATCACATATATAGAGCATGACATTTTGCGCGACAATCAAGAAATGTCCCTCCTGTCATACGCAATTTTTGGCGTATTTTGTAAAAATTTATCCAAAAAGCTGGTAATTTAGTGGTGAATACCGTACTATAGTAGGAGGCTATTTTTTAGGGGAATTTCCATAATTAGGTTATTTAATATGGGAATATTCAGGTATTAGCAGCGTTGAAATTTCTTAATAAATCAAAGGGAGAGACTCAATTAACAATGAAAAAGATATTAATATTTGTATTAGCTATTTTTATGGTTGCTATCCTTGGGGCATGTAGTGAGAAAGACAAATTAACAGTTTTTAAGAGTGAAGACAACAAGTTTCAGGTAAGTGCCTCTAGTAGTTGGAAAGATACGAATGGCGAGCTGCATCCAGAAAGTAACCTTGAAATCTATAATCCTCAAAAAGAGAAATATTTCGTGGCACTACTTGAATCAAAAGAGGATTTTGACGATTCTTCTCTACAAACGTATTATGATATAGTTACCGAAACATTCATTTCTTCATTAGACAATCCAAACCAAGGGGATGTAAAAGAAGTGACGATTAATGGTAATAAGGCGTTACAATATTCGCTTGAAGGTACTGTAGACAATATAAAAATTGCTTATTTAGTCACCGTTATCGAAACACCTACACATTATGGTCAATTGATGGCTTGGACGACTAAGAGCAAATGGGATAAATATAAAGAAGAATATACGAATTTGATCAACAGTTTTAAAGAAGAAAATTAATTCCTGACCTCTTGACCAGTATGGTTTTGAAAAATACCCCATTAGCATGATGCTTAAATAATAGCCTTTATTTAGGGGCTGTCCAATACGTCACTAAAAAGTAAAAGCAGATGGAGATAAACGGACGTTTGAACTCCTGATCTGATCCAATAAAGTTAGACAAATATTTTATGCAAATTCTAAGTGTTTACTACAAAATAAAAGTGCAGAGCTTTGCAATAGAAAAATGCAGAGTTCTGCACTTATTTAATTAGTGCAAAAAAACTTGCCAGCCACCCCAAGCCCCACTACATTAATTGTGTCGAGCAATTTGGTAGTGAGGCAGAGAGGATGCCTAGCAATGTCTGATATTAATCGTTTCAAACACTTACGTAACAAAAAAGGATTATCAATAACAAAAATTAAGGAATCTTTAGGAATGAATGGAAGTGCGAAGAAGAAGGCAACTAACCTATATGGGAGTTGCCTTTTTGTAACGGGGATTAACGTTTATAATGAATGTGAATACCTCCAAAGTATTTGCGGTGCTAAATCACGATGTTTAACTATCTTAAAATTACATCTTCAGTAAATAGATGATTAGTAGTCCAATCAATTTAAATAGGATAATGATTGTGCAAGTGGACAACTATATAGAAGGAATGAAAATGATGGGGTTAATTAAAGAAGAACTTTCAATTGTTTCGTTGGATAGTTTACTAGATTTGAAGCTATTTATTCCAGAGTATCAAAGACCTTACCGCTGGCAAGTAAGTTCAACGAATACTTTATTTATGGATACTTATGAAGCTTATCGAAAAGGGGTAGCTGAATATAGACTTGGCTCTGTCATTCTACATAAGAAAAAGGACCATTATTATATTGTTGATGGCCAGCAGCGAATGACTACATTGTCTATTTTATTGTATTGTCTCGGAAAAACTAATGCTGGTCTATTAAATGAACAATATAGCTCGCTTTCAACAAACGCGATTATTTATAATTTGGAATTGCTATCTAAAAAAGTATCCGAGCTTCAGCCGGAAGAGTGTTTAGCATATAAATCATATTTACTTGAAATGTGTACAGTTGTAAAAATTGTCACGGATGATGAACAAGAAGCATTTCAATTTTTTGATTCTCAAAATTCAAGGGGGAAGGAATTAGCGCCTCACGATTTATTGAAATCCTATCATTTAAGAGAAATGAACTTAGAGGATGAGCATACAAAAATAAAAATCATTAATAGTTGGGAAAATAAAAATCAGCAAGCATTAGAAGATTTATTTAGAAATTATTTATTTCCGGTGACACAATGGTATAAGAAGAAAGATGGTTTAGGGTATTCTAGCGATAAAATCGCCACATTTAAGGGAATTAAACTGCGTAATTCATATAATTACGCAATTTATCAAAAGGCATCTAATCTTTTCATTGAGCAAACGAATACGAATGGAAGTATAGAACTGTTAGCAAACGAGCCGCTAAATCAATTTCAATTAACACAGCCTGTTTTAGCGGGTAAACGTTTTTTTAACTATACGCTGCATTACGCTGAATTGCTCGAAAAGGTTCAAAATAAAATAAAGGATTTTCATAAGAAGGGTCAAATACCGGATGTCCGATCTGGAGACATTTATATTAAGCAACTTTATGAAAATGCATTATTATTTTTTGCTGACCGATTTGGTCTGAAATTTGTTACAGATGCAGTAATGAAACAATTATATACATGGTGTTATACGCTTCGATTAGTAATGACGGCAGTATATCCACAAACCATTAACAAATATGCTTGCGGCAAGCACGAAAGAATAAATTATGGATTAGACTTATTTGCAAAAATCAGTGAAATGAATGAATCAGAAGAATTGTCCCTTGTAATTTTTGAAAGTGTAAATCAAGAGGATGGTAGGATTAATCGTAAGAAATACTCGGAAGTATGGGAATTTTTGTACGGGCGAATGGATGGTGAACGATGAGAACTCAACCAGATATTTTACAAGTTTCAAAATTATTTAGTCAGGTAAATTATGAAATTCCTAGTTATCAGCGGAATTATGCGTGGAGAGAAGAACAAATTCAGCAATTATTGGATGATATACATACGTCTTCACAAAATTATTTCTTAGGAACTTTAATTGTTAATCAAAAAAGCATTGATTCGTATGAAGTAATAGATGGTCAGCAGCGTTTAACTACCTTATTTTTGCTTCAAAAATATTTGAAAATGAGCGTCGTACAAGGTTCCTTGTATTTTGAAGCGAGGGAAAAATCAAATCACACACTTGCTGCTTTAGGAAAAAATGATGTACTGGAAGAATTGTTGTCCCATGAAATTATGCAAGGCTATAAAATAATTGAAACATATTTTTATAATAAAGAAATCAAAAAAGATAAATTTATTGAAAAGCTAGATAACGTACAGTTAATTCGTATACAAGTTCCTTCTAAAATTGACTTGAATCACTACTTTGAAATTATGAATACACGAGGTGAGCAATTAGAATTTCATGAAATAGCTAAAGCGAAATTACTAAGTCCATTGTCTACTGCCGAAGATAAAAAAGTAGGTGCGCTTATTTGGGAAGCCTGCTCAAAAATGGATACGTATGTTCAAATGAATTTTAATATACATAGCAGAAAAAGGATCTTTTCAAGTGATTGGAGTCAATTACGCTCAGATGTAAATAATTTTAATGAGTTCAAAGAAAAAATAACAGTCCTTACACAAAACGAAGAAGATACCGTTTCGAAAACATTATTAGCTATATTAAAGGAAAGGAAAAAGGTAAACATAGAGACACGTGCTGAAATGGAAGAAAATGAAAGATTCGAGTCAATCATATCTTTTCCTAATTTCATTTTACAAGTGAATAAGGCCCTATCTCATCCCAATGAAAATGAGTCAATGCTAGACGATAAAAACTTTTTACGAAATATACAGCACCACTGGGAAAGCGAAGAAAGCTGCAAAAAATTCTTATTTAACTTATTAAAAAGTAGAGTGCTGTTCGATCAATATATTTTAAAAAGAGAGTTTGCAAAAGATTATAAGGAAACTGGAAAATGGTCTTTACAGCGTATGGAAGCATACGAAGATAAGAAAAAAGGAAACTTAAAACCAAAGTATGTTGGAACTTATGGTGATGGCAATGACACAAATGATAACAAGACATTGAGAACACTGCAATCCTGTTTGCGTATTACGTATACATCGCCCAAAACAATGCATTGGATTTCAATGGTTTTAAAGTATTTATTGGAGAATGAAGATGTTAGAGTTTTACCTATTTTAGAGGACTATTGCAAAGAAAAAGTGAAACAATCAAAATTCTTAGATGCACAAGGATTTGCTTTCGAGCGTATTGTTTTTACGTATCTCGATTATATCTTATATAGAGATGGCTATCAGTATAATCAACAGCCTATTATCCCCTCGTTGAAAGATGATTGGCAATTTCAATTTAGAAACTCAATCGAGCATTTTTATCCACAGAATCCTTCTAATAGTGAAATGCTAAAAAAATGGGCAGACAAGGACTTGAATAGCTTTGGCAATTTAGCACTAATAACGGTTTCCGGGAATTCTAAATTTTCGAATTTGCCACCTAACGGAAAAGTAAGTTCCTATCAGAGTATCATTGAACAAAGTTTAAAATTACTCATTATGAACGCGTTAATCAATTATAATGGCGGGATTTGGAATGAAGCCATTGCCAATACGCATAAAGAAGAAATGTTTGAGTTATTAAAAAAAGAATGCGGCTTATAAATGAATAGCTATTAATGAAATATAGTTGACCTTTCAACGGTGTCTACTAGCAGCAACAATAGATTAGTAGGTAAATAGTACATTAAAATGCGGAAATGGATTTACTCATTTTTTGTTTAATTATCAATATGGGAATTTAAGGAATTTGAAATTTTCATATGAAGAAAATGACTACATAATACTCTGGTTCATCATTTATTACAGAAAGTTGCAAAGGTTCAAGATTTTGCAAAGAAAGGAATATTACCGTTCTAATAGTAACCCATGACAATCATATTGCCTCTTATTCCGATGAGGTAAAAAGAATTAATATTTATGGGAGCATTGACTCATGATATTGTGAATTCAATGACAATAACTGGAAGCAGACACCGATTTTCTCAAAATTATAAATGGCAAAATGTACTTGTGTTTGAAAATAAGTTGTTAAGCATGATATAAGTATAAAAGAAGCGGAACGTTTGGCTTTATCGCTGTAAGACCCCTACTTCAAAAAGTTGAGGGAATATACTCATCCTAAGTGGGGGATGAAAGAAACCCCCACTTAGGATGAGTTTCACTTTATATATTTTTACGGGAGTTTGAAGTTGTATTCATAGTGAGAGGAATGGAGTTTGAAATGATAGATAATTTTTGGCGTGATTTGCCGCGGCCATTTTTTGTACTTGCACCAATGGAAGATGTGACAGATGTCGTTTTTCGTCACGTTGTAAGCGAAGCGGGCCGGCCGGATGTATTTTTTACAGAGTTTACGAATTCGGATAGCTACTGTCATCCAGATGGTATAAAAAGTGTGCGTGGCCGTTTACTTTTTACAGAAGATGAGCAGCCAATGGTTGCACATATTTGGGGAGATAATCCCGATTATTTCCGCCAAATGAGTATTGGCATGGCAGAGCTAGGATTTAAAGGCATTGATATTAATATGGGCTGTCCTGTACCGAATGTGGCATCGAGAGGGAAAGGCAGTGGTCTTATTCTGCGTCCAGACGTTGCGGCAGAACTAATTCAAGCAGCGAAAGCGGGCGGACTGCCTGTCAGCGTGAAAACACGACTTGGCTATAAGGAGGTTCAGGAGTGGGAAGAGTGGCTGACGCATATTTTTAAGCAGGATATTGCTAACCTTTCTATTCATTTACGTACAAGGGAAGAAATGAGCCAAGTAGCGGCGCACTGGGAGTTAATTCCCGAAATCAAAAAATTACGCGACCGTATCGCACCAAATACGCTTCTCACCATCAATGGAGACATTCCTGACCGTCAAACCGGGCTGCAGCTTGCTGAAAAATATGGGATTGATGGCGTTATGATCGGACGGGGGATCTTTAAAAATCCGTTTGCTTTTGAAAAAGAGCCAAGAGAGCATAGCAGTAAAGAACACCTAGATCTTTTAAGGCTGCAGCTTGATCTTCAAGATCATTATGCGGACGAATTGCCGCGTTCGATCACAGGGCTTCATCGCTTTTTCAAAATTTATGTCAAAGGATTCCCTGGAGCTGCTGAACTAAGAAATCAATTGATGAGCACGAAATCAACAAATGAAGTGCGTACATTGCTTGATAAATTTGAAAAGAATATTGATGGGCAGGACAGTGTCCTTCAAAAAGAGTAAATCTTAACCATTTTTACTTTCAGTTACTGTAATTTTTTCAACGAAACATAATGATAAAGCTCGCTAGCGTGCGAGCTTTATATCATTGTTTTTAATTGTAGTTCGAGCTATTTTTCATAATTCACCACATACTCCTGCAATTCAGTATTGTAATAGCCCACACTATATTCAATCAAATTATTCATTACATCAAATGAGTAACGTATTCGTTTAAGTAGAGATGTTTCTTTTTTGAGACCGAGTGCTTCTGCAATATGAGAGGGAGCTGCAGAGACTGCAAAAAAATCTTGAAATCGCTCTAACAAATATTCTTGTTTCTCAATAAGCTCATATAAAGAGCGATCCTCTAAAATTGTATGATTAATATTGGTGATTTTTGGTGATATATAATGAGTAAAATGGATATAAGGCTGATTATTTAGATAATAAATACGTTTAATACAAGTACAGTAATTTCCAAATAATCCATATTCCTTCGTGTTTTCCTCATTTTGCAACATCTCGATTTGGAGTAGTTTTTTCTGAATCTGATGTCCTTCTTCTATTAGAAACTCTGAAAATAGCTTTCCCTTTGAAAGCATGGAAGTGGCAGTATTCCGAATAACTTTTGTGCCTATGCCGCTTTTAGCTTCAAGGTATCCTTCTTGAACAAGCTCCTGTACGGCTTTACGGACGGTGATTTTACTAACATGAAATTCCTTCTCTAATTGAGGCTCTGCCGGTAAATTGGAATGGATTGGATAAACGCCATGCAAAATTCTATCTTTTAATATCTGCTTTATTTGTAAGTATAAAGGTCCTTTTTTTCGTGATATATTCATTATTTTCACTACCTTTCAACATCTCTTGCAGCATATGTCATCGCTTGGATAATGTCCATTTTTGTTGACATTGGTGTATCACCTTTTGTTGTATGTGCTAACATACAGGCAGCAGCTGCAAAGTCTACTGTCTTTTTGATTGAAAACCCTTCTAAAATGCCATAAATGATGCCGCTAGTGAAGGCATCGCCTGAACCAATTCTGTCAAGAACAGGGAATGTGTGTGAGTTTGAAAATGTCAACGTATTGCTTTTATACATATATCCGCGCAAGGAATGTGTATGATCTTGTTTAATTGTGCGCTGTGTTCCAGCAATGAGTGAAATGTTGTATTTTTTGGATATAATCGGAATTAGTTCAGTCAATTGATCTTCGCGATTTATTTTTTCTGATTTCATATCTAAAATAAACATAGCATCTTTTTCATTCATCATCACGACATCAGCTAAATGCAGCATATCCTCATAATGTGATTTTGCTTCTTTGTAGCCCTTTTCACCCCAAAGTGCCGGGCGATAGTTGCAGTCAAAGACAACCGTCCCGCCATTCCTTTTCACAGCACTAGCAAAAGTGATCATTTGCTTACGAACTGAATCGTTCATGGCAAGTGTAATCCCGCAAAAATGAACAATATCCATTATTTTGGCTATATGTTCAAACTCATATAATTCATTAACAGCTGTATTAAAGCTGCTTTCACGTCGATTAGAATAGGTTACTCGGCTTGGCCTCCAGCCAAAGCCATTCTCCAAAAAGTACATGCCTATGTAACTTCCAGCACGAGCAATGAATTGATGAGAAATTCCTAGTTTTTGAAGATGCGCTATCGCTGCATCTCCAATTGAATTATCCGGCAATGTGGAAACTAGGTAGCTAGAGTAGCCAAACCGAGACAGAGCAGCAGTGATATTAGTCCCGGTACCTGAGAAGGAATAGTTTAACGTGTTTGCCTGAGATAGAAGCTCATAATTAGGCACCTCTAAACGCATCATAACCTCACCAAACGCAGCAATATTTTTATTCATACTCATCTACCAATCTCTTTATTATCTTATATAATTCTCGAATATCGTTTAGATTTGTTTCGCCTGTATCTCTATTGATAATAGAGGAGTACACATGTGGAATAATCTGTCTTACATTTGCCTCTAAAGCAATCCGCAAAATGGATTCGAAATTTTCTTTATTTATTCCTCCTGTTGGTTCTAATGAAAACCTTTCTTCGCCACATGCCTGCGCGACCATTCGAAACTCTTCTACACAGCTTAGCCCATCCATTGGGAAGTACTTTAATGCATTTCCGCCCATATCCCGTACAAGTGAGATAGCTGCTTTAATTGGTACGATTGCTTTTTCTTTATTCGTACTGCTAATAGGCCCAGTCGAAATATTGACAAACCCCGCTTTGCCCGTCGGGGAAACTAAACTGTTAATCCAGCTCTTTTTATTTTCAAGATTAGCTCGTGTGATCCCTACATAGGGAAAAACCTGGTTAATATGAGAAACAGGGGCGAGTTTAGCGATATTCGCGACCATTTTTGCCTGACGATTATCTCCATTGCCTAAACCAATCGAAATCGCATGATCTATCTCTTTTCCATATTCTTCAATTACTTTAGCTGCTGTTTCTGCGGAGGGAAAGGTAGATGCTGTCATCCCAATTAGAACATGGCCATCCATTTCTTGAAATATATTTTTTGCATTTTGAATGCTGTTTGCTAGAACATTTAAGGACACACGTCCCTTGTATAATCGATTATCAATGATCGTCATTTTAAACTCCTCCTACTATTTGAAGCAGTTTTTTCTTTATTATGTGGATATCATCTTCTTTAAGCGGGCGTGGATCGATTTCAAAATAACCTTGTTTAGCTCCATAATCTCGCGTGTAAATGGCAATATTGCCTTCCCGCAGTTTGGAAGTCATGTTTTGAGCCGTTAAATTTGTTATGTTCGGATCAATATTGATTCTAGCACGGTATATTTTTCGGCCGGATTCATCTTCGACTATAGAGACGTTAATCCCATTTATTTCGTTTAATGATAATAAGGAATGCAAACGTTCCTTTTCCAGCTCGTTCGTATTTTTTTTCAGCATATATTCTTCCAGCGCTTGCAATAGCCCAAAACAGTTTTCTTTTCCTATCTTCATACTTCTTCCAATTCCACTAAATTGAACGCATAACCATTCAATATACTTCCGTTTGCCTGCAACAATTCCCGAAGTTGGACCTTCGAGCGCTTTAGAACCACTGAAAATAATTAGATCAGTATAATGGATATACTTATGGATGTCCTCTTCGGCAGCCGCATCAACGATAAATGGAATGTGATTTTTTTTGGCAATCTCCCAGGCTTCCTCTAAGGAAAGCATATTTTTTTGGACCGTATGATGGGATTGAATATAAAGGATCCCAGCTGTTTTATCTGTAATAGCATCCTCAATATGTTCCGCACGTCCTTCATTGGCATAGCCGGCTTCAACAAGACGGCCTCCTCCTAAATAAATCATTGTTTCAATTGGTGCTCCATATTGAACATTATGGCCCTTTAACATGATGATTTCATTAAAGGGATTCCTATCTTGATGAAGCCGTTCACTCATTCGGCGGTTTCCCTTCGTTACAAGTGCTGCAATTGATAAAGCGATCCCGCTTGATGCCGAATTGACAATTGCTGCTGCTTCTGAACCAAGCATTTTTGCAATTATTTCTCCTGACTTTTCCATGAATTCAGCCATATCGATATAAATTTGACCGCCTTGCTTTACTGCTTCCATAACCGTATCAGAAGGTGTTGAAACACCTAGGATGCTCATACGTCCACTCGCATTAATTATTTGCTTTAAACCATATTTAGCATGTAAGGAATTCACCGTTTATCACTACTCCTTTTGGAATGATTACTTTTTGGGCTTTGCGTGTATCTCCTTCTGAATCAATGAGGTTGATTTGAGAAGACTGAACTTTAAATAGTGTTAGATTCGCAATATCTCCAACCTGTATTCGGCCTAGATGAGGTTTTCTCAGCCAGTTTGCTGCATTAATGGTGACAGCGTCTATAATTTCGTTTAATGGATATCCAAGATAAAGGAACTTAGAAAGAACGCTTGCTAAGCTAAAAACAGGGCCATTCAAACGATTGCTGCGGTAAATATCCGTACTAATTGTATGTAAACCAATCTTGTGTGTTTTTGCCATTTCAGCCACCCTAAAGGAAAAGCTCTCAGTACCATGCCCAACATTCAGATGAACTCCGCGATCAATGGCATCTAAAAATACTTGAATTGGATTGCCTTCAGAATCAAAAAGATTATTAGGTTTATCATTGAGGTAGTGTGTTAAAATGTCATTTTCTTCTAAGAGAGGGATTACTTCTTCAATGGGCGGTGGACTCGAGCCGATATGTACCATTAACGGCATGGATGTTTTTTTTGATAAGTTTCGTGCGATTCTTAATGGTTCAACCCCATTATTGCCGACGACACTTTTGCTTATCCGAACCTTTAGACCCACTATGGATTCATGAAAACGCTGAAGTGAGTTCAAAATTCCTTCCTCATTTATCCAATTTAAGTTAGATAGCTCATCCGTTCTGCTCAGTCCAATTCGTGAAATGTTTAAAAATGCGAATAAATTTGTTTTAAAGGAATCTTTATTAGCAATTAAATCAGCTATTCGATCCGACCCGCAGCTTCCAGCATCTACGACAGTCGTTACACCTTGCTTAATGCCGATTTCTTCTAGTTGATCCCCATAAGGTTCAAGTTCAGGGAAAGCATGGACATGCAAATCGATCCAGCCGCTTGAAATATAAAGGCCAGAACAATCAATCCCATAGGCGCCTACCCCATTCCAAGCATTTGTAATCTCAGTTATTCTCTTATCTTCGACCACTATATCTACTGAATGTCCGGTAACAAATTGTGCATTTTGCAAAACATATCGCTCATCCATACAACCAGCCCTTTCAAATTTTAAAGTAATTATGTCAATGTAAATTTGTATTATTCTAAAAATTTAAATATTTATTATGTATTTTACCACAAAAGATGATATAATTGTCTATAACATTATAATGTTATGAATTTAAAATTTGTTTTACCGCTCCTAATGAATACATGTAAGTCATTCTTCTTAGATATGAATCTTTTTTCTTCTACTTTATGAATAACTAGCCATGCTCTTTTATCTCCCTTAGATGAAACATTCATTCCATTTCACCATTGCTGCTGCAGATTGGCATTTTGCTTCCATCCTTTGTTGTACATAAAATCGGTATTGACAGCTGGTTATTTTCGGCTGTTTACAAATAAAAAATAAAGGGGAATCTTCATGAAAGGTAAAAAAATTGGTTTAGTGTTGTTTCTCTTGGTAGTCTCTTTATTTTTGCTGGCAGCATGCAGCAGCAAAAATAGCAGCAATGAACAAACCGAATCAAAACCACAGGCAACTGAAAATAATGAGGGGAAAGAAAAAGAAAAAGTAGAATTACGTGTTGTTACGACGATGGCTGGAACCGATCCAGCTGGTGAGGTGTTTCAGAAGGTCTTAAATGATTATATGGAGAAAAACCAGCATATCAAAATAATCAACGATTCACAATCGGCAGATGCAGGTACCATTCGTACAAAGATCAATACGGATTTTTCTTCCAATAATGAACCTGAACTAATGTTTTTCTTTAACACGATAGATGCGGAAGGAATTATTAATGCAGGGAAGGTTGTAAATCTGGAGAAGGCAGAGGGGGTAGATCTCTCAGGATATAATTCAATGCTGGAACAGCAGAGAAATAAAGATGGAAATATTTATGCGGCACCGCAATCAGGCTTTTATGAAGGGCTTTTTGTTAATAAAAAGCTTTTTGAAGAGCATAGCATAAAAATCCCAACGACTTGGGAGGAGTATGAATTGGCAATTGAACAATTTGCCAAAACCGATATCATTCCAGTAGCAGCGTCAACAGTGGACTCTTATTATGTTGTTGAACACTATGCTTTAGCAGCTGGTGGAATTGATCATTACAGTGCAAAGTTAGCCGATCAAGATTCAACATGGGCTGAAGGGTTAGATAATATTGCGAAGCATGCAAAAATGGGGGCTTTCCCTGCTGATGCCGCAACACTCGATCTTGCTATGGTTCAGGATTTATTTAAACAAGAACAAGCAGCAATGATATTTGAAGGCTCATGGTTCTGGGGTCAGCTGGTTGAAGCGGGAATGGCAGAAAATGTAACCGTTATTCCAATGCCTGTTTATGGCAGCGGCGGACAGACTGGAGATATTGTCGGTGGATCTACTCAAGGATGGTTTATTAGTACGAAAGCATATGAAGATGAAAGTAAGCGGGAAGCAGTGGTAGATTTATTCAATTATATTACTTCAGAAGAAATTCTATTGGAAATTGTCGCAGCTACTGGCCAGCCTCCTGCAAAGGGCCAATTATCTGATCTACCAGAGTATATTGCGGCCGGCCATAAGTTAGTAGCAGATGCACCTGCCGTGGATCTTCCTATTAACGACCGGATATTGCCTGAAGCATTTACGTATATTCGCGAAAGTGTTCCTTCTATTGTGAATGGAACAAAGACAGGCGAACAAGTTCTTAAAGAAGCTGCTGCACTCGAGTAGTTCATGAATAAATAGGTGACCCACCAGTGGGAGAACTCCACTGGTGGGGAAATATAATCTACCAAGTAGGACGATAACGATTAAGTAAAAGGAGTAGCTAATGAAGGGTGATAAATTTTATATCTTTCTTTTTTTAACACCAGCATTTTTGATTTCAGGCATTTTTTTATACTACCCTTTTTTTGAAAACTTTAAACTAAGTTTTTATAAGACAGACGGATTTTTTAACTCAACTTTTATCGGTTTTGATAACTATATAAGATTATTTAACGATGAAATCGCTCGAGGTTCGACGCTTAATTCCTTTGAACTAATGCTTTATGTGGCCATTTTTCAGGTAGGGATTGCCTTAGTTCTCGCGATAATGGTTAATTCTATTAAACGGGGTGCCGCTTTTTATCGAATTACATTCTTCTTTCCAATTGTTATTTCTGGGGCAGCAATCGGTTTACTATTTACGCTTATTTACAACTATAGAAATGGATTATTAAATGAAATATTAGTAAATTTAGGATTTGAACGAGTCCTATGGCTAACTGAACAATCTGCATTATATATGGTAGCGATACCAACAATATGGAACTATGTAGGATTTTATTTTGTTATTTTTTTGACAGCTATACAGAAAATCCCTCAGGACTATTATGATGCAGCGGCACTTGAGGGGATCACAGGGTTTCAAAAAATGACGAAGATCACCATTCCATTAATTCTTGCTGACCTGAAAACATGTTTAGTTTTAGCCATTACTGGAGCACTGAAAATTTTTGAGCTTGTCTATATTATCACTAAAGGCGGACCGGCAAGGTCGTCGGAAGTATTAGGCACTTATATGTATCAAAAAGCATTTGTTGATTCTGCCATGGGCTATGGGGCAACACTCGCTGTTTTTATGGTAGTCATTGGATTAACATTAGCATTTATTACAAATAAATTTATTAAAAATGACAAATTAACTTATTAATCGAAGAAAAGTGGTGATACATTTGGCTGAAAAAGGTGTGCAACGGCTTACTTTTTGGGAAAAGTTTCAAAGTAGATATTTTTCTAAATCAAAATATGGAAAACTGTTTATCTATTTATGCTTAACATTATGGTCGATGACAACAATTTTCCCTTTAGTTTGGGTAGTGTTAAACTCCTTCAAAAATTCTAGGGAGATTATAACGGACACTTTTAGTTTTCCTGCTGATCCTACCTTTCAAAATTATTTAAAGGCATTTGATACCGTTAATATAGGGAAGAGTTATTTAAATAGCCTAATTATGTCAGGTTCTGTTGTGTTTTTTGTCCTTCTATTTGGCGGAATTGCTGCGTTTGCAATGGCGAGAATGCAATTTCGCTTAAGAGGCGCTCTGCAAATGCTTTTGATTGGGAGCCTGCTCATCCCAGCATTCGCTACGATCGTACCTGTATACAAAATGATGATCAAAATGGACCTTGTGAATACATATTGGGCACTTATTATTCCGCAAACGGCAGGGAATTTACCCTTTGCCATTCTTGTTATTAGTGCTTATATGGCAACGATTCCAAAGGAACTGGAGGAAGCTTCGGTTATGGATGGCTGCAGCCGCTGGAAGATGTTTACCAAAGTATTCCTGCCTATTTCTTTGCCCTCCTTTGCAACTGTTGGGACATTTGTTTTTCTTTGGTCCTATAACGATCTTTTCTCGTCATTAGTCCTTGTATCTCAAGAGAAAGTAGCGCCAATTGTTGTGCTGCTATCAAATGTTAGCTCGCAATACGGGACTGATTATGGATTGATGACAGCATCCATTGCAATGACTGTTATCCCAGTTTTAATTGTTTATTTACTTGCCCAAAAGACATTTGAAAAGGGGGCAACAACCGGAGCGGTAAAAGGATAATTCTAGAATAATAGCTTTCTACTATAATGCGAGGGTGATTCTGATGAAAATACACTTGCAAGGTGACTTTTCGTCCCTTATAGCAGGGATTCAAGCATTGCAAGAGGAGCTTGCTTTTTCCTTAGGTGAAGAGGGCGTGCCCTTAATAATCAGGCAGAGGGAGGGGAGATCGTTACAAGTTTCCTTTGAAAATGGAAGTGGACAAATTGTTTATGGGGATAAAGTTTGTTTCTATCGAGCGTTCGGAATATTTATCAAAAACTTCCAAGCAAAACAGTCGAATTTTCACATAGTGGAAGAATTGCAATTTTCTACAATTGGGCCGATGTTTGATCTGTCGCGAAATGCGGTTATGAATATATCTAGCTTTCAATTGATGATTAGAAAATTAGCCCTAATGGGACTTAATTCAGCATTGCTGTATATGGAGGATACTTATGAAATTAAGGAAGAGCCCTATTTTGGTTATATGCGGGGAAGGTATTCACAAGAAGAGTTAAAAAAGCTAGACGACTATGCATATGAATTTGGCATTGAGCTAATTCCCTGTATACAAACGCTTGCCCATTTAGAAGAATTTCTAAAATGGAGTGCGGCATCCCACCTTAAAGATACAAGAGGTGTCCTGCTTGTTGAAAGCGAAGAGACATACAGTCTAATTGATCAAATGATTTCTTCTGTATCAAAACCTTTTAGAACAAAGCGAATTCATATTGGTATGGACGAAGCGGAGGAATTAGGAAGGGGGGTTTATTTAAATACATTCGGCTATAAAGATCGATTGGAGTTGATGACAAGTCACCTTACCCGCGTGCTTGCCATTGTAAAAAAACATGGGCTATCACCAATGATGTGGAGCGATATGTTTATTAAATTAGCATCCTCTACAGGTGAAGAACATTACAATATGTCCACAGCTATCCCTCGTCATATCGTTGAAAAAATGCCTGCAGACGTGCAGCTTGTGTATTGGGATTATATTCATGTGAATGAAGACGACTACGAACGAATGATTATGAAACATAAAGCCTTCGGCAAAACACCTGCATTTGCCGGGGGGATATGGGTTTGGAATTCGTTTGGTACGAACTATGGCTTATCACTTCGAACGACTGATGCTGCTTTAAAAGCATGCAAAAAAGAAGGGATTCAGGATGTTTTTGCAACACTGTGGGGTGATGATGGCTTCGAAAATAACAGTTTTACTGCATTATTAGGATTACAAATGTATGCGGAACATGCCTACTGTAGAGAGCTTGAAAAAGATAAACTTCGTGACCGAGTGAAATTTTGTACGGGAATAGGGGAAGATTCTTTTCTATACATGAATGAATTAGATGAGATTCCAGGGGTTTCACCAGGTAACAATGTGCAAACAAATCCTTCTAAATTTCTATTATGGCAGGATGTTTTATTAGGGTTATTCGATAAGCATATTGAAGGGCTGGATATAAGACCCCACTATTTAAATTTAGAAAGTAAATTCAAGAAAATTAGAAATGCCAATTGTTCACTTGATTTTATTTTTGATGTCCCTGAAAAACTGTCCGCTGTTTTAAGTATGAAGGCAGATATTGGTTTAAGATTAAAAAAGGCATATGATGAAAAAAATGTAGTCGCTTTAGAAGAAATTTCTACAATAGTTTTGCCGAATTTAATGAAAAAAGTTGAGGACTTAAGAAGGGCCCATCGTGACCAATGGTTTAGGATCAATAAACCTTTTGGGTGGGAAGTTTTAGATATTCGTTATGGTGGATTATTACAGCGCATCGACACAGCATGTAAAAGAATCAACGATTTCATTGACGGAGAAATTGACCGCATTGAAGAACTTGAAGAGGAACGTTTATATTTCAATGAAAGTGTGAAAGAATCAACAGGTTTAGGATGGTGCAGCTATTATTATCGGATTGCGTCCCCAAATGTATTCTTTCATGTTCTGCCTCTATATTAAACTAGGAGGTAACAGGAATGACGGGTAATCATGGTTATTACTATGTGTTTGTAGGAACTTATGGGAGTAAAGATGATGAGTCTATTCAATTACTTTTATTTGATTCCAAGTCTGGACACTTGAGAAAAGTAGGTTCGACCTCCGGAGTTGTGAATCCCTCTTTTTTAACAGTAAATAAGAACAAAACTCGACTTTATTCTATTAGTGAAGAGGATCATGGAGAAATTGTGAGTTTTTCTATTGAACTAGGTAGCGGCAGACTTTCTGAAATCAATCGTCAGCCAACTGTAGGTTCCTCCCCATGCTTTGTGAGTCTTGATCCAAATGATCAATTTTTGTTTACCGCCAATTATGGGGGAGGAAGTATTACTGTATTTCCATTAAATACGGATGGAGCTATTTCTCCCTTTTCCGACTTTATCAGGTATTCTGATATAGCGCTAAAGAAGTTGTCGCATCCACATCAAATAAAAAATATACCGAATACGAATAAATATTTAATTACCGACTTAGGGCTGAACCGAATATACTTGTATCACTTTGATTATATGAATTCTCAGCTTGAATTAGTCAATGAGCTAATGGCCGTGCCTGGAACGGGCCCAAGACATTTGACTCTGCATCAAAAACGGAGGATCTTTTATGTAGCAAATGAATATAATTCAAGTATCTCTGCTTATACATACGATGAAACAGTTGAAACATTTGAGCTAATTCAAGAGATTAACACAATCCCTAGTCATTTTAAAACCGAGAATTATTGCGCAGATATTCATATATCTCCATGTCATTCATACTTGTATGTTTCCAACCGCGGTCATAACAGTTTAGCAGCCTATCAAATTTTAGATGATGGGAAATTGAAGCTGTTAGAACACTCATCAATAATGGGCGAGTGGCCAAGGAACTTTGCACTCGTGCCAGATGGAAAGCATATCCTTGTTGCTAATCAGCATTCTGATTCAATTGTCGTGATGAAGATTGGAAGCAATGGCATTCCACATACTACGAGTCAGCACTATTCGGTTAAAAGCCCTGCGTGTCTATATATAAGAAATGCTTAGCAATTGGAATTATGGAAGCACGGAGATGTCCTCGTGCTTCTTATTCATTAGGAAGCAATTGTTTATTACGATGGAGTTAAACAATAATAGACAGGAGTATGTATAATATATAAGAAAAGAATGCAAAGCTTTATTTCAGGGGAGCTGTTCAGATGAATCATCGTTTATTTCATTCACTAGAAGGGGAAAATATCTATTTTAAAGCATTAAGTACAGACGATAGGCAAGAAATACATAGTTACGCGTCAGATGTAGATGTTTCGCGGTTCATTGGCTGGAATTTAATGAATGATTTAAAAGAAACTCGCAGCTTTATTGAAGTCATGTTAAAGCGGGAGTTGGAAGGAACGCATTTTTATGCGTCCATTGTTCAAAGGTCAACACAAGCCATTGTAGGCACAGCGATGATTTTCAATTTTGACCATGAAGCAAACAAAGCAGAAATTGGTTATGTTTTGCATAAAGATCATTGGGGGAAGGGATTTGGCACTGAGTGTGTAGGTCTAATGAATGATTTTGCTTTTAAATCACTGAATCTTCACAAAATCTATGCGAGTGTTGTCGATGCTAATGTTGGCTCGGCGCGGATACTTGAAAAAAACAATTTTGAGTTAGAAGGACGATTAAGAGATCATTATTTTATAGAGAATAAATATTATGATGCTCTGCTATTTGGGAAAATCACAATAGACAGCTAAGAAAAGGAGAGTAAATAAATGAAATTACAAGACCATGCTGTCATGCTGGATCATGTACGAAAAATCTGTCTGTCATTGCCAGAAGCTGTCGAAATAATCGATGGCTTCGGTCATAATACGTTTAAAGTTAATGGAAAATCCTTTGTTATTTCGGGTGAAAGCGAAGGAGGATTTAGGCTGTCGTTCAAGTCCGATCGGGAAACGCAAGAAATTTTGCTGCAGATAGAGTATTTTTACAAAACTCCGTATATAGGACATCACGGCTGGGTGTCGATCCAAAATCCAGCTGGGGATCACTGGGATGAGTTGAATGATCTTATTCAAGAAGCCTATTTGCGTGCGGCACCGAAGCGGCTCGTTAAGAACTGGCTGGAGCTGCATAAAAAATAAGGAAAGGGGGAATAAATCTGCCTTTCTTTTTTTTAATATCTTTGTGGAATTTGCTGTATATTGTACTCATAAAAAAACAATTTCTTAGCGAATCGGTAACTGTAAAAAATCAGCTGCAGCGTAAAAAAATACGATAAGCCATTTTTCGTTTTGTTTCCCCTCCCTCTGCCCTTATTTGCGAAACTCCCTTTCATACCTCTAGATATCCGTTTTTATCTAATAACCTGAAAAAAGGTAATTTAATGTATGCAGCAGTTTTAAATTATTAATTTAATTGACACATAGAGAACGAATAATATAATCTTCTATTAAGTTTGACTTTAGATAATTTTATAAATAGTCTGAGTGGTATCGCTAAGGCGGAAATTAAAAAGACAAGTCTTGACCTGCCAGGCACGGAAACAAGAATTGTCATTCAAAGAGTATACCATACTCAATCTTACCCAACTTATATGAAATTGCTTATTATGATAAATTAAGATTCCTCTTGAATTGTAATGTAACAAAACCCTCTCCTTTTAAATGTGGCAAATCTTTTGAAACGGTCTTTTATGTCAATATTCCAGGTCCTGAACTAAATGTATTAAACTTCATTAATGGTTTTTTGTTTGTAAAAAATGGTATACGGATAGGGGGCACATATGAAATTTACCAACATTCTTAGTACACAGAAGAAACTTTTCTTTATGTTTTTAATTGTAGCGTTGCTCCCGTTATTAACCTTAGGTGTAATTTCTTATATGCAGTCAACAAAAGTGGTGAATGGAAAATTATCAAATTACAACCAGTTTTCTGGTGAAAAAATTAAAACAGAGCTTAATCAAATTTTAGTAGATATGTATTATGGGACTGCTGCAATCCAGCAGTATTTGGCGGATAATACATCGATTAATTTAAAGCATCAGAAACCAGAAACGTATTGGGATTTCAAAGTCGCAAATAATTTAGAAAGACTTTTACAAGCACATGAAAAATCAAATATACGAGGGATATATGTTATCACATCGTCTGGCTATTATTATGGGAACTATGGTTTTAAAGTAGATCAGTTTAAAAAGCTTGATCTATGGAAGCGTGGCTTTAGGAGCGGAAATACAGAAATAGGAATTTATAAACCGAATCATTATCGATACAATAATCTAAAACATGCCCTTGGGTTGCTTGTTCCGTTAAAATTTTCATATGGCGTGTTAAACGATAGTTTTCTTTTTATTGAGACCGATTTAGATAGTTTATTTGATTCAATGAATTTATTAGAGGAAGATTTACATTCAAGAATATCAATACGGGATGAAACTGGGAAACTTTTATATCAAACGAAAAGTGATAAACAGGATTTGAAAGATGACGTGGTCTGGAAAGAATATACTCATATTAATAATTGGGAATTGGAAATTCGTGTACCAAGAGATGCTTTTTATCAATCGTCTAATGTTATATTTAAGATTGTTTTAATAGGAATTCTAGTTGCATTTTTTTTAGCACTTATTCTTTCGTATATTTTTTCAAATCAATTTACAAAAAGAATTTTAAATCTAAAATTTGCAATGGAAGAAGTGAGTAAAGGGGTTTTTGAAAAGAAGGTTTCGTTTCATACAAAGGATGAAATTGGTAAGCTTGGGCTTCATTTTAATCGGATGGTTGATAGAATCAAACAGTTGATGGAAGAAGTCAGACAGAAAGAATTAATGAAACGGGAAGCGGAAATGAAAGCCATTCATTATCAAATTAATCCCCATCTTCTATTTAATACGTTAAACACGATTCAGTGGAAAGCACGGTTAGATGGGAATGAGGAGATTGGGAAAATGCTGCTGCATTTAACAAAAGTACTTGAAGGAAATTTAGATTTTACGATTGAATTAATTCCTCTAAAAAAGGAAATAGAGGCAATTAAACATTTCCTCATTATTCAAGAACTTCGATTTGGATCGCATTTTACCTTTTCTGTGAAAATGGATGAGAGGATTGAACTTGGGTTAATCCCAAGGATGACTATACAACCGATGCTCGAAAATATTTTTTTCCATGCTTTTGAGGATGGGAAAGGAAAGATCGAACTGGAAATAACAAAGACAAAGGGATATTTTCAGCTAGCCTTAAAGGATAATGGGAAAGGGATGTCCCAGGAAAAGTTGAACACATTATTCTCGACGCCAAATGAAAAGGTACGTGGAGGAATCGGCTTATCGAATGTGAAGCAAAAGTTTTATATTCATTATGGGAACGACTATTTGATTAGCGTGAATTCAGTTATTAATCAAGGAACAGTTATTTCAATTTCTTGGCCAATTAGATGGGGAGGTCATTATGATGAATAAGGCATGTATAAAAGTATTGTTAGTCGATGACGAACCGATTGTTCGCAGAGGGTTACGCGCAACTGTAAATTGGGAAAAGTATGGAATGACTGTAGTCGCAGAGGCTTCGAATGGCAAACGGGGCTGGGAGGAATTTTTGGCTCATCAACCTGATGTTGTCATTACCGATATTGTTATGCCTGAAGAAAGCGGACTAGAACTTTCACGGAAAATTAAAGCGCAAGCACCAAAAACGAAAATTCTTTTATTAAGCTGTCATAAAGATTTTGAATTTGCCCAGGAAGGGTTAAATCTAGGAGCTTCTGGTTATTTATTAAAGACAGTTTTTGATGATAAAGAGTTAGAGTATTTTCTATGTACCTTTCAAAAAGAAATACTAGGCACGTCAAAAAATTTCCTAAACGATAGCTTAAATGAAAGCTTCTTACTGTGGTTAAGTGGATATAATAATAATTTTGAACAGAAGTTGGATGAACTCTTTAATGGAGAATGGGGTTGGATGAATCATAAGTTTTATGCGTTTTTTATTCAAAATATGCCTGCAATGGCTCAGGAGAGCGATTTACAGTCCTCTAATTATATTACAATATCATTTGGTAAGAATCTAACCTTTCTTTTTGTGGATGAATCATACCATCCAACATTATTAGCTAATTTAACAGAAGAGAGAGTTGCTCTGAAAGAATTAAATTGGATTCATGCAGGGCCACTCTTAGGAAAGCAAGATTGGATTAAGTCTGTTATGGCATTTCATCATGCCCAGCAGCAGGATGGTATGCTGCATCAATACCCATCCGTACTTTTGCAAGCGGTGGAACACATTATGAGAAATTTATCGAAGCCTATGACTGTTTCGGATATTGCGGAGGCTGTGGGGATGAGTAGAAGTCATTTAAGTACATTGTTTAAGAAAAAGATTGGTGACAGTATTCATTCTTTTATTGAGAAAAAACAACTCCATCTTGCAAAACAGCTTTTAAAAGGAACGAAATTAACTATTCAAGAAATTGGAGAACAGATTGGCATCCAAGATGCAAAATACTTTAGTAAATGGTTTAAACGCTGTACAGGTTTGCCGCCATCCAATTATCGAATCCAACAAAAAGGCGATGAAAGGCTAACAATATAACAAGGATAATAATAAATAACTAAAAATTGCGACAAAACAAAAACAAAAAAACGTGTATAACCGCTTTCAGAAAATATAAAATGAAAGCGGTTATATTTTTAATATTCTAAAAAATGAAAAGAGGGGTCCTATGAGAAAAAAGAAAATTTGGTTTTCGTTACTTGTATCAATCGCTGTTCTTATCATGTCTGCTTGTAGCTCAAACGGTTCTTCAGGGACTGAGACAAAGGATGGGAAAACAGTCTTACGCTTCGCGACATGGGATACGGGGGAATCATTAAAAATTCAACAAGATATTGCCAAGGAATTTGAAAAAGAAAATAAAGATGTAAAAGTTCAAGTTGAAGCCTATGCGGATGGATTTGATCAAAAGATTGCTGCTTCATTTGGAGCAAAAAATCCACCTGATGTTATGTATATGTGGGATTTCACCACCTATAGCCAATCACTTGAACCATTGGACTCTTTTATAGAGAAAGATACGGATATTAATATGGATGATTTTTATGAGGGGCTCTTTAACTATTCGAAAATAGACGATAAGTTATATGGCATGCCAGCAGGCTTTTCAACAATGGTTGTGTACTACAATAAAAAGCTCTTTGATCAATACAACATTCCTTATCCACAAGCAGGATGGACATGGGATGAGTTTAAAGAAATTGCAAAAAATCTAACTGATAAAAGTAAGAAGCAATATGGGTTTTCTGTCACATCTGAACCTGATACGTACGATTTGCAAGGGTTAGTTTGGAGTAATGGCGGAAGCTTCATCAGTGATGATGGAAAGGAAATTGAAGGGTTCATAAATAGTGCTGAAACGGTTGAATCCATTCAGCTATATGGAGATATGGTAAAAGAAGGGTCAGCTATTCTGACTGGGGGCAAAAATCAGCAGAGTGCAAGTGATATTTTTAAATCTGGCAAACTTGGTATGCTTGTCAGTGGGGTTTGGCCAATTCAGGGCTTTAAAGATGCTAAAGTCGATTTTGGAACAGTAATGATGCCTGCATTCGGTTCTAAACCTGTAAAAGGATTAATTTCTTCATCTTCCATTTCCATCGCAAAGGATTCAAAGCAAAAAGAGTTAGCATGGAAATTCGTAAAATATTTTTCTTCAGAGAAAGCAATCAATATGAGAACAGCGGATCTTCCAGTGCGTAAAAGTGTTGTAGAAAAAAATAAAGTAATGGATGATCCTTTATATGCGCCGTTTTATACAATGTTGGAAAATGCTACAAATTCCCCTGCATTTTTGTTAAATAAAAATTGGAATGAAATAAACCGTAACTTATCTGCTGCAATCAATGCTGTCATGGTAGGACAAGATGGCAAACCATTATTCGACAAGGTTGTAAATGAATCTGAGAAATATTTAACAAAGGATTAGTGTGTGAAAAAATAAAAAAGTGAATAAAATCATATAGTTTGAGGGGATGTATTGTCACTGCCATTCTAGATGATTGGGTGTGTAGGAACCTCAATGATCATTAGAATTCGGAGTGGCAATTTTTTTGGTTGTGACAAGATGAAATAGGGGAAGAGGAGGTTTTTATGAAAACAGATGCAGGTGTCAACGCGGAATATAGCCCGGTTTACCAAAAAAAGAAAAAATGGAATAAAATAGTCCCATATTTATTCATCTCTCCATGGATTATTGGTTTTATCGTATTCACGTTAGGACCATTGCTATTTTCATTTATCATTAGTTTCTTTGATTGGCCGATCGTTGGTGAAAAGAAATTTATCGGGTTAACTAACTATATGACTATGTTTACAGATGATCCGTTATTTTGGTCTTCCTTATGGATTACATTTAAGTTTGCGCTTTTCTTTGTCCCTTTAAACATTATTCTTGCATTATTGCTAGCAATGCTATTAAACCAAAAGGTAAAGGGAAGTTCATGGTTTCGAACATTCTTCTATGTACCTTCTGTCATATCAGGTGTTGCGCTTGCGATGATTTGGGGAACCGTTTACGACGGGGAATATGGAATCTTAAACTATTTACTTTCCTTCATTGGAATTGAAGGGCCAAATTGGCTGAATGATACTAGCTGGGCGTTAGTCGCGATGGTCATCGCAAGTTTGTGGGGTCAAGGGACGATGATGCTTATCTTTTTATCAGGACTGAAGAATATTCCACAAGATTTATATGAGGCGGCAGAAATAGATGGAGCTGGGAAAATATATAAATTCTTTAAAATTACAGTGCCACTGCTTACCCCAACCATTCTGTTTAATTTGATTATGACTATTATCGGTGCTTTTCAAACGCTGACATTAGCACTTGTATTAACGGGTGGTGGACCCCTTCAATCGACATATTTCTATGCAATGTATGTCTACGAAAATGCATTTAAATATTTTAAAATGGGGTATTCCTCTGCAAATGCGTGGGTCATGTTCATTATTATATTGTCCTTAACCATGCTTGTATTTAAATCTTCTAGTGTATGGGTGTATTACGAGAATGAAGTGAAAAATGATAAATAGAATAGAAAGGGTGGTGAGTCGGAGTGAAAATGCAAAAAGGATTGCATAAATTCTTTGTGTATACATTATTAATTTTATTATCAATTTTATTTCTTGCGCCATTTATTTGGATGGTTACAACGGCACTTAAGGCTCCGGATGAGCTCTACCAGTATCCACCGAAGTTATTGCCATCCATTTGGCATTTTGAAAACTTTTTAAATGCGTGGAATAGTCAGCCTTTCAATCTATATTTAGTGAATAGTTTGATTGTGACGGTATTTACGACAATCGGACAAATTATATCCTCAACCCTTGTTGCTTATGGGTTTGCCCGTTTTAAATTTAAAGGCCGAGATTTTCTCTTTATTATCCTGTTGGCAACGATGATGATTCCATGGGATGTAACCATGATTCCACAATATATGGCATTCAATATGTTTGGTTGGATTAATTCGCTGAAGGCGTTAATCATTCCATCGTGGTTCGGTTCTGCCTTTTATATCTTCTTATTACGTCAATTTATTATGTCAATTCCGAAAGAATTAGATGAAGCTGCGAGAATGGATGGGGCGAATGTGTTCCAAATCTATTACAAAATCTATCTGCCTTTAGTATGGCCAGTCATTGTTTTAATTGCAGTATTTAATATATTAGGAACCTGGAATGATTACTTAGGCCCATTAATTTTCTTGAATGACCAAAGTAAATATACGTTAACACTTGGATTAGCGCAATTTAAAGGGGTTCATGATGTAGATACGAATGGGATTATGGCTGTAACGTTCTTGATTAGTATCGTGCCGCTCATTCTATTCTTCCTAGCACAAAAGAAAATTGTTGAAGGAGTACAATCAACTAGTTTGAAATAAACATGGATGAATGGAGGTTCATCCATGTTGTATCCAGGGAGGTAGAATTAGATGAAAGTAGAACATATGACAATACCGTTTAGCCGATATGGCTCCTTTTTGGTCATTTCCCCTGTATTTAGACGGGACAGTGATCAGAAATCATTATACATTCGCCATATTCGAGGTGGAGATGAGAAAAATGGTGCCATTTTTAAAATAGATGTTGTTCGTGGTAACGAAGTAATTGATTATGAAGCAGAAATGGAGCCACATGTATTAAAGCTGATTGCAGCGGATGGCAGCGGTGATATTGTAGAATGCTGCTTTAGCTCAGAATCATCCATTCGTATAAGAGGACATCGGATAGGTTTAAAACTTACAGCCCTTACAGGTGCCTATGATTATGCATTACCTTTTCCTGATCAGACTTGGGAGATTAATAGCTTTGTTCAAGAACGCCGCTTTCGAATTATTCCGTTAGAAGGTTCCGTACAAGTTGATGCTCCTTTTAAAGTAGATAAAAGCAAGCATATTATAGTACGTTGTCATCCAGATTCAACTAGTCAAATATTTGACTTTGCTATTTCTGAATATCAGCTCGTTTTTGAACAAGAGAAAAGTCTCGAAATGAGCTTTTCGGAAAATGCCTTACGGGTAGCTAACGAATATAAACAATGGCAGGAGAATTCATTGAACGTGCCTGCCATTTTTCAAAAGGGACATGACATGGCATCATACATAACATGGTCAAGCGTTGTGAAGCCAGATGGATTATTAACTAGACCAGCTATGTACATGTCGAAAAATTGGATGACTAATATTTGGAGCTGGGACCACTGTTTTAATGCAATGGCATTAATCGAAAAACAACCAGAGCTTGCATGGGATCAATTTTGTATTTTTTTTGATCAACAAGATGAGTCTGGGGCATTACCGGATTTTTTAAATAACCAATGGGCATTATGGAATTGCTGTAAACCACCTATCCATGGCTGGACATTGAAATGGATGATGGACCGTTCTGATTTCATTGATGTTGAGAAATTAAAAGAGGTTTATAACCCGCTTGCTCGATGGACGAATTGGTGGTTTTTTCATCGGGATGATGATTTGGATGGAGTTGCTCAATATAATCATGGGAATGATAGCGGCTGGGACAATAGCACGATTTTTTCAAAAGGTATTCCAGTGGAAACACCTGATTTATCAGCATTCTTAATTATACAAATGGATGTCCTAGCGATGATAGCAGAGCGTCTCGAAAGAATGGAGGAAGCCCGTGAGTGGAAACTCCGTGCTGATAAAACGTTCATGAAAATGATGGAGCATTTCTGGACTGGAGAAGGATTCCGGGCATGTATATCCCACTCTCATGAACCGATTGAAACGGAGAGTCTTTTACTGTATATTCCTCTTATTTTAGGTGAGCGGCTGACAAATGAACAGAAGGAACTCTTAATTGATGGATTGGTAAATAGACATCATTTTTGTACGGAATATGGTTTTGCAACGGAAAGTGTTAAGAGTCCTTTTTATCGTGAAGATGGCTATTGGCGAGGGCCGATTTGGGCTCCGTCCACCATGCTGTTGATCGACGGGCTGCAGGCATGTGGGGAAGAAGAATTAGCAAGAACAACGGCGGAAAAGTTTTGCAAAATGGCTAATCAATCCGGTATGGCAGAAAACTTTAACGCCATGACTGGAAAAGGTCTACGTGACCCGGCGTTTACTTGGACATCTAGCGTTTTTTTAATAGCTGGACATATGATTAATGAGGAGTAGGGCATCATACTAAATTTTTGAAATGGTGTTTATAACTGGAGGGAAACAATGAGTGCTCAAGATTATTTTGGAATAAAAGATAAAGTATCTGTCGTTACTGGCGCCGCATCTGGAATTGGACTGGCAACAGCTGAGCTTCTAGCTGAAGTTGGTTCGAAAGTAATTATGCTGGATATTAATGAGGAAAGTGGACGAAGGGCTGCTAGTAATCTGCTGGAAAAGGATTATAAGGTAGAATTCATCCGTTGTGATGTGACAAGTAAAAATGATTGTATCGATGTTAAGAAGTATATTGAGATAAATTATGGAAAAGTGGATGTTCTTTTTAATAATGCGGGAGTTATAAGAAGAAAATCAGTTGTCGATTTAGAGGAATCGGATTGGGATCTGGTGATTGATGTTTCTTTAAAAGGAGCATATCTCCTATCAAAATATTTAATTCCTTTAATGGAAGCAAACGGCGGAAGCATTATTAATACTGGTTCTGGATGGGGGTTAAAAGGTGGAGACAAAGCAGCTGCCTATTGTGCTGCTAAGGCTGGAGTAGTGAACTTAACGAAGGCGATGGCTATTGACCATGGCCCGCAGAATATTCGTGTAAACTGCATTTGTCCAGGGGATACGGATACGCCATTACTTAGAAGTGAGGCAAAGCAGCTAAATCTTCAGGAGGACGCTTTCTTAGCTTCATCGGCAGTAGGGCGTCCATTAGAAAGAATTGGGACACCGAGAGATATTGCAAAAGGTGTGTTATTCCTAGCAAGTGATTTGTCAGCTTGGGTAACGGGAACCCACCTTACTGTTGATGGAGGCGGATTAGCTTAGTTCTACAGTATAAAAAATTTTAAATGATTGTTAGGAGGCTATACGAATGGCTCAAAAGGTACATCCTTATATACCAAATATGGTACCCAAAGTACAGGAAGAGATGCTAAAAGTGATCGGTGCCAAAAATATTATGGAGTTATATGCTTGCATACCAGATGAATTAAAGCTAAAAGAAAATATGAATATTCCGCCTGCATTAACGGAATATGAGCTTCGGCGTCATATCGAAGGCATTCTTAACAAGAATACGAGTACTAAGGAATATCTTAATTTCCTTGGTGCAGGCTGCTGGCAGCATTTTATCCCAGCTGTTTGTGACGAAATCAATCAGCGTTCCGAATTTTTGACGGCATATGCCGGGGAGCCTTATGAGGACCACGGACGCTTTCAAGCATTGTTTGAGTATCAAAGTTTAGTAGCCGAATTGGTAGATATGGATGTGGTTAATGTTCCAACTTTTGATTGGGGGCAAGCAGCTGCTACTTCTATTCGAATGGCTGCGAGAATCACTGGCAAAAAGAAAGTGCTGCTTGCAAAGACAACAGCTCCAGAGCGCAGAGATATCATCATCAATTATGGCACACCTGATTTGCAATTTGAATTTGTTCAGTTTGATGTGAAGACGGGTGCAATGGATCTCAAGGATTTAAAAGCAAAATTAACAGAAGATGTTGCCGCCTTATATTTTGAAAACCCATCCTATCTAGGATTCATTGAAGAACAGGGTCTGGAAATTTCGAAATTATTAAAAAATAATCAGTCCTTAATGGTAGTTGGCGTCGATCCGATTTCATTAGGCGTATTGGCACCGCCTAGCCATTATGGTGCTGATATCGTCTGTGGAGACCTTCAGCCGCTAGGCATGCATATGAACTTCAGTGGAGGGCAGGCTGGTTTCATTGCTACTCGTGATGAAGTGAAGTTTGTTCAGGAGTTCCCATCAAGACTGTTTGGGATTGTTCCAACGGTGAAAGAGGGAGAGTATGGTTTTGGAGATGTTTATTATGATCGGACATCATTTGCCTTAAGGGAAGAGGGAAAAGAATCTGTTGGCACACAAACAGCATTATGGGGAATTACAGCGGGTGTTTACTTAGCTCTCCTAGGACCAGACGGGATGTATGAAGTGGGCCAAACCATTATGCAGAATAGCCAATATGCTGTACAACAATTAAATCAAATTCCTAATATAACGGGATCTTGTTTGAACTCGCCATTTTTTAAGGAGTTTATCGTTGATCTTAATCGTACAGGCCTTTCGGTTGAAGAATTGAATAAACGCCTGCTTGAAAAGAAGATTTTTGGTGGAAAAGACTTATCACGTGAATTTCCTGAGTTTGGTCAGTCTGCCTTATATTGTGTAACAGAAGTTCATACGAAAGAGGATATTGATTATCTTGTTCAATCAATTAAAGAAGTGATAGAAAAATAGAAAGGAGTTGTTAACTATGCAAAGGATTAAACGTACAAACAAGACGCGTGATTTCCACCAAGCGAAATGGAATGAACCGATAATTTTTGAACTCCATCAGCCGGGTGAGAAAGGGGTAGAACTGCCTCCAGTTAATAAAGAAGTGGCATTAGCGGTAGGTGACGGAATTTCTGTTATTCCGGAAGTAATGAAGAGAAAAGGCAGAATAGGTCTCCCAGAGATTGGGCAGGCACGTGTGCTTCGACATTATGTAAGACTTTCTCAAGAAACATTAGGCTCTGATTTTAACGTGGAAATTGGCCAGGGCACTTGTACGATGAAATACATCCCAAAAATTAATGAGCTGTTGATTCGTGATCCAAAGATGATGGAGCTGCACCCATTGCAAAATGAAGAAACGGTACAAGGGATGCTAGAAATTTTCCATAAGCTTGATTTATGTATGCGGGAGATATCGGGAATGGACTATTTCTCCTTCCAGCCGGGCAGTGGAACACAAGCATTGTTTGCGATGGCTTCGATTGTACGAAAATATCATGAATCAAGGGGAGAAGGAGATCAGCGGAATGAAATAATCACTACCATTTTCTCACATCCATCACAGGCAGCAACTGCAGCGGTTAAAGGATACAAAATAGTTACTTTGCATCCGGATGAAAATGGTTTCCCTGATATAGAAAAATTAAAGGCGGCTGTTTCCGAGCGGACAGCAGGCTTTGTTGTAGCAAATCCAGAAGATACAGGAATTTTCAACCCAAGGATTAAGGAATTTACTGATATTGTTCATCAAGCAGGCGGGCTATGCTTTTATGATCAAGCAAATGCAAATGGATTATTAGGCATTACGAGAGCAAAAGAAGCAGGATTTGATATGTGTTTCTTTAATCTTCATAAAACCTTTGCAGCACCACATATGTGTGGAGGGCCAGCAACTGGAGCATTAGGTGTCATCGCCAAGTTAAAGGAATTCTTGCCTGCACCGATCGTCGAACATAGGGATGGAAAATATTCACTCCAATACGATTTAGAGCAATCCATTGGCAAGGTTCGCTCCTTTCATGGTGTCGCTCAAACGGTTTTGCGGGCATATGCCTGGATCCGTGCACTAGGAGCTGAAGGGTTGAAGGAAGTAGCAAAAATTGCTGTATTAAATAATAACTATATGTATCACAAAGTACTAGCTATTCGCGGAGCCACTGCACCGTATGTAAAGGGGCATCGTTTAGAGCAGGTTCGTTATAGCTGGGAACAGATGACGAAAGAAACAGGTGTAACGACTGAGGATGTAACAAGAAGAATGACAGACTTTGGCCTGCATTACTGGACAAGTCACCATCCATATATTGTTAAGCAGCCTTTTACGTTAGAACCTACAGAATCCTATTCCAAGGAAGACTTGGATGAATATATTCATGCGCTGGAGCAAATTTCAAAGGAAGCATATGAAAATCCGGAAATTGTTAAATCAGCTCCGCATAATAGTACAATCCACAAAATGGATGAGCAAGATTTCCTTGACCATCCAGATAAATGGTGTATAACATGGCGATCTTACTTAAGAAAAGCGGAAGCGCCTTGGTCATCGCCGTACAAACTGGAAGGACCGCGACTGAGATAAAGGAAACACGGTGAGAGAGAGCGAACCGATGTTGACTCAATCGTTGCGGAGGGGACCTGAAGTTTGATAGGCGATAGGCGCTGAAGCTAGACAATTCTCAAAATCGAAAGTGATGTCTTATAAAAAGACATCCGTATCTGAGGCAGTTAAGTAATATGTAGGATAAATGAGAGAATGATTATTTTTTTAATATAGGGCTAGTTCTAATACTTGGTGGTTCGGTTAAAGAATAACAGCTAGGGAGTATGAAAAATGAATCATTTAAAAAGATGGGAAGATATTCAGATTGATGAAATAAATAGAATGGATGCTCGTGCTCATTATTTAAGCTATCCATCCCGCAAAGCGGCAGAAACGGGTGATCCGGCCAACACACATTTTTATCAATGTTTAAATGGAACATGGAAATTTGTGTATTTGGAGGCGCCTGAATATTGGGAAGAAGGCTTTTATCTAGATGATTTAGATACAACGGAATGGGATGATATGATTGTTCCAAGTAATTGGCAGCTTCAAGGATACGGAAAAATGCATTATTCAGATCTATGGTATAACTTCCCGATTAACCCCCCATATGTCCCAACAGATAATCCAACAGGCATCTACCGGAGAGAATGTGAATGGAATCGGCAGGTTGATGGAGAGCAGGTCATTCTTCGTTTTAATGGGGTAGATTCTGCATTTGAATTGTACGTAAATGGTGTTTTTGTGGGTTACAGCAAAGGAGCACGTATTCAAGCAGAGTTTGACATTACAGATATAATTCGTCAAGGTAAGAACAACATTACTGTTCGTGTGTTTCAATGGTCTGATGGAACCTATTTAGAAGATCAAGATATGTGGTGGCTAAGTGGGATTTTTAGGGATGTAGAATTATATACTCGTCCCATTGCAGGCTTATATGATTTTACAATTAAGACATTATTTGACCAGAAATGGCAGGACGCAGAGCTGCATGTTTCGGTAAAATTAACAAATCAGTTAGGACAGAGAATCGAATATGAATTAATCGACCAAAATGGGGAATGCATTTTTCAACTAGAAGAGGATGCGGATCATCCCATTTGCCAAATCATTTCCTCACCCTTAAAGTGGAGTGCAGAAACGCCAAACCTTTATCATTTATATATGACAGTAAAGGATGATGACGGGAAAATAATTGAGGTCATTCATCAGCATATTGGTTTTCGTTCCATTGTTGTGTCAGGCGATACATTCCTTGTCAATGGTGTGGCGATTAAATTAAAGGGTGTGAATCGCCATGACTATAACCCAAGGACTGGAAGGGTAGTGTCAGAAGAAGAGATAGAGCGGGACATTATTATCATGAAGCAACATAATGTTAATGCAATCCGCACGGCACACTATCCGAATTCCCCCTGCTTATATGATTTATCTGACCGGTACGGAATGTACGTCATTGATGAAGCAGATTTGGAATGTCACGGATTTGAACTAACAGGAAAGTATGATTGGATTAGTAATGATCCAGAATGGGAATTGGCATACGTATCCCGAATAGAGAGAATGATTGAACGAGATAAAAACCATCCATGTATTATTATGTGGTCGCTAGGAAATGAATCCTCTTTTGGCCACAATTTTAGGTCAATGGCTAAACGCGCGAAAGAAATGGATCCCACTCGACTGGTTCATTATGAAGGGGATAGGGAATGTGAAGTGACAGATGTATATAGTACGATGTATACATGGTTAGAGTCTCATGGAAATAGGCGTACGATGGATCAAATAATAGAAAATAGCCAAAAGCCGCATATTCTATGTGAGTATGCACATGCAATGGGGAATGGCCCAGGGAATCTTAAAGAATATCAGGATTTATTTTATAAGTATGATAAACTTCAAGGTGGATTTATCTGGGAATGGTTTGATCATGGAATTGAAACGGTTTCTGAAGATGGGGAAGTGTATTATTGTTATGGAGGAGACTTTGGTGATGACCCAACGAATGGGAACTTTTGTATTGATGGATTAATTATGCCAGATGGTACACCATCACCTAGTTTACTAGAGTATAAAAAAGTCATTGAACCTGTGCAAACAGAGTGCATAGATTTTGAAAAGGGTCGATTCAAACTTATCAATCGTTACGATTTTTTAGCACTGGATCAGATTGAATTATCTTTATCCTATTTCGAGGATGATAAACTTTTAGAATCTTCAATAATGGAACTGCCACGTATACGAGGACGGGAAACAGCCGAGATTCAATTATCGCAAGTGCCGGATATAGGGAAAGTCCAGGGGGCTAAATATTTTCTTGTATTTTCCTATCGATTAAATCAAGATACTCCTTGGGCGAAAAAAGGCCATGAATTAGCAAATGCCTCCTTTATTCTTTCTGAAACAAAGAAACAGCCAAAAGAATATGCTGATGGAGAACTTTACACAACAAAAAGCGGAGCGTTTATTACCGTACATGGCAGTAAGTTTACAGTTACATTCGATTGTGTAAAAGGGTTGATTAAAGAAGTCACGCGAAATGGGAAGGTCCAGATTGAAAAAGGCCCGCAATTCAATTTCTGGCGCGCGCCAATTGATAATGACATGTATTTGTTAGATGATTATCGTACGAAATATTTCATGCATTTAGGTCATGAGACAGTAAGAAATATTCAATATGGCTTAAAGGATGGCGTATTTGAGTGGCAGACAGATACCTATTATGGCACGACAAATAGCTCGTGGTATTATCAACTTCAGTACCAATACAAGATTTATCCAGATGGAGACATCGTATGTAATATTTCAGGGATCGCTTCAGGAATGAAAGAAAATGCCCCAGAAATGATTCCGCGACTAGGTGTGCAGCTGCAATTGAATAAGGATTTCACTGATGTGCAATGGCGAGGAAGAGGCCCTGGTGAAAGTTACGCAGATTCTAAACAGGCAAACCATATAGGTGTTTATCATAAAAATATTAAGGATTTGTTCGTGAATTATGTGAAACCGCAAGAAAATGGCAATCGCTCTGATTGTGATTGGGTAAGTGTTGCTGATCCATTATCAAATGGGATCATTTTCACCACGAATGAAACCTTTAATTTTCAAGCATCTCATTATGAGGTGCATGATCTTGAAAAGGCAAAGCATACGATTGATTTGAAACCAAGAGATTATGTAGTTCTGCACATCGACAGTCAACAAAATGGACTTGGAAGTAATTCTTGTGGCCAGAATCAGCTTGAAAAGTATCGCTGTACATTTGAAGATTTTTCGCTGTCATTTAAAATTTCTTTCTATTGCTGTGAAGAAACTTCAGCGGTTGAACTTGGAAGAATTGGGTAGAAAGGAAATAAGACATATAATGAATGGGGACGGCGGTAATTCGTCGTCCTTTATAGTTGTTTTGATTATTAAATAAAGTTTGTGTTTTCGAAAGTATCCTTAGTTAAATTAATTAACTATTGATATACGTTATAATAAGAGAAATGTTAGTTTTGTGGAGGTTTTTCGATGCAGCGTGGCACATTCAAATTAATGAAGTCAGTAAATAAATCCATCGTTTTGAATAAAATTCGTTTGTCTGAGCCTATTTCACGAGCACAGATTGCGAAAGAAACGAGTCTTACTCCCCCAACGGTCAGTAGTATTGTTAAAGAATTAATCGATCAGGGATTAGTAAGGGAAAGCATGCTTGGTCAATCAAGTGGAGGACGCAAACCGACTATGCTGCATATTCATACACATGCTTTTTATGTCATAGGGATAGATGCGGGACCGGAGAAAGTCGAATGTATCCTCACTGACTTAACAGGTAAAACAATTGAGAGAACTTCTAGTGTGCTATCAAACCCTATCACAAATGAACAGTTTCTTTCAATTTTAAAGGAAAGTATTCGTGAAATTTTACAAATATCTAATATGAATCAAGATAAAATAATTGGAATCGGGATCGCTATGCATGGGGCAGTAGATATAGAAACAGGCACTTCACTTGTAGCTCCGATATTAAACTTAAGAAATATACCAATAAAAGCAGCGCTGGAAGAGGAGTTTAACCTAACGATTAAAGTGGAAAATGATGCCAGGGCAATGGCGTTAGGAGAATCATGGTTTGGAGGACATGGTGAAGTAGATAGCATGGTAGCGGTGAATATTGGACGCGGGGTAGGGGCCGGAGTGATCATAAATGGAAAATTATATCATGGGGCCCAGGGAATTGCTGGTGAACTTGGTCATATGACGATTGATATAAATGGAGACGTTTGTGAGTGTGGAAATCAAGGTTGTCTGCAAACGCTTGTAAGTGGTTCTTCGATTGCAAAAAGGGCAAGAAAGCAGGGAACAAAAGGTGAACTAACTGCTAAAGAAATATTTGAGTTTGCACAAAAGGGAAATGCAGATTGTGTTCATTTACTACAGGAAACAGGTGAGATGATCGGAATCGGTTTAACCAATTTAATTCATCTTGTTAACCCGAGTAAAATTGTCTTGGGTGGGGGAGTGATGAAAAGTGAAAAATTTATTATGCCAGCCCTCATCGAAACGATTCAGCAAAGAAGTTTAACAACTGAGGTGAAAAAGACAAAAGTGACCGTCACAAGGTTGGGAGACGATGTAACATTGTTGGGAGCCGTTGCATTACTGTTGGATGAATTATTTGATCCATTGGGGAAAATAGGCTGACCCTAAATTTAAAGGGGTCCAGCCTATTTTTTTGTTTAATATGCACAATAGCGAAAATAAAGCGACGGAAACTACTAATGCTTTATTTAAATGAAAATACCGTCTGCTTTTCATACTTTTCTCCAGCTTTTACTATTACATTTGGAAACCCCTGATGATGTAGGGATGCTGGTGAAGCTTGGGTTTCAAAGCAAATACCAAGATATTTCCGCGAGGGGCCCTCTCGTAATGTCCATTCCGTATCCATCGCATTCGAGGTATACATGACCATTCCAGGTTGATCGGTTTTTACTGACATTACGCGCCCGCTGGTTGGTTCTTCTAATGTTGCCACCGCTTCTGCTAACTTATTGTCAAAAATGAAATAATGATCATACCCATTTCCGACAATCCGATTTTGCATAAAGGTACTGTTAAACCCAGTGCCTAGAACAAGACCACTATTACGAAAATCAAAGGGAGTCTCATCAACATCAACAAGTTTTCCAGTAGGTATCAAGTCTTCATTTAATTCAGCAAACCTGCTGCTTGCTATTGTAACATGATGATCTTGGATTGTATTTTTTAAATTTCCACTCAAATTAAAATAAGAGTGATTCGTCAATGAAAGGGGAGTCGTTTGATCACAAGTTGCAGCATAATCAAGAGAAAGCTGGTTCTTATTATTTAGTGTATAGGTTATTATCATCTTTAGGTTACCAGGATATCCAGCTTCACCATCGACACTTTTATAGATTAGTTTTAAACCAATTGCATCTTGAGTTTGAAAAGGGACAGTATCCCATATAACTTGGTGAAACCCATTAGGGCCTCCATGTAAATGATTCTTTCCATTATTAGCTGCTAGTGGGTAGGTTCTATTTTCCACTTTAAAGGAAGCGCCTTGAATTCTGCCTGCAACTCTCCCGATGATTGCACCGAAGTAATGAGGGTTAGATTCATAGTCTCGATAATCTCGATACCCAAGGACGACATTTTCAATGTTCCCTTTTTGATCCGGAACCATAATTTTTGTAATGATGCCGCCGTAGTTCAAGACATTCATGGAAATACCGCTGTCATTTACTAATGTATATTCCTTCCATTTCCCATTCGTTACTTTTGTCGTTATTCTCATCATTCTTCCACCTATTTGTTTAAAGTATGAATGAATCGCTTAAATGCTCCATGTTCTTTAAATACTCCAGCATCTTCAAGGCATCTTACAAATTTCTTTCCAAGCTCGTTTAGTAAAATGGAATCTGCCTGTTCTTTGTTCAATCGAGTTCCATATTTTGCTTTCAATTGCTTAACCCATTCAGAATGATAGTTGGCGACTTGATTGGATGTTCCTAATAAGACTTTCTGAATATCAGTTATTTCTTTTTTCAATCTTGGTGGCAGTACAGCTAGCCCCATGACTTCAATGAGTCCAATATTTTCCTTCTTGATATGATGAACATCTGCATGTGGATGGAAGAGACCAAGCGGGTGTTCGGAAGTCGTTCGGTTGTTTCTTAGAACCAAATCTATCTCGAAAATTCCATCACGATTTCGTGCGATGGGAGTAATGGTGTTATGTGGCGTTTCCCCTGTATACGCTAGGATATTTGCTAGCTTATCAGAATACCCTCTCCAGGTTTGCAGGATGTGATCAGCTGCCTTGATAAGGGGACGGATATTCTTTGCCCGTAAGCGAATGACAGACATCGGCCATTTAATGACAGAGGCTTTAATCGCTGGATGATCCTTTAACTCAAAGGAAAAATCATCCGCCGCTCGAGTCATTGCGAATTCATAGTTTCCGCCTTGGTAATGATCATGGCTTAAAATAGAGCCCCCCACAATAGGTAAATCGGCATTTGAACCGATAAAATAATGGGGGAATTTCTCAGTAAAAGTTAGTAATCTTTCAAATGCCTCTCGACCTATTTTCATCGGACGATGTTCCTCGGAGAATAAAATACAGTGTTCGTTATAGTAAACATATGGTGAATACTGCAAATACCAATTCTCTCCTAACAGAGGGACACGAATGACCCGGTGATTGGCGCGTGCAGGATAATTAGTCCTTCCTGAATATCCTTCGTTTTCTATACACAAAAGGCATTTTGGGTAATTGTTTTCATGCTTCATCTTATGTTCCCGCTTAATTTGCTCAGGGTCCTTTTCGGGCTTGGATAAATTGATAGTAATATCCATATGACCGTATGGGGTATAAACTTTATAGGAAATATTTTTCGCGATTCGATTTAGCTGGATGTAATTATTGTTTTTGCTCAGGTTGTAAAAATAATCGGTCGCAGCGAGTGGTGAATCCTTATATTTTTGCTCGAATGTTGCATTGACGACGGAAGGCATTGGTACAAAGCAATTCATAATATTGGCTGCAAGTATTTCCTTGTCATCAAAAACATTTTGGATCACGTTTTCATCAATCGCATAAGTGATGATCTTTTCAACGAGATTTGGGATAGTATCCATGCTGATTGAGTCGACAGCTTCTGGAAAGTTCTCCAATCCTAGTAAACTCATCAATCGGTTTCGAACAAAAAAATGATCGGCCGGTTCAATTAAGTCTACTTCCAAAGCCTTCTGAATGAGTCCCTCTATATACTGGTAAATCATCCGTTTACTTCCTTATTATTGTCTTTTAGATGAGTGGTGTGACACTTCCATACAACTTTAAACATTTTTGTAACAAAGGTTCGGATTGGATTCCAGCCTAATACTAGTTTTGCTTCTTTTGAGCCAGCAATAACCACATTCTCACCTTGATCATTTAATTGAGAGACTGCGTGGGAGCATATATAACCAGCTCCACCTAAAACGAATACACTCATATTAGCACTCCTCTAAGATTTCTTTTGCACCGTCACCGATCGAAGCAATGTAAAAGGTTGCGTCATAGCCAATCTTTTCTTTATAAATCGCGTTAATAGTATATTTAAACTCATTTACCTTGTCTTTTTTAACAATGGCAATTGCACAGCCGCCAAAACCAGCTCCTGTCATCCGTGCGCCTAAAACGAAATCTTGTTCCCAAGCAGTCTCAACAATCGTGTCAAGCTCAAGGCCTGTAACTTCATAATCATCCCTTAATGATCGATGAGATTCATTCATTAATTTTCCAAAATGATGGAGTTCCCCTTGTTGTAGTTTTTCCAAAGCTTCTAACGTTCTGGCGTTTTCATATATAGCATGCTTTGCACGCTTTTGAGTGATCTCATCACGAATAAGATGTTTATGTATCTCAAATTCTGCTGGCGTTAACTCGCCTAAACTACTAATAGAAAGTTTCTGCTGTAAATCGCTTAATGCCTGTTCACATTGGATTCGCCGCTCGTTATACTTCGACCCAGCTAATGTGCGGCGTTTATTCGTATGGATAACCATAATGACATAATCATTCAATCCAATGGGTGCGTATTTGTACTCTAATGTTTGACAGTTTAAGAGGATTGCATGATCCTTTTTGCCCATACCGATGGCAAATTGGTCCATAATCCCACTATTCACCCCAATATAGTGATTTTCAACCTTTTGTCCAAGGCGAATCATTTTAATCCGATCCTTTTTTAAATCAAATAATCCATTTAGTAAAACACCTGTTGCCAGTTCAATGGATGCCGAAGAGGAAAGGCCAGCGCCATTTGGGATATTTCCATAAAACAGGATGTCAGCACCTTGAAGAATTTCACATCCTGATTCTTGCATAAATAGAGTCATTCCTTTAGGATAGTTAGCCCAGCTGTCCTTTTCATTAAAAGCTAATTCAGTTAAATTGCATTCAATCACACCGGTTTCTGGGAAATTCAACGAATAAAAACGTAACTTTTGATCATCCCGTTTGCTTCCTAATGCGTATGTGCCATAAGAGATAGAAGCTGGGAAAACATGACCGCCATTATAATCTGTATGTTCGCCGATTAAGTTAATCCTTCCAGGAGCAAAGAAGGTTCTAGGAGTCTTTGTCGTATGAAAAATCGACTGAAACTTACCCGTTAAATGGGCTGTTTGGCTCATTTATGCTGCCTCCTTAATGAGAAGCAAAGGGACGGTTCTCTTGCTTCATTATCATAGTAACTTAATTAATTAATTTAATTAAGTTACGTAAAGTTTACTATTTTTTCTTCGAGGATGCAATCATTGTAAGGGGGTGGAATAAATCGGTTTGTTGGATTGATTGTGCCGCATAGGGCTTGATGGCTCACCGGTTCAGACTTTTTATTTATTTAAATAATTTATTTCTATGGTTAAAGGAAATCCATATATATAAGAGTAAAAGCGAACAGGGGTAGGAATCATTGGACAAACAAAATAGTCGATTTAGATGGAGTGTATTTACTTCTGTTCTGTTTACTTATTTATTAATGGCGAGCCAGCGGACGGCTCCAGGATTAATTACAGACCAAGTGATGAGGGATTTTAGTGTAACCGCATCAACGATCGGGTTACTGACAAGTATTCAATTTTTTGTCTACACTGGTTTGCAAATTCCAATGGGCATATTGGCTGATCGTTATGGACCCAATTTTTTTCTAATTATCGGCGCCTTTCTTACGGGGGCAGGTACAATCATTTATAGTCTGGGTACGAATGAGTTCGTGCTGTTCATTGCTAGAATCCTTACAGGTACGGGGGATGCAACAATCTGGGTCAATATGGTGTTAATTTTGGGGCAATGGTTTAAAGTGAAGGAATTTGTTCGCTTAATTGGCATAGCAGGTATGACTGGAAGTCTTGGGTTTCTTTTGGCGACTGTCCCTTTTTCAGCATGGATTCAATTACTTGGCTGGAGGGCAGCATTTTTTTCAGCTGGTATTCTATTATGTCTTTGTGGAATTCTTCTTTATTATGTACTTATACAAAAGCCAAAACAAATTCATTTTAGCGAATCGGCCACTGTAAAGGATGGGCTGAAGCGTGAAAAAATGTCTGTTTTATTACGCAGAATATTTTCGAGTCGGCAGGCATGGGCATTATTCTTTTGCCACTTTGGTGTAGTCGGCGCATATGTAGGATTTATCGGTTCGTGGGCAGTGCCTTATGGGATGGGTGTATATGGAATGACACGTTCAGCTGCCAGTCAGCTCATAATGGTTGGGCTTATTGGGGCACTTATCGGCGCGCCTCTGACGAGTTGGATTTCAAGCCGATTGGGAACAATCAAGCGGCCCTATATTGTTGTGCATTTGACGATATTATTGAGCTGGTGCACCTTTTTATTATTCAAAGGAATGCCTCCCTTTTTGATGCTTTATTTGCTTTTCTTTCTAATTGGTTTTGGCTATGGAGCCAGTGCCTTAACTTTTGCTGTTGTACGCCAGACCTTTCCAATAGAAGAAGCAGGTGTTGTCTCTGGTGTTGCTAATACGGGCGGGTTTCTAAGTGCGGTCTTGCTGCCGAGTATTATGGGAATGGTGCTGGATCATTTTCAGCATGCTTCAAGCAGTATCAGTAATGGATATTACTATGGGTTTATCACTCCAGTTATTTTCTCCATCATTGGCTTAATTGGAATTATGTCTATAAAAGAAGGGAGTCGGGAAAAAGGCTATTCCTAACCATGGGAGTCGAGAGCATAAATTCCGAAAAGGTGGGGATGTACATGTTCAATATTTTTCTACTAGAGGGTCAATTCGTATGGAATATGCCATTGTTAGTGATTTTTATAGGAATTGCGATTATTTATTCATTTTTGGTCCATCATTTGACAGAAATAAAGATTTCCCATAAGCAGCCTCTTTTCTTTTTCCTTAGTATAGGATTGATATACGTAACCATCGGGAGTCCGCTAACAACGATAAGTCATCTTTCATTTAGTTTACACATGATCCAAATGAGTATTTTATACTTTGTTATCCCGCCAATGCTAGTATTAGCGATACCTGGAAATATATTTAATAGGATAAAGAAATTCACGATTATAGACAAATTAAGCAAATGGACATTGTCTCCAAGGGTTGCATTAATTGTTTTTTCAATATTATTTTTTATGTACCATTTGCCTTTTCTTTTAAAAATCTTTTCATTAGATTCATACATTCACAATGGATATATGCTTTTGTTATTCCTTTTGTCCTTACGTATGTGGTGGCCATTCGTGTCACCTGACCCGAAGAAACGATTTAGTGGAACGAGAAAAAAACAATATGCCGTTCTAAGTAGCGTACTATTATTGCCAGCTTGTTTATTTTTTATATTTAGCGCCTTAATTAATGGGATAAACAATCCCTTCCTTACACAAATAACAGCTCATCTTTGTATTCCATCTCAATCCAATTCCTTTAATATCCTTCCACCTCCATTTAATACAAAGTATGATCAAGTTATGGCGGGCTTTATTATGTTAGGACTGCATAAAATGGCTTTACTGGTATCCTCACAGAATAGAAGTGAAGAAAAAGAGTCTTATGTGAAGAAAAGCGGTTAATGAATGCATGAAAAAGGCCAAACTTCAATAGCATTTGAAGTTTGGTCTTTTTTATCTATCATTTCTATTGAATACTAGAGAAATGGTTCTAAAGCGTCCCTCTATTTAATAGAATATATTAATTTGACGACAAAAAGAGAGGTGAAATGGAAGCATGAAAGAAACAAACCATTTAGAGATAAAAGGCATGCATTGTGCAGCATGTGCGGCAAGAATAGAAAAAGCAGTTTCAAAAATAGACGGGGTAGAGGAAATACTTGTAAATTTAGCAACAGAAAAGGGCCGGGTCACATATAGTAATAAATTGACAAACATGAATGAAATTATTAATAAAATAAAAAAGATTGGTTTTGATGCAGAAATTGATAGAAAGAGTAATCTTCAGACAGAAATAGATAAAATGAGAGAAATTACGATACTTAAGTGGAAGCTTTTACTATCCGCACTACTAACAGTCCCTTTGGCGTGGGCAATGTTTACTCACTTTAAGTGGGCTTCCTTTATTAAAGTTCCGTATTTATTTGTCCATCCACTATTTCAATTTGCGATTACCATTCCCATTCAGTTTATTATCGGGTTCCAATTTTATGAAAGAGCTTGGAAATCATTGAAAAGCGGAAGTGCTAATATGGATGTCTTAGTTGTGTTAAGTACTTCAGCCGCCTTTTTTTATAGTCATTATGTAACTTTTACAAATATAAATACACTAGGAAGCACGCATTCGATTGAATTGTTTTATGAAACAAGTGCATTCATTATTACATTTATTTTGTTGGGGAAATTTCTCGAAGCTAGAACGAAAATGAGAACAACTGAGGCAATTAAGAAGCTTTACCAATTACAAACAAGAACAGCCAGATTGTATGTAAATGGAATGGAATATCAGTCCCCTGTTGATAAGATCGTACCTGGGGACGTGGTAATCATTAAATCCGGTGAAAAGATCCCTATAGATGGACAAGTTATTGAAGGATACTCCATGATTAATGAATCCTTATTGACAGGGGAAAGCATACCAGTTGAAAAAGGAATGGGCGCTGAAGTGTATGCAGGGACAATGAATCAGAACGGAACATTGAAAGTAAGTGTTACGAAAAAAGAATCAGAGACTGCTTTGTCACAAATTATTCGTATTGTTGAGGAAGCTCAAAGCTCGAAGGCGCCCATTCAGCATATAGCTGATAAAATTACAGGTGTTTTTGTACCAGTAATTATTTTGATTTCATTAGTTACCTTTTTTCTGTGGTATCTAGTCATTGAACCTGGAGTTGTTAGTGAGGCAATAGAAAAAATGATTGCGGTATTAATTATCGCCTGCCCATGTGCTCTTGGATTGGCAACTCCTACATCAGTGATGGTTGGGAGTGGACGAGCAGCTCAGGCAGGTATTCTCTTTAAGGAGGGAAAATATCTAGAGGTTCTCGGAAAAAGCAACACGGTCGTACTAGATAAAACCGGAACGATCACAAAAGGAGAGCCTGTAGTCACAGACGCGTACATTGATTATGGCAGTGTACGTGAATTTTGGGAGATTGCAGGTGCTGTGGAAGGAGATTCGGGGCATCCAATTGCCAAAGCAATTGTAAATGAAACGAAAAAAAGGGGACTAACGAATCCTGTTCCAAGCCAAGTACTTTCAATCCCTGGGTATGGAATCAAGGCATCTGTAAATGGAAAAAATGTATTAATCTCTAACCCTAGTTATTTTAATAAAAATAACTTGTATATTCCCAATAGAGCTGACAGAGAGATTAAAAGACTGGAACAAGAAGGTAAGACAGTGATGGTCATAGCGATAAACAATCTTGTTGCCGGGGTGATTGCTGTTGCAGATGAAGTTAAACCATCGTCCAAGAGTGCAATTACTGGCATGAGGGAGATGGGAATGGAGGTCATCATGCTGACAGGTGACAACAAGGAGGCTGCAATGGATATTGCTGAAAAGACGGGAATCGAAAATGTTCAGCCGCATGTCACCCCAAAGAACAAAGCAGAAATGATCAAACGCCTGCAGAACGAAGGGAAAAAAGTTGTTATGGTTGGAGATGGGATAAATGATGCACCTGCCTTAACAGTAGCTGATATCGGCATGGCAATGGGGACAGGCTCTGATATTGCGATTGAAGCTGGTGATATTACTATTATTAAAGGAAATTTAAGTAAGGTTGTAGAAGCAATAAAGATTAGCAAAGCAACAATGACCAATATTCGGCAAAATTTTGTATGGGCATTTCTATACAATATTATATGTATCCCATTTGCAATGTTCGGACTATTAGCCCCTTGGCTGGCTGGTGCGGTTATGGCTTTCAGTTCTGTGTCAGTTGTACTAAATTCTCTCAGATTACAAAAGTACAAAATTTAGATCAGGCTGCATGATCATTTCAATATTTACAATGTCGAGCAGTAGAGCATGTAATGCCGCTCTCCTCTAACCCGTTAGGCTTATACGCCTAAAAAAAGACCGTCTGCTGCGATCAGACGGTCTTTTCTTCATCATTAGTCAATACAACTAGCTCGTCCCCTTCATCTAGAGAAAATCTTTTTTTCATTGTCACAAAAGTCAGGGTATCCTTCTTGTTCTTTATGAAAAGGGGCGTGACTCCTTCTGGGAGTAAATCTTTTAGGGTTTTATCCTTTTTCTTCATCTTAATGGATTTTAAACGGTAACCAATATTGATTTTTCTGTTTAGCTCTGTAAATGTTGCGTCTTTTCCAAATAATAAGTGTGCCTTAAGGGAGATTGGCAATTCCTTATGATTCAATTGATGATTCGGCTTAACAGGCAGAGCAAAGGTGTTCTGGTAGCCGAACTCTGGGATATGGGACTGGCAAACGAGTGCATTGTAGGCTGCATCTCCTGTCATCGCAAGAAGAGTCTCATATTGGGTGAGATCGATATCGTATTGTGTATGTTCAGCAAGGATTTCTCCTTTATGGGTATGGATGCCTTTTAAATCGGCAGGACACAGACGGTCTCCTGAGGAATCGATAATGATGACAGGGATACCCATTTGTTTGATTTGATCTGCTAAAGCTACAGAAAAGCTGCTCGCCCCAACAATAAGAATTCCAGGTGGCTCTGTACTGGCAAGGCCGAGTTTTTTTGCAATGGGACCAATTGTGAACCCGTGTGCACAAACGGTGATGATTACAAGTGCGAAGGTTAATGCGATTAGAATGCCAGCATCCTTATAACCATCCTCTAGAAGGATGGAAGCGAAATAACCGGAGACCGTTAATGCAACAATTCCCCTCGGAGCAATCCAGCCAATCAACAGCTTTTCCGCAATAGTCAGCTCTGTGCCAATTGTAGATATCCATATTGATAACGGACGGACAAGAAACAGCATGACTAGCACAAAGCCGATAATTGGCAATGTAAATACATCCGTCATTATGTCTCTTGTTAACGATGATGTGAGTAAAATAAAAATCGTAGATGTTAGCAGTACTGAGATATTCTCGACGAAATGACTGATGCTTCCAATGGAAGATACATATTTTTTTGTCCGTCCTAGCGTTAGTCCCATGACTGTCACTGCCAGCATGCCTGTTTCATGCATGACCACCTCGCCGATGGTAAAGCAAATCAGCACAAAGGATAGAATAACTGGAGACTTTAAGTATTCTGGAATGAGCCCCTTTCCAGCTAGAATACTGACTGCAAAGCCAATTATGTATCCCAGTAAGACAGCGATTAATGCACCAATAAAGAAATTCCACAATTGGTGAAAATAAAGGTTTTCATTTGTCATTACTTTTATGACTTGATAAGCAAAAAGGGCTAATAAAGGGCCTGCAGGGTCAACAATGATCCCTTCCCATTTTAGAACGGCAGCTGTACGGGGCTTTAATTTTGCCTGTCTCAGCAGCGGTATGATGACAGTTGGTCCGGTTACAACAAATAAACCGCCAATAATAAAGGAAATTTCCAGATTTAATCCGGCAATAAAATGGGCAGCCAGCGAACCCCCAATCCAAGCTAAAAACGCACCACCTGTAACAATTCGGAAAATGGACTTGGAAATTCCTTTAATTTCACGAATATCAAGGCTTGAGCTTCCTTCAAACAAAATAATGGCGACCGCTAGAGAAATCATCGGGCTATATAGCTCACCTAAAGCCTCTTTTGGATTAATCAAGCCTAAGATTGGCCCAATCAGTAAACCAGCAATAGACATAATCACAATCGACGGCCACTGAACTCGCCATGCCAGCCATTGAGAAAAAATGCCAAGCCCAAGAATAACGGTAATTATAATCAAAGCAGCTTGTTCCATACGTTCACCTCATGGTGGGACATGGGGACAGGAACCTTGTCCCACATCATTTTTAACAATTAAGCTCCTCCAACTATTGAAGTGAAGGAACGATTCAGGCAGATATCTTTGAGAAAAATTCATTCAAGTGTTTCCAAACACCAAAAATAAACAAGTGACGATAAACAATACGACAGCCACATTTGATTTACAATAAATTGTCTGCCGATTTCGAGAAAAACCAAATGCAAAATAAGCGGGTAATAAAAAAGGAACAGCAAATTGTAATCCATGATATATACCATTCCCAGTGTATATATGTTATGAGATCGGTGTATTTTTCAATAATGACCTCACCGATAGTTAAAATAGAAGTGAATCCAACATAATAACCTAGTTGAATAAACCTTCCTCGATTATTGGGATACCAGACGGTAAAGAGGGCGCATGTGACCGGAAAAGCATAATACTCATACGTAAAGCTCGTCCGATTGATCGAAGCAAATAATCGAATGGGATATTCAATCAGCCCTAACTCGACGACAACTAAACCTATAAGAAATGTAATAATCTGTTTGAATAGAAATGCTACGACGGCAAGTCGAATTTTATTTTTGGGAATAAAGAAAAGAATGCCTGTTGATAACGCGTACACTGACAATATGATCCACCATTCAACTCGCATTAGGATTCCTGCCGTTCTGTTTGAAGCAAGGCTTTTTCTTTATAAAACCAATTACAGCAGATCTGACTAACGTAAAAAAGAAGCGCAATGTAAATCCACATCCCATACCATGTCAGCAATCCATATTTTAGTAAATCCGTATATCTTTCGATCATAATATCAAATAATGTGATCAAAGTGACCCAAAGAAAAAAGTATGTAAAGCTCGTCCATATTGTGCCTTTTTCTTTTTTATTGATGTAATATATGGAAAACAAGGCCGGATAAAAAAAATAATTGATTGTAAGTGCCAGATCGGTCGCTTTGGGAAATTCCCGAAAAGGTGCACTTAACAAACCATATTGAAAAGAAGGCATATCGCATAGCCAGATGATTGCTTGAAACATCATGAGTGCTAAGAAACCCTTACGTCGATCTTTACGCGGAATAAACAGAATGAAGCCAATTAAACCGAAAATCCACATGCCAGTTAGGAAAAAGTATTCCATCTTCATGTCTTAGAAACTCCACTTCTCGATAGGATATTAAAAGTATTTTCTGTTTCTTTAAATCATATTCAATAAGGTCTATTAAATGAGATGAGTATCTGCAAGAATTGACTAACGGAGAGAGTAAATCTTGGGCATACAGAGTGTATATCAGATAGTAAAATTTAGTATACAATATGGATAATATAAAAAAGTGAATTGAAAAGGAGGAATTATATTGCCAGTTAATAAAAGTTTAAGGGTATGTGAAAAAGGCCATAAGTATTATAAAAGTAGCGATTGTTCAAGCTGTCCTACCTGTGATAAAGAGGATAAGCCTGAAACTGGCTTCCTATCGAAACTTAGTTCACCTGCGAGAAATGCATTGGTTCATGAAGGGATTGATACTTTAGAAGAACTATCTAAATTCACAGAAAAAGAAATATTAAAACTCCATGGCATTGGACCAGCTTCTTTGCCAATGATGAGAAGTTCCTTGCAAGAAGTAGGTTTAACGTTTAAAGAATGAAATGAAGTGAATCCCAATTTGGCAGTACTAAAATCGGCAGTGTTTAAAAGATCAAGCACTATTTTTTTTATTGCATGAATATGTAATGACAATTAGTATTTCCAGAAAAAAGTTAATAGAAAAGAGGGCTAATTAATATTATTTGAATCTTTTATGAATTAAAATGAATCCCAATTAAAAAATAGTATTGTAATATATTAAAAAAGTAAGTATAATACTATTTGTACAGAGGACAAATGTCCTCCTGGGGAGGAATAGCGTGGAGGTGTCCGTTTAAAATGTGAATAGCCCCAGAGATCTGTATGAACACCGTAAGCTAAACTTTTAGATAGTCCTCTATAACTTAAGCAAATGTAAAGCTGCTATCTTAGTTTCTCATAATATTTTTGATGAACATTCTATTAAAAACGAAAACATTCTTGCGATTTTTACTAAGGGGGAACATCTATGAAAAGCTTATTTAAAAAGTGGAATCGATTGAGCTTGGTGAAACAAATTATTGTAGGTTTGATAATAGGTATTATTCTAGCTTTGACAATCCCGGAAACAGCAAAACCAATTGTCATTTTTGGTTCATTATTTGTAGGTGCTTTGAAGGCTGTTGCACCGGTACTTGTACTCTTTTTGGTTATGTCTGCTATTGCTCAGCATAAGAGTGGACAGAAAACGAATATGAAATCGGTTATTATTCTTTATCTTTTAGGAACATTCTTAGCTGGATTGATTGCTGTTATTGCTAGTTACCTGGTCCCAGTTAGTATAACGCTTGTTAAAGGTGCTGAAGGTGTGACACCTCCTAGCGGCGTTGTTGAGGTCATTAAAACATTGCTTCTCAATATTGTTGATAATCCAGTAAAAGCTATCTTTAATGCGAACTATATTGGTATTTTGGCTTGGGCTGTGCTTTTAGGTTTGGCGTTAAAAAATGCTGCGGACTCAACAAAAACATTCATTACTAATTTTTCTGATGCAGTTTCGAAATTAGTTACATGGGTGATTAAATTTGCTCCACTAGGAATTATGGGATTAGTATTTGAATCAATTACAGCAAATGGATTGGATGCTTTGCTGGGCTATGGGAAATTGCTAGCTGTATTAATTGGCTGTATGCTATTTGTTGCATTAGTAGTGAATCCAATTATTGTATTTGCATTCATCAGGCAAAATCCATATCCGCTTGTTTTTAAGTGTATTAAGGAAAGCGGAGTTACAGCATTCTTTACACGCAGCTCGGCTGCAAACATTCCTGTAAACATGAAATTATGTCATGATCTTGGTTTAAATAAAGATAGTTATTCTGTTTCCATCCCATTAGGTGCAACCATCAATATGGGCGGCGCTGCTATTACGATTTCTGTTTTGACCCTTGCAGCAGTTCATACTCTTGGCATTCAAGTTGATCTTCCTACAGCTATTATTCTCAGTGTATTATCTGCTGTATGTGCTTGTGGTGCTTCAGGAGTTGCCGGTGGATCGTTATTACTGATTCCTCTAGCGTGCAGCTTATTTGGAATCCCCGCCGATGTGGCTATGCAGGTAGTTGGCGTAGGATTTATTATCGGTGTGCTCCAAGACTCTTTTGAAACAGCTCTTAATTCATCTACTGACGCACTCTTCACAGCAGCAGCTGAATATAAAGAATGGCGTAAAAAAGGTAAAAGAATTGAATTTAAAAAGGTAGCTTAATATAGTTTAAAAAACTGTACCCAAATGGTTAGGAGCAACTGCCATTGAGGGTGCAGTTTTTTTGTGAAGGATAAGGATGTATTTGGATATGCATGTAGTTTAAGTAGCATAGGTTAGAAAGGAGGTACTAATTAATTTTTAGTTTAGATGGATTAACTTGTGTTAAAATTTAGAATATATTGATTTGTTATAAGCGATTAGAATCTTATACTTTTTACCTGTATTTTCATTCAATAAAAGTAAAAAGAGAATTTAAAGGGGGAATGGTAATGAAAAAATGGTTATCTGGTATAGCATGTGTAATTATCAGCGGCACATTGGCTGGGTGCTCCATGCAAACTACTGGAGGAGAAGGGGATGAAATAGGCGAACTAAAAAGGCAAATAGAACAGCTTTCTATAGAAAATAGTACCCTCAAAAACACGGTGGAAGAACAAAGAAAAGAAATGGAGCTTACAACTTCAAATGATAGCTCAGTTTTCATTGCAAAGGCTATTGAAGAATACCCACGATCGTTATATAAGAAACGAATCTATGATATCGATATGGATGAAAAAGAGGAAATAATTGAACTATATGTGAATGCCGAGAAAATGGAAAACGGAGGATTTGCCTGGGACGATGGACAAACTTGGTTATTGGTAGTAAAAGATGGCGAACAATCTTATCCCCTATATAATAATTATGTTCAGCTAGGCTCAATAGATTTTAGTCCAGCAATTTTTGATGGGAAACCAGGGATCGTGATGCTTGAGGAAATGCATGCAAATAAATCTATTCATAAATTTTCATTCGATCCCGATGCAGGTGGATTTGTTAAAGAAACTGTATTTAAAAAAGAGAATATGTTTGATCAATATAATCAGCCTGCTTCCTACGCTTTTTTCAATGATGCTTACACATTAATGAAGGGGACGTTAAAAGATAAAGTCATAAAAGCTTTAGAAGCTAGTGACAGCAATTTACACGATCTTCAGGAACGGACGATGCTCTTTGACCCTATCCTTGCTGACCTTAGAAATGCTCAAATTTTGTTTGAGACTGTCGGCGAATTGAATCCAGCCCTTCGCGTTTCCATAACTAATGTGGTTGATTTGCTTAACCAAATGGCTATAAATCCACCAACGTTAGAGCAAATGAATCAGCTTAGGTCTATTCATGAAGTGTTTTTGAATGCTGAAGGAGATCAGTTGATAATAGAGGGAGAGAATCAAATTCATCCGGATGTTGTTCAGAAGCTACAAAGAATCGAGACGATCCTTAAAGGAAATAAATAAGCATCTGCTCCCAACCAAATATGTAAATGTCGGTCTGGTTCATTTCGCTGCGCTGGTTATTTCTTCGTACATAAAGGCTTGCTCAATGAATCAGACCGACTATTTATGCTACCCTTAATCAGAATGCCGATTTATTTTTTATACACAAAAAAAGAGGGATGGGAAGTAAATTAACTTAATTCAATTGTCCCTTTTCTGCCTTCCTGTAGCCATAGCTCAAGCAGCTCCTGCTCTTTTGCGAGTGATATCCCCGCTTTTCGTTCATTGTTCTTCCTTGCTTTCTCCCATTGATAGATATCGTAAATCGTATCCTCAAGAGGTCGAAAGGCAAGCCCAGCATGAACTGCTTTTTCAATATTGAAAGAAAAAGCGCCCGTCCACGGTTTGGCTTCCCCTTCTAATGGGGAGTTTTCAGGTATCCATAGTGGCATCTCCGTCCACGGCTGGACTTTATGCTTCAATAAAAATTTTTCTTCTGCCCATACAAAGCTGGCATTGCTATTTGTAACCATTTTGCAAGTGTTCAAAAGCTTTTCTATAGTCAATACTTCATTTGGACCCGTTACATTGAATGTACCGGCTTTTTTATTTTCCGCCATATGAAAAATCCATGCTGCTGTATCCTTTATATCAATCAATTGAACAGGGCGGGCTGAACGTCCAGGCACCAAAATGTTTCCGCCTTTTGCAACACGTTGAATCCAGTAGGGGAGACGATCTGTATAATCAAAAGGTCCGACAAGCAGACCTGCCCTAACATGTAATACGCTGCCAGGCCAATGCTTTTCTGCTTCTGCTTCACATAATGCTTTCAGCTCTCCATAATATTCGTAAGGGGAGAGTTTACCTGCTTCGGCATCAGCTAGTTTATCCTCCGGCAGTGAAGTTAATAACTGATAGTCTTCCGTTATATTAAGTGGAATCCAATCTTTATAAACAGAGATGCTTGAGATAAATGTATAATGTTCGATGTTATCCCCCAGAACAGCTGCAACTTTTCTTATTTGATGAGGAGCAAATCCGCATGTATCTATTAAAATATCCCATTTCCTGCTTTTTAGCAGTGCTGTCTCACCATTTCTATCACCGATCAATTGTTCAACTTCAGGAAACGTTTCTTTATTCGTGCCGCGATTAAACAAGGTGACTTCATGCCCTCTTGCCAATGCTTCTTCGACTAAAGCTCTTCCTAAAAATCGAGTGCCTCCTAATATAAGAACTTTCATTTTTTTCCTCCACCCAATTAATATATTCATGTAAATAACGATTTTCCTTTGCAGAAAGATATGTGGGGTGAAATAATTTTATCCCTTATATTAGAAAAATAAGGTGATACTAAAACTTTTTAGAGCAAGTAAAAAAAACATAGTGAAATATAAAGAAATATTTGTATTAAAAAAGCTATTTTGTTATGATTAACTCACTTATAAATGAAATGGAGGTTTTCCTTTTGACAGCATCAATGAGATTAAGATTCCCATTTATCATTCGTTAATTTCATACGCTTGATAGCTCTGCCTATGTTCAGAGCAACGGGATTGGTCTGTCTATTTTTAAGGAAGCCTATATTTAACGGTTATTAAAAAAGAGGGGGATGAGTCTGCCCTCTTTTTTGTTGTCTTTAAAAATTAATGGAATAATTTAAACGATACCATCTTATGGATGTAGGTGAGTTATTTAAAAATTTATAGGAAATGGGTTGTTAATTAATGAATACAATTATGGAAAATCGTAAGGAGAATTGGCAAAGGAATATTGTTCTCTTTTTAACTAGCCAAACAATCTCGCTTTTTGGATCATCCTTAGTTCAATACGCTATTATGTGGTATATCACTTTAACGACGGAATCAGGTTTGATGATGACGTTGTATATTATTTGCGGTTTTATACCGACTTTTCTTTTATCACCCGTTGCCGGGGTTTGGGCGGATCGGTATAACCGAAAAATGCTGATTATGCTAGCGGATGGACTGATTGCATTTGCCACGCTTATTCTAGCTATTCTCTTTTTAATGGGATTTGACTCCATTTGGCTTCTTTTTGTGATGGCTGCTATTCGTGCCTTTGGAACAGGCATTCAAACACCAGCAGTTGGAGCCATCTTACCGCAAATTGTTCCAAAGGATAAGCTGACAAAGGTGAACGGTGCAAATGGCAGTATTCAAGCCGTTATCATGTTCGTATCTCCGATGGTGAGTGCAGCCTTATTAGGGTTCGCCTCAATAGAAATGATATTTTTTATTGATGTCATTACTGCAGCCATCGCGATTGTTACACTGCTTGCCTTTTTAAAAATCTCTGTACATGAGAAGGCAGCAGAAAAACAAACAACAAGCTACTTTAGTGACTTTAAACAAGGTTTACAATATGTGAATAACCACAACTTTCTGAAGAAATTCTTTCTCTTCTTTGCCGTCTTCTTTGTACTGATGGCACCTGCAGCCTTTTTGACACCGTTGCAGGTGACACGCAGCTTTGGCGATGACGTGTGGAGACTGACTGCGATTGAAATTGCCTTCTCCATTGGAATGATGGTCGGTGGCGGAATCATCGCTTCATGGGGAGGATTTTCAAATAAAGTGAAAACAATGGGATTGGCAAGTGTCATAATGGGAGTATGTACATTTGCACTTGGCGTTGTTCCTGGTTTTTGGATTTATTTAGTTTTCATGGCTCTGTTTGGTGTGGCTATGCCAATTTTTAACACCCCTGCGACAGTCTTACTGCAGGAGAAAATAGAAGAGGATTATTTAGGCAGAGTGTTTGGGGTAATGGGAATGATCTCAACCTCAATGATGCCGCTTGGCATGCTCATATTCGGTCCAATTGCAGACTTTATTAAAATTGAATGGCTGCTAATAGGAACAGGTGTATTCATGGTAGTACTAGCAAGTCTTTTAGGCCGAAGCAAAATACTATTGGAAGCGGGCAAGCCAGCAACGGAAACACAGCAGTAAAATAAATTTATTTAAAATTATCTTGCACAATATTTATGTATCACTTATAATCAAAAATAATAAATTTTGAATTGTGTTATTTTTTCGAAAACAACTAAAGACGATGAAGAGAAAAAGTAGGGTTAAGCTATTTTACACAGAGAGCTTCGGTAGCTGAAAAGAAGCAAAAATACTGATCCGAACAATGGCCTCTGAGTTTCGTGCTGAAAGTATCGATAGGTATGAGTAGGTTCCGACGAGATTTGGTACTCGTTATCCATACCACAGTATTTCGGGTGATTGATCTGCCCATGTACTTGTTAAGGCTGTTTTGTGTGAGCAAACAGTAAAGTAAGGTGGTACCACGTGAATATACCACGTCCTTATCCAGTTGGATATTGACGTGGTTTTTTGTTTTTTTAATAAGAGATAATGATGAATGGAGGAGCTAACATGAATAATTTTTTAGTCTTACAATCAGATTTTGGTACGGGTGATGGTGCAGTGAGCGCGATGTATGGAGTTGCATTGTCAGTAGATCCTTCCGTTCGGGTGTTTGACCTAACCCATGAAATTCCCCAATATAATATTTGGGAAGGAGCCTATCGCTTATATCAAACAATTGCTTATTGGCCTGAAGGGACAGTTTTCGTATCTGTTGTTGACCCAGGTGTGGGATCTGAACGAAGAAGCATCGTGGCAAAAACAGCAACAAATCATTACATTGTAACCCCTGACAATGGAACGCTCACACAGATAAAGAAGCATATTGGCATAGTAGAAGCGAGAATTATAGATGAAAATGTGAATCGTCTGCCAAAGTCTGGGGAGTCTTATACATTTCATGGCCGTGATGTATATGCTTTTACTGGTGCCAGACTCTCAACAGGAGTCATTTCTTTTGAACAAGTAGGTACTGAGATTGATGTTTGCTCTATTATTGAGCTGCCATTAACAGAAGCCAGCTTGAAAAAAGGGAAAATTACAGGAAACATTGATATTCTTGATATTCGGTTCGGTAATCTTTGGACCAATATTGACCGCGAGCTGTTTAAACAATTGGAAATTAAGTATGGTGATTCTTTCGAAGTTAAGATCGAAAATGAAACAAGTCAAGTCTATAAAAATATTATGACATTTGGAAGGTCATTTGCTGATAGTCATTTAGGTGAACCGCTGCTTTATGTAAATTCACTGGATAAAATAGGTGTTGCCTTGAATCAAGGCTCTTTCGCAGAGGCCTATCGTGTCCAATCAGGTGCGAACTGGAAAATTTATATACAAAAGGTTCAGAATATTGCATATAATTAAATACGATATGATAAAAGGAGATGTGTACCTTGAAAAAAAATCAGTTATCTATTAAAACGATTGTGGCAATAGGAATAGGAGCAGCAGTATTTATTATCCTGGCGAAATTTGCTGCCATACCTTCACCGGTTCCAAATACCACGATTCAAACATCTTATGCATTTTTAGCTTTAATGGCTGTTGTTTTTGGTCCGATTGCTGGTGGATTAATTGGCTTAATCGGGCATGCACTGAATGATGCGATATCGTATGGCTCTGTTTGGTGGAGCTGGGTAGTTGTATCGATGATTGTAGGGCTTTTAATCGGTCTTGCGGCAAAGAAAATGGACATTGAATCAGGGGTATTTCATACGAAAAAGATAATTACTTTTAACATTGTTCAGGTGATCGCTCAAGGGATTGGCTGGTTTTTACTCGCACCGGCATTGGATATTTTAATCTATGCAGAGCCAGCAAATAAAGTATTCCTGCAAGGACTTTTTGCCGGTTTGTCAAATATGGTCACAGTCGGTGTGATTGGAACATTATTACTAGCAGGTTATGCAAAAACACGGAGTCGAAGCAATAGTTTGACTAGAGAATTATAGATTAATTATTAGGAGAAAAAAATGAAAAAGAGAGTCATTGAATTTAACGACTATAGTTTTAAGTATCATAGTCAGACAGCACCGACTTTAAATAATATAAATATTACGGTTTACGAAGGTGAGAAGGTATTAATAGTTGGGCCTTCTGGTTCAGGGAAAAGCACGATTGGTCATTGTATCAGCGGGCTTGTTCCCTTTTCTTATAAAGGGGAAGTGACTGGAAGCCTAAAGATCCTGGGAAGAGATGCGCAAAGTTTAGATATTTTTACTCGTTCGAAAATAGTCGGCACCGTTCTGCAGGATCCTGATGGTCAATTTATTGGACTTACGGTAGGAGAGGATATTGCTTTTTCATTAGAAAATGACTGTACGGATCAAATGACCATGAAGAAGCTGGTGGAAGAGACTGCCATAACAGTAGAGATGAATGAGTATTTGCCTGCCTCTATTCATCATCTATCAGGAGGACAAAAGCAAAGAGTATCACTGGCAGGTGTGATGGTGGATAAGGTTGAAATTATTTTATTTGACGAACCACTTGCAAACCTTGATCCTGCGACTGGCCAATATGCGATTGAATTGATTGATCGAATTCATAAAGAAACGAATAAGACAGTCGTTATTATTGAGCATCGCTTAGAGGATGTGCTGCATCGTCATGTGGATCGGATTATTGTTGTGGATGATGGCCGTATCGTTGCTGATATGTCTCCAGATAAGCTTTTGTCTAGTTCAATCTTAGAAGCTAGCCATATTCGTGAGCCATTATATGTGAGGGCTGTTAAATATGCTGGATGTGAAGTGAAGGAGGACATGAAGCCTTCTCAACTGCACTCATTTTCCATTGAAAGCTGCAAAGATAAACTTCTGGATTGGTTTAAGGCTGGTAATCAAGTTGTGCCAAAGGAAGGGAAATCACCAGCCCTAGATTTAAAAGATATTTCTTTTAGTTATGCACCCGGTCATGAAACAATCAAAGGAATTACTTTGTCTATTAAGAAAGGTGAAATGGTAAGCATTGTTGGTAAAAATGGAGCGGGAAAGTCAACCTTATCAAAGATCATCTGCGGATTTGAAAAGCCGCGCTCAGGAAGTATCTTGTTTAATGAACAAGATGTAACTGGTGATACGATTAAGGAACGATCCCTTCGGATTGGTATGGTGATGCAAAACCCGAACCATATGATTTCCAAGCATATCGTTTTTGATGAAGTAGCATTAGGTCTTAATATTCGAGGTGTCCCTGAGAATGAGGCGAAGAAGCAAGTAGAGAAAGTGCTTAAAATTTGTGGGTTATACCCTTTCCGAAACTGGCCCATATCTGCATTAAGCTTTGGGCAAAAGAAACGTGTGACGATTGCATCCATTTTAGTGCTTGAGCCTGAGGTTATGATTTTGGACGAGCCTACAGCTGGACAAGATCTGAGGCATTATACGGAAATGATGGACTTTTTGGCAGAATTAAATCGCCAAGGAATGACGATTATACTAATCACGCATGATACGCATTTAATGCTAGAATATACGACACGTGCGATCGTCATTGACAAGGGGCGAATCATTGCTGATAAACAGCCATCATTGATTTTAACAGATTCAGAGATTACCAGTTTGGCAAATTTAAAGGAGACCTCTTTATTAGTCCTAGCGAAACGTGTGGGGATGAAGGAACCGAAGGCATTTGTTGAGCATTATATTGCATATGATCGGGAGGTTAGAAAGAAATGGCAGTAGAGATGCTATCGTATATTGATCGAAAATCTCCTATTCATCAGCTAACTGGTGTAACAAAGCTCATTTGCTTTATTGTATGGTCGTCAGCTGCTATGCTGACATATGATACCCGTATTCTTGCTTTTCTTTTTGTCTTTAGTATTCTCATCTTCATGATTTCAAAGATAAAAGTATCTGAAGTTTCATTTGTTCTTATATTTATTTTGGTCTTCTTGTTCATCAATAATCTTGCTATCTATCTGTTTTCTCCTCAAGAGGGAGTGAAAATCTATGGCAGCAGTCATGTTTTATTTGAGATAGCAGGGAGATATACTGTTACAATCGAACAAATTTTTTACCAATGTAATGTGACGCTAAAATACTTTGCCGTTATCCCAGTCGCTTTACTTTTTATTGTGACGACTCATCCGAGTGAATTTGCAGCCTCATTAAACAAAATTGGTGTGAGTTATCGAATTTCTTATGCTGTTGCTTTGGCACTTCGTTATATTCCTGATATCCAACGGGATTTTCGGAACATCGCACTTTCGCAGCAAGCTCGGGGGATTGATATGTCCAAAAAAGAAAAATTGCCCATCCGCATTAAAAATGCGGCATCCATTATATTTCCGCTTATTTTATCTAGCATGGATAAGATTGAGACCATAAGCAATGCGATGGAACTTCGTGGATTTGGAAAAAATAATCAGCGAACCTGGTATCGTGCACGTCCCTTTCAGGCGGGGGATTATGTTACTCTGGCAGCATTTGGTCTCATTTTTGTGACTGCGATGGTTGTTACCTTTCATGATGGCAATCGTTTTTATAATCCGTTTGTATAGCTAACGTATATTAAGGGAGAACACGAGTTTTCCTGTTTCCTATAAACATTCTGCAGGATAGTAATTTAAAATTTTTACAAGCTGCTTTGCCATATAGTCCGGGTCTGGTTCAAGTCCGTTTTTTATCCAGTCCATGATCAACCCTAGAATCCCATTGGCATAAAAGGAGGTATAAAGATGGTTATCCAAGTTTGAATCATTGGGTGTTAATAGAATAATGTCCTTTTTGAAAAACTTTGCAATGGAGTGCAAGAACGACTCCTCAAATTCAGGGACTGACTTGAATTTTTCCCAAAGCCTGTAGAAATCTTTATTTTCCATAATGTAGTCAAATATGATAATGTCTGAATGAGATAAAGCATTCATGTGAATCAGTTCTTTTCTTTTGTAGGGATATTTAAATGTTTCAATGAGTTCCATCGTCTTGTCAGAGATTATCTCTTTTGCCAATTCTTCTTTAAAATTATAGTGCCGGTAGAAGGTTGCCCGATTGTAGTCTGCCTGATTCACAATGTCCGTTACGGTAATTTGATCGTAGCTTTTTTCTTCCATCAATTTAATAAAAGCTTGTTTTAATTGTGTTTTTGTCCTGCGCACTCGCTTATCGATATTTTTATCCATATTGGTTATCCTTCCTCCTATTCTTTTTAAACAAATATATGAAAACTGTTGTTTATCCATACAATAGTTAGAAATTTACTGATTGATTGAATGGATTCATGAACATTATAGTAGTAAAAAGAGGATTTATAGTCATTATAATTAATTGAATTTTCCCTCTTTTTATAGAGTTGTATTATACCACATTCTGATGAGACTAGGATAATTTTGTAGGGGAGGATTGTACAATTGAGTAAAAAGTGGGATTCCAGTTTTGATGTTGTAGTCGTTGGGTCAGGAGCAGGTGGATTAACCGCAGCATTAACAGCCAGGTTGCGTGGCCTCTCTGTGATTGTTGTAGAAAAAACGGAGCTTTTTGGTGGTTCAACATCAAAATCTGGCGGCACGGTATGGGTGCCCAATAACCTTTATCTTGAAGAAGCAGGGGTAGCGGACTCTTATGAGCAAGTAAGCGCTTATTTGGATGCAACCATAGGTAATCGTGTACCTAGATCCTTAAAGGATGCTTACTTAAAAAGAGGTCCGGAGATGATAAAATACCTCCACGAAAATACAGAACATGTCAGATGGGAATATACACCGGGATATTCTGATTATTATCCGGAGCTTCCCGGCGGAAATCCGAATGGGCGGGCAATGGAAGCACAATTGTTTGATCTCAATAAATTAGGAAATGACGGAAAGCATTTGCGAAAAGCTGGACTGCCAACGAAAGGAATGGTGCTGAAGTCTAGTGAATTTCATAAAGTGAACATGATTACAAGAACATGGATTGGTAAAACAACCTCAATGAAAGTAGGCATGCGTCTCATTCGTACGAAGCTTAGTTCATATAAACCTGCCACTCTTGGAGAGGCACTTGTTGCACGGTTATATGCTTCCCTAAAGGAAGCGGGCGGGGAGGTTTGGCTGTCGACGCCATTTCATGATCTTGTTTTTGAAAATAATCGTGTGTCAGGCATTGTCGTTGAACAAAACGGAAAGAAAATGAATATCGAAGCAAGACATGGGGTTATCTTTGCCTCGGGAGGTTTTTCACACAATCGTAAACTGCGGGATAAATACCTGCCACAGCCATCGAATACAGATTGGACTTTATCATCTGAAGGACAAACAGGTGATGTCATTGAAGCGAGCCAAAAATTAGGTGCAAAATTGGATTTAATGGATAAGGTTTGGGGGACACCAACTTCTATTCCGCCTGGTTCTCCAGCATTTATGCCTGTTGCTGAGCGCGCTACGCCTGGTCTAATTATTGTGAACAGTGAAGGGGATCGCTATTTAAATGAATCCGTCCCTTATCACGAATTTGTTGATAAAATGTATGCCAATAACCGATCAGAGGCAACAACGGTTCCTTCCTGGATGATATTTGATCAAACCGTAAAAAAGCGATATCTTGTCTTTGGCATCATGCCTGGTCAATCATTTCCAAAAACTTGGGTTGAAACAGGATATTTAAAACTTGGACAAACACCAGAAGAATTAGCGAAAGAAATCGGGATTCCACCGAATAAACTTGCGGAAACAGTCAAACGCTTTAATGCATTTGCCGTTAACGGTCATGATCAAGACTTCAATCGTGGAGAAAGTGCTTATGATCGCTACTACGGGGATCCAACATTGAAAAATCCTAATCTGGCTCCATTAGAAAAAGCACCTTTTTATGCGATTCCGATTTATCCTGGAGATATAGGGACAAAAGGCGGTTTAGTCACGGATGAATTGGCGAGGGTCCTGCAGGAAAACGGGCAGCCGATCCAGGGACTGTATGCAACTGGCAATTGTGCTGCTTCAGTGATGGGAGAAACGTATCCAGGGCCTGGTGCAACGATAGGACCAGCAATGGTGTTTGGTTATATTGCAGCTAGTGAAATGGCTGCGGTTGCTGGAAGACTTAAGGAAGCATAATCGTTCATCCACCGTCGCAGCTTTTCTATTCCAAATTAGACGGGAAGGATAGTAAAAAAATGGAGCGCCCGAGAGGTGCTCCATTTTTTATTGCTATTTTAACTAAATAGTATCAAAAAAGGAATTATTTAGATTATGATAGAACTAAGCTCATTTCTAATAAGGAGTTATGAATATGAATAGCAGATGGAATCAACTGATTTATAAAGCATGGTCACCATTTTATGATCAATTTTTCAATAAGGGGATTTTTTCTAAAGCACGAAGAGATGTATTTAAAGACATAGAATTCTCTCAAGGGGATCGAGTTCTCTTCGTAGGCTGTGGAACAGGAGCGGATTTAGAGTACATTCCTCATCATGATATTGCCATAACAGCAATTGATCTCTCTGATGACATGCTTAAGAAGGCAAAGGAAAAGTTTAACCAAACAGATATTACATTCCTGCAAATGGATGCACAGGAGCTGGCATTTCCTGATGAAACGTTTGATATCGTAATAGCGAGTTTACTTCTTTCTGTTGTTCCGAATCCGCAAAAGTGTATGGAAGAGATGATTAGAGTAGTAAAACAGGAAGGAAAAATAGTAATCTTTGATAAATTTGTCCCGGCAAACGAAAAATTGCCCTTTTTTAAAAAGGCTGCAAGACCGCTAATCTCCCTGTTAGGTACGGATATAGGATTAAAGTTTGAGTCATTGTCCAAACCTTTCTCAAAAAGTTTATCGATACAAACGGATTCTCCGATCATGCTAAATGGGATGTATAGAAGAATAATTGGTATTAAAAGCAGAAGGTCCTAAATGGTTCTAAAAAATAGAAAAGCCAAGGAAGATAGCGGAGAACACATGATTAAATCATTTGTTGGTAAATTAGGAATATTTTTTTAAATTGACTTTCCATTTGAGACAGATTATTGTATCTTTTATAAGTAAATAATTGGTTTCTTATCCAGAGAGGTGGAGGGACAAGGCCCTATGAAACCTCGGCAGCGGATTCTATTTGAATGAATACTGTGCCAAATCCTGATAGATAAGAAGAGTGAGTCAAAATTTCTAATCTCTTCTTATTTTGCAGAAGAGATTTTTTTATTAATGATCGTAATTGTTTCGCGTCTTTTAGCGATTACTGAAATAGAATCCTAACGATAGTCTTATTCTTTAAGAGAATGCTCTCTTCCAAAATTAAATACGTTTCTTATCCAGAGAGGTGGAGGGATATGGCCCTATGAAACCTCGGCAGCGGGTTCCGTAATTGGAATACTGTGCCAATTCCATCAGGTTTGTCCTGGTAGATAAGAGGAGTGCAGGTGATTTAAACCTCTCAACTTATCTATGTTGAGAGGTTTTTTATTTACTAAACTTTCATAGAGATTCATTGGCATCAAGGAGGTTGATATAAATTTAAATCCGATTAATTTTACATGAATACTAGAAAATGAAAAAGGAGGAAAAGAAAATGTATGTTCTTAAACGTATATTCACAATGATCGTGACGCTATGGATCATTATTACGCTTACATTTTTAATTATGCATTTGATACCTGGCGACCCTTTTGCTACAGATGCCAAAACACTTCCTGAAGAAGTATTGAAGAATATGAGAGCTGCTTACCATTTAGATGAACCGTTATCAGTACAATATTTTCTCTATCTAAAACAGCTTATTCAATTTGATTTAGGCCCTTCGATCCAGTCAAAGACAAGGGATGTGAACACATTAATTGTAGAAGGCTTTGGTCCATCCGCATTGTTAGGAATTCAGTCTCTTATTCTGGCAATCTCAATAGGAATTACGCTTGGGGTAGTCGCAGCACTCAATCATAACCGCTGGATTGATTACGTTTCCATGTTTATCGCAATTATTGGGATCTCAGTTCCAAGTTTTATATTGGCACCGCTATTAATTAAGTATTTTGGGGTGGAATGGGGGATTTTCCCTGTAGCTGCCTGGGGGACTTGGAAGCATACGATTTTGCCTTCCGCTGTGCTTGCAGTTGGTCCAATTGCAATTATCGCCCGATTTGTTCGAGCAAGCATGATCGAAGTCATGAATCAAAATTATATAAAAACAGCGGAGGCAAAAGGGCTGTCAACATTTTCAGTTGTTGTAAAGCATGGGATCCGAAATGCACTCATTCCTGTTATTTCATTTATCGGCCCACTTTTTGCAGCAGTGATCACAGGGACGTTTGTTATCGAAAAAATATTTGCAATCCCTGGGATCGGAAAGTATTTCGTAGACAGCATTTTTAATCGTGATTATCCTGTGATTCTCGGTACAACTATTTTTTACAGTATGATCTTAATCATTACGTTATTTTTGATTGATATTCTATATCGTTTGATTGATCCAAGAATTAAATTATCGAGTGGTGGTGAATAAAGATGAATCAGGTATTACTGAAGGAAGATGTGAAATTCCAGCCTTTAGATATTAGGAACATTCATCAGCATGAACAAATCAGGCCAAGTACACATTTTTGGAAGGATGTACTACTGAAGATCGTAAAAAACAAACTAGCTATGTTTGGCTTTATCCTTTTATTTTTAATCGTTCTGCTTGCTATTATTGGACCGCATATTGTGCCCCATAGTCCGACAAAGCAGTCGTTAACAACTGGGAATTTACCTTTGTCAAGGGAGCATTGGTTTGGCACGGATGATCTAGGACGTGATATGTGGGCTAGAACTTGGGCGGGGGCAAGAATCTCATTAACGATTGGGTTTGTTGCAGCAGCTATTGATCTGGTTATTGGCGTCCTTGTCGGTGGAATCTCAGGGTATATGGCGGGGAGAGGAAAAATTGGGGACCGGATTGATTCCTTTTTGATGAGGGTGGTCGAAGTTTTATACGGAATCCCATACTTATTGGTAGTTATTTTGTTATTGGTTATTATGAAGCCTGGGCTTTTAACGATGATTATTGCTTTGTCGATAACGGGGTGGGTTGGCATGGCACGAATTGTCCGTGGTCAGATTCTCCAATTGAAAGAGCAGGAATATGTCCTTGCTGCTGAAAAATTAGGTACATCCCATCCGAAAATTATTATTAAACATTTGCTTCCGAATATGCTTGGGATCATAATTGTTAATCTGACTTTTACCATTCCTCAGGCAATCTTTGCTGAATCCTTTTTAAGTTTTCTTGGCTTAGGTGTTCAGTCGCCGATGGCAAGCTGGGGAACAATGGCAAATGATTCATTAGGTGTCATTTTAAATGGGTATTGGTGGAGGCTGTTTTTCCCTGGTTTGATGATTTCCTTAACCATGTTTGCCTTTAATGCTTTTGGGGATGGATTACAGGATGCGCTTGATCCGCGCTCGAAAAATTAAGGAGGTTGGCTTATGGATCATCTGCTTGAAATCAATAATTTGCACGTTACGTTTCAAACCCATGGCGGTGAGGTTCATGCAGTAAGGGGGGCTTCCTTGTATTTGAAGAAAGGAGAGACACTTGCTGTAGTAGGTGAAAGCGGCTGTGGGAAGAGTGTCACTGCACAAGCAATTATGGGGATGCTGCCAAAGCCTCATGGAAATGTGAAGAATGGGAAGATTCTATTCAATGGAAAGGAAGTGACAAAGCTATCAAAAAAAGAACTTCAGCATGTAAGAGGAAAAGAGATGGGGATGATTTTCCAAGACCCAATGACTTCGCTCAATCCGACGATGAAGATTGGCAAACAAATTGAAGAGGGAATGGTAAGGCATCAAAAGTTAACCAAACAGAGGGCAAAAGAAAAAACGATAGAACTCCTGAAATTAGTCGGGATTCCGGATCCGTCTCGCCGTTATTCACAGTATCCGCATGAGTTTAGTGGAGGTATGAGACAGCGGGTGATTATTGCCATTGCACTTGCATGCAATCCAAAGTTAATTGTTGCTGATGAACCGACTACTGCACTGGATGTGACGATTCAATCGCAAATTCTCGATTTGTTAAAGGACCTACAGAATGAACGTCATTCTTCTATTTTAATGATTACACATGATCTCGGTGTGGTAGCTGAGATAGCAGACAGAGTGGCTGTGATGTATGCAGGAATAATTGTTGAAAGCGCGACGGTGGAGGAACTATTTGAAAACCCAAAACACCCTTATACTTGGGGATTGCTGCAATCTATTCCAAAACTTGACGAGAAAAACAGTGGCAGACTAATTCCGATCGAAGGTTCCCCACCTGATCTTTTTAATCCGCCAAAGGGCTGCCCATTTGCGGCGAGGTGTCCATATGCAATGAATATTTGTATTGAACAGCTCCCAGATAATCAATATTTTTCTGAACAGCACTATTCCATGTGCTGGCTCAATGATGCGCGAGCGGCAGCAGGAAAAAGCATTCATACAGAAAGGGGGGAGCTGCATGTCTGATTACATATTAGAGATTGATGATGTGAAAAAGCATTTTAAAGCTGGGCCTAAGCAGGTTATTAAATCTGTTGATGGGATTACCTTTTCCATTCAGAAGGGCGAAACCTTTGGTCTAGTTGGTGAAAGCGGCAGCGGCAAATCTACGCTGGGCAGAACGATTAGCAGTCTATATAAACCAACAGCTGGAAAGGTGGTGTTTAATGGCGAGAATTTAACACAGCTTGATAATCAAAAAAAACGCGAGTGGAATCGCAATATGCAAATGATTTTTCAAGACCCCCATGCTTCACTTAATCCGCGAATGCGGGTTGGAGAAATTATTGCTGAAGGCATTGAAGCATATGGGTTAGCAAAAGGAAAAGAGAAGAGAGAAAAGGTCTATCAGCTCCTTGAAAAAGTAGGGCTGAATCCTGGGCATGCGAGAAGATATCCTCATGAATTCAGCGGCGGACAGAGGCAAAGAATTGGGATTGCAAGAGCTCTTGCGGTTGATCCAACCTTCATTGTTGCTGATGAGCCAATCTCCGCACTGGACGTTTCGATTCAAGCCCAGATTGTAAATTTGTTAGAAGATTTACAGCAGGAAAAACAATTAACCTATTTATTTATTGCTCATGATTTGGCCATGGTAAAACATATTAGCGACCGAATTGGCGTAATGTATTTAGGGAAAATGATGGAAATCGCTGCTAGTGAAGAACTCTTTAGAGAACCGCTGCACCCATATACACATGCCCTTCTCTCTGCGATTCCTGCGTCTTCACCAAAGCTGAAGGGTGTGAGAGAACGCATTGTACTAAAAGGAGAATTGCCAAGTCCGCTCAATCCGCCAAGTGGCTGTCCATTCCAGACTCGTTGCCCTAAAGCTGAGGCAATATGCGGAAAGGCTGCCCCAATATGGAAAGAGGTTAAGAGTGATCATTGGGTCGCCTGTCATCTGTACGAGTAGGAGCTGGCGAACGAGTGAATTACCAACTAGGTAATGAATAACCAAATGAAAAAGAAATAGGATGATAGACTAGGAGGACCAATAAACGTGAAAAAACAATTATTAACTTTAATAGCAGTCATATTTTTAATAAGCACAGCACTAGCAGGATGCGGAAACAAAAAAGAAGAGGCAGCTTCCTCTAAATCAGAGAATGCAGAAGACATTAAACAAGAGCTTACAACGAATTTAGGAGGGGAGCCATATACGCTTGACCCTGCGCTTGCTTCAGATACAACATCTTTTTGGGTTATAGAGCATCTATATGAAGGATTATATACTCGCGATAAAGATGGGAAAGTTGTTGAAGGGGCTGCAAGTAAAATTGAAGTTTCGGACGATGGAAAAACATATACATTTACGATTCGAGATGGTGCAAAATGGTCAAATGGGGATCCGTTAACAGCAAAGGATTTTGAATATTCATGGAAGAGAGTATTAAATCCAGAAACCGCTGCGTATGATCCATCTACGTTCTATTATATAAAAGGAGCAGAAGCGTACAATACTGGAAAAGGTTCCGTTGAAGATGTAGGGATCTCAACGACTGATGATCAAACATTAGTTGTAGAACTAAATAGCCCGCTTAGCTATTTCCCAAAAATCGTTCTTGAGCATGCATATCTCCCAGTAAATAAAAATGTTGTCGAAGGAAATAAGGACTGGGCTGCAGAAGCTGACGGTATTGTAACAAATGGAGCCTATACCGTTTCAAGCTGGAAGCATAATGAAGACCTTATCTTGCAAAAAAGCGATTCCTTCTGGAACGCGGAAAATATTACACTTCATACGATTAATTTTAAAATGATTGAAGATACAACAACTGCTTATCAAATGTATAAATCTGGCGAGCTGGATTTTATACGTTACTTGCCACTTGATTCATTAGAGCAAGAGAAATCCAGTAAAGAGTATGTGAATTTTCCTAGCTTTAGCGTGTATACATTCTCCTTTAATGTGAATGAAAAGCCTGTTTCTAATAGTAAAATAAGAAAAGCCTTTTCATATGCAATCGATCGTGAAGCGATTACTAAGAATATAACAAAGGGTGGAGAGGCACCAGCTTACGGCTATGTTCCTTTTGGAGCTGAAGCGCCATCTGGAAGTGACTTTAGAGATGAAGCACCGAAATATTATTCCTTTGATCCGAAAGAAGCAAAAAAGCTATTAGCTGAAGGCTTAAAAGAAGAGGGCTGGAAGGAACTGCCTGAAGTCACAATAAAATATAATACAGCTGATAATCATAAAAAAATCGCCGAAGCTGTTCAAGAAATGATTAAAGAAAATTTAGGTGTTGAAATCAAGCTTGAAAATCAAGAGTGGAAGACATATATTGATACATTTAAACAAAAGAACTTCCAAATAGCTCGCATGGGTTGGGGCGGTAATTTCTTAGATCCAGTTGGCTCGCTTGATTTATATACATCAAAGAACTCTGGGAATTTCACAAATTGGAGCAGCGCGAAATATGATGAACTCATCAGTCAATCTGTGATTGAGCAAGATGCTGAGAAGAGATTTGAAATTTTACATGAGGCTGAAAGTGTCTTATTAGATGAGATGCCAATTATTCCTGTATTATTTTCAGCACAAAATGTACTGATTAGTGAAAAAGTGGAAGGCATACGACTTGATGCGTTAGCAGATCCAGATTTACGTTTTGTGAAAAGAGTGGCTGAATAGGAGGTACTAAAATATGTTGAGATCATATATTTACTCAGTACTGTTATCCTTTTGCAGCAGCTTTCTCCTTTCTGCTATTTCTAATCATTCACTCCAATTGAATGATAAGATCTTTCTTTATGGTGTAATCGCATTACTGATCAGTTCGATCTTATTTGTGCTAAGAACGGGATTTTTTCGGCTCTTTCTTACAGGCTTTAATCAAATATATACATTAGCATTTAAACAAGCTGCTTTGATGAAAAATATAGATGAACAAATCAGTGAGGATCTTACATTTCAGAGATGGAAGAATCAATTTTCTGCAAAGCTCATGCAGTATTCCTTAGGAGCTGGAACAGGGTGTATGGTTTACTCTCTTACAAGTATTAACTTTTAAACAATTTCTTAGTACCGATAGGAAAATATCCCCTTTTTGCTATAAGCAAAGAAAGCTGCCAATATTTTTGGCAGCTTTCTTTAGTTTGTATGTTCAATAAAATTTTGGGCAAATAAGTATATTTTTTGTGAAGGAACGGCTAAATTCAGATTTTGCCCACTATCAAAACCTGCAGTGATCAATCCGACAAGTCTTCCAAACATATCAAGCAGTGCCCCACCAGAGCTTCCATTAGAAATTGGAGCGGTAAATTGAATCATGGATAAATGATGAATCTCTCTAAAACCAGAAACAATTCCATCTGAGACAGAATTAAATAATCCCAATGGGCTGCCGATGGCAACAATTTTTTGACCACGAACTAATTCACCATCTGTCTTTACAATTAAAGGGGAACAATGTTTATCCACCTTAATAATGGCCAAGTCAAATTGCTGGTGATATTTAATGAAATGATCTGTGATATATTCTTCTGTCTCATTTTCGTAGAGCACAGAAAAAAGATGCCCGCCTTCTACCACATGTAAATTCGTTAAAATGTATCCTTTGCTATGAATAACTACACCAGAACCGTAGCATAAAACCTTATTTTCGTTGTCATACACTTTAATCATAACAACTGAATTTGAGAGGGCGGCCAGCTGTTCATAACTTAGCTCTGCATCCGGTACTCGGTGTCGAATCTGTTGTACAGGATTAACGATTTTGGGCTGGGTGATGATACTTGGCCTAGAAGGCATGGATGCAATATTTACAGTTGGTTTAGGTGAATAATCAGGTAACTTAATAGGATCTGAAGAGAATGTACTGCACTTATATAGTGTGGAGTACTTTTCTGCTTCAGGGTACAAATGGGTGATGTCCTCTTTTGGATTCATATAACAGATATCACAGCCGAGCTTGGATAAGAAATACAAAAATAATAATTCATGCTGTTTAATATCGCCGATAAACATGACCTTCGGCGTTATGCTTGTATTGGTAAATAGCTTTGGCAAATAGAGTTCCATCCAATGTAAAAATTTAATGACGAAGTTTTTTGTTAAACTTGGATTCGTGTTCGGATGGGTTTGAGTATAGATTGAAAGAATTTGCATAAAGGTGAGCTTCTTTGTCCACTCAAGGGTGTCGTTATGTAATGGGGCACACAGATTTGCATGATAAAGAGTATTTGAGTTGCCTGCAGAAGGCGAAACCACTGTTTGCCAATTTTCCCAAACATTTGCTAGTCTGTTAATATCATTGTTGTTAGATATTCTCTCAAGCCCTTGTAATCGTAAATAAGGTTTAGTGGACAGGTGCTGATCAATTTTTAGAATCGTTTCTGTGTAATGTGCAATGGATTCAGGGATACCAATATATCTTACAAAAAGAACCTCTTTTGAAACGGCTTCTTTTTTATTTATAGTTATAAAATCCTCTAGAGGGCTATTTGTTGCTTTCAATCTTACCTTTAAAGGTTTTGTTCGGACGATCATAAATCATTCTCCTGTTTCCAATTATTTGTATAATGTAATTATAAGGATATTTTTAAAAAGTTCATAGGTAAAAATTTTAGTTAGTTTATAGTTACTTAGGGATGGGATCTTATTCGGTTATAACGATTTTATTAAATTAAGTAGAATTAGGGAATCGTTCTAATGGTATATTTTAGTAACCAAATATAAATTTGAAAGGATTGTGAGGAAGATGAGTATATCCCGAGAAAAAAATAGATTTGAGAATAGATTCATAGAAGAAGTAATCGAAATTGCCGCTGTGACTGGGGCTTCAGGAATTGGGGCAGGACGAGCAGGCGGTGCTAAGCTGTGGAATGCATCCATTCCATTAATTGCATGGAAAAATGTATTATCTAATGAAACAAAGTTAGAAGAGTTACGGTTGGAATGGCAAGTGAATGATGAAGAATGGGAACAATCGAAAAATATTTTGAAAAAGGATACAGTTGTGAGATTACTAGTGCGAATGGCAGAAAATTCAATGATGCTTGTTAAGGTGTTGGAGACTGCTTATAAAGATGATGAGTTGGAAATGATTTTGCAGGATTCGTTAAAGCCGGTTTTTTACATAGATGAGGGATTAGGAGAGTTTAAACTTGATAAAAGTGTGAAGACTTTTGAAAAGCAGATATCATGGGCTGGTGAAGATGGCAATCTGTATTTTGATTGGGATGAAGAGGAGAATACAATGAAGGCTGCATTAGAAACAGCCTATGAGCTTTTCAACAATCAAAATGAATGGAACATGAAAATTAGAAGATACGCTGCAGAAGAACTGACCGAATTAGCAAATGATTGGCTGCAGGATAATGAAGAAGCAGAGATTTCAGAAATTACAAAAGATATGTTCATGAATCTTATGGAACTAGACAGCATAAGTGTATATCCAGATGGTGACTTTAACCTATTCTTTTTTGACGGAGACATGTTTTGGGGACATTCAATCATCGTAAGTGGGAACATTAATGGAGAACTAACCTCAGCAGAAATCGCAGGATAAATATTGTTTGTGAATGCTAAGTGGCTGGTAACCTTATAGTTTCGAGGTTTGAAAAATGACTGTGATCTAGGAATGCAGAATCAAAGGAATGAAGTTTTCCAATATGGCTGGGATGATGGGCATGAACATCGCAAACAAAATGATGATTCAAATGAACAAGCAACCGCAAAATCAACCTGCACCATCTCAATACGATAGAATATCACATATGAAGTTGGCCGATCAATAAAGTCCAAATTTTTATCTGAGCTGAGGAAGGAAATGTTCGTTCTAACTGTAGAACAAAAGCAGATATAAGATAAAGAGGCCAATTATAGGATATACATAATTGGCCTTGGATTTAAATGACGAAGGCATGGATAATTGTTATCGATGCCTTTTATAGATAAAGTAAAAGCCTTTTATAAGAAAAAGATGTGCCTGACTGATCCAGACAGGAACCAGAAATTTCCTCCTATTTCACTATAAAAATGAAATTAGCAAAATAATGATAATTGGCAGAATCAAAATAAGATATCCTAATGGATTTGCAAGATTAAGTGTCAAGCCGACACCAAATCGTTTTTCCACAAAGATGGATGGATCATTTTTATTAAAATAAAACAGCCCACCCTTCCAATAAGAATCTTCATCATAATCAGTAATGTCCCCTTCGATATCAGCAGGTAGCTGTTTGTCAGATCGCCCTACTTTTAAGGCAAAAATAATGGTACCAACTAAAATCACTATTAAAAAGACAATTGGAACAAGGAACATAACAAAATCTGAGATTAAATTCGGATGGATCGTTGAAAATTGTAAAAAACTAAATAGTATTGTTATTAATAAACTAGTTAAAAACATTAGCCAGCTCGTATTCTTCCTTAAAGTAAGTTGTCGGCTGCGGGAAGCAGTTGTATGTGTCGCACTTAATTTGATCCCTGACTTTTTTGTTCCAAGATGCATACCTAGAAACATGATCTGCATAATTAGCAGAACCAGTGGAAGGGTGATAACAGAGAACGGCGTTTTGGCAGTAAATGCATCTGCTTGACCATTTGGCCCCCAATGTGTTGGAATTTGTTCTGGAAGTATAGAATATTGGCTGATAGTATAGCCGATCATGCCAATAGTAATTATGATAGGCAAGAAGTATACATAGGAAGGAAGCATGGAATCCTGAGAACGCATGGTTATATCCGTTATCTGCACTTGCTTTAAATTCTTTGTAAACTTTGGTGATTTTTTTAATTGCTTGACCTTCCCATGGAAATAGAAGTATAGAGACATACTGATAAAAATAATACTAAATTGGATAACGGTACCTGCTAAAACAATGAGTTCCTCCGTAGGTTTACTTGTTATCGCCCATATTGAATAAGCTCCTAAAGCAATGACTGAAATAAGAAAAACGAAAATAGCGTATTTTTTCTTATAAAATACTATTTGCTCGTCATTAATATATATTTCTGGGATCGTAACGCCAAACACAATAGTTCGTTTCGTTAAAAATGGGATAGCAGTCTGTATAGCAGCGAGAAAGAGGATAATGATGAAAAAAATGGCTAAAGACATAAACAGTACCTCCTTAAGTTAATGAATTTCTGAACTATTTTCTTTCTTTTATATTGGAAATAATTAATTCAACTAATTCGTGAATTTCTTCTTTCTCCATTCCTAATACAATCGCTTCTGCAACTAAGGGTCTAAATTCAGTGCTAAGCCTTTGAAAGCTAGAGGGATCAAAAGTTTTAGGAGAAGAAATAACTGCTCCGGATTTAGGAGCTATCCGAATAATCCCCTTTTTTTCTAGCTCGTGATAACTTTTATTTACAGTATGCATATTTACGCTAAGATCTGCGGCAAGTGTCCTAACGGAAGGAAGAGAATCCCCTGAATGCATATCTCCTCTAGCAATGCATTCAATAATTTGATTGATCAATTGTGTGTAAATGGGAATATCAGATTCAGCTTCAACTCGAATAATCACGTTGCACCCACCCTTCTGTTCTACATTTATTATAACAAAACTGTTCTATCAAATCTATAACAAAAATGAAGTATCATGACATGGTTATTGAACATTCCCCCATTACATACCGGTTCAGAAAGAAGCTGTTTTAAATAATCGCTTCTTTTTTGTTTTCAGGGACAATGTTCCTGTCCCTCTGTCCCGTCCTTGCAGAGGGACAAGGGGACAGGAACCCTGTCCTAATTATTTCGAATAAATCGACAATTTTTAGCACATAAAAGCGTAAAAGGTGTTATAATGTCAATATTCTAAAAATTATAGATAATAGGGGGCATTATACATGAAGAAGAAACAGCTTTGGCTAGTAGCTTTAGTGGCTATGATGTTAATTTTTGCTGGCTGCAGCAAGAGCAAGGAGTCTGGCGGAGACGCAGACAAGAATTCGGGTGAAAAGGCAAGTGGAGAAACGTTCACATTAAAGGCAGGACACTCGTTAACAGAGGATCATCCGTACCATATTGGACTGCTAGAAATGGCTAAAAACGTAGAAGAGCGAACAGATGGAAAAGTGAAGATAGAAGTATTCCCATTAAGTCAGCTCGGTGCTGAACGCGAGTTGACAGAGGCGCTGACACTTGGAACAGCAGATATGTCTGTATCATCCACTGCACCAATTGCCAACTTTTATCCGGAAATCGGGATCGTTGACATGCCATTTTTATTTGAATCAAGGGAACATGCCTATAAAGTTTTAGATGGAGAAATTGGGCAAGAGCTATTAAAAGGAATGGAGAACATTGGAATCATCGGACTTGCATGGGGGGAGAATGGATTCCGCCATATTACCAATGCGAAGCACCCAATTACAAAGCCTGAAGATCTAAAGGGAATTAAGATCCGTACACAGGAAAATCCGATTCATCTGGATGCCTTTAATGCGCTTGGTGCAAAACCTACTCCGATGGCTTGGACAGAAGCTCTAACAGCACTTCAGCAAGGAGTAGTGGACGGACAGGAAAATCCAATCGTCGTTGCGGATACGTACAAGCTTTTTGATGCAAACCAAAAATATATGACATTAACCGGTCATTTATACTCTCCTGCCGTTATTATGTTCAGCAAAACAACATGGGACAAGCTTCCTGCTGAATATCAGGAGGTTTTAAGTGATGAGGCGAAAAAGTCAGGAGACCAAATTCGTGAACTAATTAAGAAATCTGATGAAGATTCATTAAAGGTTCTAAAAGAGCAAGGCATGGAAATTATTGAAGATGTTGATGTGAAACCTTTCCGTGACGCCATCCAGCCGGTCTATGAAAAATATGAATCAGAATTTGGAAAAGAAAAAATTGACGCCATTTTAAATACAAAATAATTTTATTAAATAACTTGGCGAGCACAGGAATTCCCTGTACAACCCAAGTTTTTTAATCATAAGGAGAAATGAATGGTGGTAAAAAATGTTATTGATACGATCAATAAGACCGTAAAATGGGTAGTTATTATTCTTTTTTTTCTCATGGTTATTGCTGTGTTTTTACAAGTGATATTTAGATTTATAGTAGATCAGCCGCTTGCTTGGACAGAGGAATTATCCCGTTATTTGCTTATTTGGCTCACCTTTTTAGGTACAGGCTACGGGATGAGTATGAAGGCGCACCCAAGCATTGAATTCCTTTATGAAAAAGTAGGAAACACAATGAAGAAGGGTTTTATCATTCTATCCACTGCTTTAATTCTCTTTTTCTTTTGGCAAATTATCGTAAACAGCTTTGAATTTATTGGACGCAGTATGACACAAACATCACCTGTTCTGCAACTGCCAATGGGGCTTGTCTATACAGTCATTCCTATTTCTAGTGTTCTATTTGTTATTAATCTTCTTCAGGTATCTGTCGCTGAGTGGAGAAGGGGGGCAAGTCAATAATGGCATGGTTATTATTTGGAGTGCTTATCATTCTTTTTCTTATTAATATCCCTGTAGCAGTTGCACTGGGACTTGCCTCAATGATTGTTTTAATGGTTCAAGATAATGTGCCATTAATGGTAGTTGTTCAAAAAATGTTTAATTCGACCGATTCATTTACATTAATGGCTGTTCCATTCTTTATTCTTGCTGGGAAATTAATGGAGACAGGCGGTATTTCAAAGCGTTTAATGAATTTTGCAGGTTCTCTAGTTGGAAACTTGCATGGCGGTTTGGCAATGGTATCGATCGTTACATGTATGTTCTTTGCCGCTGTCTCTGGTTCTGCTGCAGCAACAACGGCTGCAGTCGGGAGCATTCTCATTCCTGCGATGGTGAAAAAGGGCTATGATAAGAGTTTTTCGACTGCCATCCAAGCAGCGGGAGGAACAATTGGAGTCATGATTCCACCAAGTGTTCCATTAATTTTATTTGGGGTTATCGCAGGTGCTTCAATTGGCGATCTTTTTATTGCAGGCATTATGCCGGGGATATTTGTGGGCATCTCTCTTATTATCGTTGCCTACATTATTTCCCGTAAAAGAGGCTATGGAAAAGAAGAAAAAAGCTCTATCAAAGAAATTGCTATTTCCTTTAAGGATGCAATATTGGCGCTGCTCATGCCAATAATTATTCTTGGCGGGATATATGGCGGAATTTTTACCCCTACAGAAGGATCGGTTGTTGCTGTTGTATATGGATTAATTGTCGGTCTTTTTATTTATAAAGAGATAAAGTGGAAGGATTTACCTGAAATATTCATTTCTTCAGGTGTAACATCCGCTGTCATTCTTTTTATTATTTCGTGTGCATCGATTTTTGGCTTCATTTTAACAAGGGAACAAATTCCGCAGCAAATGACAGATACGATGCTTGGCATAACAACAAATGCCATTATGATCTTACTTATCATGAATATAATCTTATTAATTGTAGGGACATTTCTTGAAACATCAGCAGCAATTGTCATTTTAGCACCGATTCTAGTTCCTATTGCATCTGCTGCTGGAATTGATCTCGTTCATTTCGGCGTTGTCATGGTTGTTAATCTAGCCATCGGAATGATTACACCACCGGTTGGAATTAATTTATTTGTTGCTTCCAATATAGCAAAGATCAGACTTGAGCACATCGTCCGTGCGATTGTTCCATTTTTAATTATTTTGATTGTAGACGTACTGATTCTAAGCTTTATGCCGTCGATCAGCTTGTTTTTACTAGATAAATAGAGGTGAAAAAGATGTATCAAGATTTGCTTCGTATTTTGAAAGACTCAGAGCGTGTAAGTGTAAATGAAACAGTTTTGGAGCATCATAGTGGCGGTACAGACTATCATGAAAGGAAAAAGCCGGACATTGTTGTTTTTCCAAGAACGGAGCAAGAGGTTGTGGAGATTGTAAAATATGCGGCCACAAAAAAAATACCGATCATTCCTTTCGGTGCAGGAAGCAGCATTGAAGGGCATCTAATGCCTGTATTTGGCGGCATCAGCATGGATTTCACCCTGATGAATGAGGTGATTTCTGTCTATCCAGATGATTTTGTTGTTAAGGTTCAGCCTGGTGTGACGCGAATGCAATTAAATAAGCACTTGAAAAAATACGGTTTGTTTTTTCCAATTGATCCGGGGGCAGATGCGACAATTGGCGGAATGGCTGCCACAAATGCCAGCGGGACAAATGCGGTAAAATTCGGCACAATGAAGCATAATGTCCTCGGTCTTCAAGTCGTCATGGCAGATGGCAGCCTTATTTCAACAGGCGGGGAAACGATTAAATCATCTGCAGGCTATAATTTGACTGAGCTTTTGATTGGTTCAGAAGGGACATTAGGCATTTTTACTGAAATTACGTTAAAGCTTGCCGGTATTCCAGAAGCGACGGTGGTTGCGAAAGCATCCTTTGAGACCGTTGAAGAAGCAGGAAAGGCAGCCGAGGTCGTTCTCCAGTCGGGCGTAGGCATTGGAAAAATGGAGCTTGTTGATGCCGCGACGATTCAAGCGGTTAATGAATTTAAGGGAACTGACTTTAAGGAAACACCAACACTTTTTTTAGAATATCACGGCACTGCAGAAGCAACAAAACAAGGAATTACCTTTATTAAGGAATTAATGGAGGATTCGGGAGCAACCGATTTTGAGTTTGAGAATGATTCGATTAAACGGGCACAGCTTTGGGAAGCACGCCATCAGGCTGCGCTAGCTATTGTTGGACGTAAGCCAAATCGAAAGCTTGTATCAACAGATGTCTGTGTTCCTATTTCGCAATTAGCGCTTTCTATTGCTTATACAAGAAAACTATTAGAAGAATACGAGATGGATGGAGCCATTCTTGGTCATGTAGGGGATGGAAACTTTCATGCAGTATTTGGATTAAATACAGACGATAAAGATGAAATGGCACGTTTTCATGCATTGAATGAAAAAGTCGTTACGTTTGCCCTTGAGCATAGGGGAACATGTACCGGTGAGCACGGTATTGGAGTTGGGAAGATGAAATTTCTCAAGGAGGAACGTGCTACTTCATTAGCGATGATGAAATTGATTAAGAGATCTCTGGATCCAGACAATATTTTAAATCCGGGGAAAATATTCGAAATGGAAGAAGTGGTGGAAAGATGAAAAGTTATCGAATAGCTGTTTTACCTGGAGATGGAATTGGTTCGGAAGTCGTAAATGAAACAACCAAAGTATTAGAGCTTTTAAAAAAGCTAGATTCTACTTTACAGATGGAATTCGAGACATTCCATTGGAATAGTGAATATTATCTTCAGCATGGAGAAATCATGCCTAAGAATGGGCTGGAAACTTTAAAAAAGTATGATGCAATTTTATTTGGGGCAATCGGAGATCAGCGTGTTCCTGACGAGGTAACTATATGGAAATTAATCATGCCGATTAGGAAGCAATTTAATCAGTATATCAATTTCCGTCCGGTCAAACTGCTGCAAGGTGTAACTTCTCCGTTGGCTAATGGGGAAGACATAGATTTTGTCATTATCCGTGAAAATGCGGAAGGGGA
>NZ_JALDXW010000042.1:0-30588 GCF_032154635.1 Cytobacillus sp. | reverse complement strand
ACCCTCAAATTCACCTTTCTCTTTATTTGAAGCTAGTTATGTCCCAGCCTCTTTTGTTATTTCACCTTTAATTTTACATCTCCTTCAATCCAAGCAGGAAAAGCTGACAACTTAAGTTCTAATGGATTTTTATACGAACCGGGTGAATACTCTATTCCGATTTCTCTTACTCCATTATTATCTTCTGTCCAATAATTGGAGCTAAGCTCGATTTCTTTTCCGTCCGCATCTCTCAAGGAAATAAAAGGGGAATAATAAAATTCTTCTTCTGTATTCAACGTAAAAATAATACGCCCATTTTTAGCATCTACAAGGGAAAGATGATTCCCTGTTGGCTGATTAATAATTTTCTTATTTTCTATATCAACCTTCACAAAAACATCCTCTTGATCAACTGCCTGAAGCTTATTCATCACAAAATATAACTCTTTCGGCTCTTTAAAATAATTGCTCTGCAAATAAAGAATATGTTCATTTTCATTTATTTGACTAGCAGTAAAACCATTAACAATTTTTGTCCATGCTTCTCCATTTTCATCCACCAAGCGAATATCCTCAAACGTAAAAATCTTCTTGCTGTTTTTTGGATCCATCACAACATGTACTGCCACCCGTAGAGGATAAATCTTAATATTTTTAATTGTGATTTTCTGACCTTCAATTGAAACGGTTTTGTTCATTTCAATTTTCTTCGTTGCTTTTAAGGGCTTCTCCAATGTAAAAAGAAAACGGAAATCTTCCTTATAATCATTTGTTTCAACTGTGAAGGTAACAATAAACTCCTTTGTTTCCAACGGTTCTTCAAAAAAGAAATCCATTGTTGCCATTTCTTTTTTCCTCAGTTCGCCATGTGGCTGATGGGCACCGTAAGTGTAACTTCCTAAATGGAGTTCCGTCCCATCCGCTGATTCAAGCTTTAAATCATTTACATAGAATTTTTCTTGCTTCTCTTTCGCTTCGATCGTTTGAAAAATGACCATTCCTCTTTCATCCGCGATCACAGAATCCAGCGTTACCTTTAAACCATTCGTTTCTTGGGTAGCATTGATTTCTTGTACATATTCATTTTCAACAGCCAGCATTAATCCTTTATTATCACTTATTAGCTCAACCAATTTTTCCATGCCAGGAATACTAGAAACATAACTTGCAAATACAGGAGAAACGCGAATACTTGTGAGGAAGCCGATTATAAATATTGCTGCTGCTAATCCAGATAATAGCCATTTTTTCTGACGCGGTTTATCCATCCCCTTTGGTTCCTCTTTTGCTTTGTTAAATCCTGAAAGGATCGCTTCATCAATCTTACTCTCAGGAAATGGCAGGTCCTCATACATTTTTTTCAATTGGGAAAGATCTTTTTCTTCTTTTTCAAACATGTGAGATTCCTCCCTTTTCTTCTAGATTTTTCCGCAAAGATTTTAAAGCCTTAAACAGCCATGTTTTCACCGTTCCTTCAGGGCAATCAAGCGTTAGTGCAATATCTTTTATTTTTAGATCATGAAAATATTTCAATATGATGATTTCGCGGGAACGTTCATCCAATCTTTGTATGGCATCTTCAACCTCTAGTAAAGAATGATCTTCTGCTTCGCATTCAGCAAGCACCAGATCTTCATTCAAAATGACTCTTCGCTGCTTCTTTACTGTATCATTGCAATAATTAATCATAATTCGAATGATCCAAGTTTTGAAATAGCCCGGCTCTTTCAGATGCTTTATTCCTTTATAAGCACGGAAGGTTACTTCTTGTATGGCTTCAACCGCATCCTCTTCGTTTCGCAAATAAGCTAATGCCGTTTTATACAAATCTATTTTCACTGTCTGGATGGCTGTAAGAAAGGACTGGTCATCCCCACGAATAGCCTTCTGTACAAGTTCTTCAAAGCTCACATCATGCCCTCCCTATGTTCGTTCTATGTATTAGACTTCGTTCCCCTGAAAAAGTTTTAAAAACATTTAATTTTTCGTTTACAATAGAATTGGGACAAGGGACCTGACCCCTGTCCCAAATAAGCCTCTAGACTTAGTAGCAATTCGTGCTGTGGCTCAATGTACAATACATTCCTATGTCATACAATAAGTGTAACAAAAACGATTACAAAGGAAAGTTGGGGTATTTTTGAAAAGAATTTTGCTCATTTTTATTATTTTGATCGGTGTCTATATATTACTCACTTCTAATATTAGAAGCTGGCTGCCATTCGCGAAAGGAGAGACAGATTCAGCTGCAGCAGACAATATTAAAATGGTTGATATTAACGTAACCTCTGTAGAGACGACCATTATCCCTGAAGAAAGAAATGATATAAAAGCTGAACTTGATGGCAAAGGTGCAGTGACCGTGAAGAAAAATGGGGATAATATTAAGATTGAATATAGCCGTAAATGGTTTGACGGCTTTAATATTTTCAATCACACGCCAGAGCTGTATATTTACATTCCTGAAGACTATGATCACAAAATGTCTATTGATGTTGGTTCCGGTTATTTAGAATTCGACGGTTCGCCTACAGAACTAGAAGAGCTTAAAATAGATATGAGTTCTGGAAAGGTCGATCTTAGTAACATAACAGCAAAAGAGTTTGTTCATAAAGGATCATCCGGCATGATAGACATTGATACACTCGTAACTAACTCTGGTACGATTGATATGAGCTCAGGGAAAGTAAACATCGAGAATTACCAAGGAGAGCTTGATGCTGAAATTTCATCTGGGCAGCTAGACGTTCATTTGAATAAACTTGTAGATGATATCCATTTAAGAGCAAGCTCTGGACAGATTAAGCTTGACCTCCCTGAAGATGCCGACTTCAAGTTAAATGGTGAAAGCAGCAGCGGCTATATTGATTGTGATCTTCCGCTTACTGATAAAGTCGTTGAAAAAAACAAAATTAAAGGGATCATGGGATCTGGAAAGCATAGTATAGATGTTAATATTACAAGCGGAATGGTAAAAATTTATTAAAAAATAAAACCGGATGAAGATTCCTTCATCCGGTTTTATTTTATTCATTTGCATTTCTTTTAAACGGCCACCAGTTTGCAGCTCCGAAGTTTTTAACCATCACAGGAATAAACAACGGAAGCATGATAATCGCATATAGGAATAAACCAACTATGACGATGGAAGCAATTTGCAATAGCGATAGCATGCCTGATGGCATCATTGCTGCAAATGTTCCACCTAAAATGACTGCAGCAGAAATAATTACTGTACCCATTTTTTTCATCGCAAGAAGCATGGCCTCTGCAACAGAAAGGTTTTTATATTCATTGAATCGATCCATTAAGAAGATACTATAGTCGACACCAAGGGCAACAAGAATAACAAATCCAAAGAACGGAACTGCCCAGCTAATGCCTGTATAGCCTAAAATATTCACATAAATAGTCTCATTGATTGCCATTGATGTAAAATAAGTTAAAATTAAAGAACCAATAATATATGCTGGCATAATAATTGAACGAAATAAAAATACTAATATTATTGATATTCCGACAAGCATGAGGACGACTGTACGCGAGTAGTCTTGGTCAGACATTTTACTTAAATCAGCATTTGTGCTTGTAATGCCGCCAACTGCAACCACAGCATTTTCAAGCTTCGAATCCTTTGTCGCTCTTTCTACAGCATCTTTTATTTCATCTACTTGTGAAATGGCCTCATTAGAATACGGATTTGCTTTAAAGATAACATCAATCGTCATCACTTTACGATCTTTGGACATATATACATCATATACTTGGGCAAATTCTTCACTTTCCAATACCTCTGCCGGCAAGTAAAAACCATCCATATTATCCGATTTTGACAAGCCTGAAAGATAATCCTGTGCTGATTCCAGTCCTTCAGAAACTTTATTCAATCCTTCCGCACTTTTGTCAAGACCAGCTGTTAACTGGCCGATTTGCCCGCCAAGATCGCCAAAGCCCGAAAGAAGCTGTTTCTGCCCATCATTCACACTGTTTAATCCGCTGGTTACTTTAGGCATATTTTTAATAATTTGACCTTGACCATCAGCTAGCTGATTGAATCCTGCTTGCTGTGCTTCAATCCCTTTAATTAATTGTTCTAGTCCTGCCGCAAGACCTCCTTGACCGCCCATTGCCTTTTCAAATCCTGCGTTGGCTCCAGCCATGCCTTCTGTTACGTTTGAAAGTCCTGCATTTAATTCATTTATATTTGCAGATAAACCGCTAAGCTGTTTAAGCAGTCCTTGTTCTCCTGAAATGGCCTGCTTCATTTTTTGATATTGATCATCCGTAGATAAGTCCGTATATTTATTTTCTAAATACCCATACATTCCATCGTTTGCCTGCACAAGTCCGTTAGACAATGCCGTCAAGCCTTGACCAACCTTTTCATAATTCGCTGTTATTGTTTGTAAGCTCCCATGCAAGTTCTGATATCCGCCGAGGAGTTCCTGATAACCAGCTAGTAAATCCTCCGCTCCTTTTTTAGAATGCGCTAAACCAGCCTTAATATCGTCTGAACCTTTTGTTCCTTGGCGAATTCCATTTTCAATCTTAGCAAGATTTGTTTGGATTTCCTTTAAGCCTGATTGAAGCTCGCTTGTACCTGAAATTAAGTCATTAATGCCATTTGTAGCTTTCTTTAATTCCGGCTCTGATTTAGCTAATTCACTGCCTGCCTCATTTAAGCCTTCGCTAATTTTATCAATGCCTTCTTTTCCTTCTCCTAAGCCCTCTTCAAGCGTCTCAGCCTGCTTCGCAACAAAGAAGTCCTCAATTGGTTCACCCGTTGGTCTTGTAACAGAGCGAACCGTGTCAACAAGGTCCACCTTTTCTAACTCTTTACTAATCTTTTCCGCTAATCCGATATATTCTGCAGAATCCATTTCCTCATCATTTTTTATAACGACCTGTGTTGGCATGGATTCACCTGGTCCAAAACTATCGGCAATCGCATTGAATGCTTTAATGGAGTTAACATCACCGCTAATTTCCTCTAATGAGTTATAAGACAATTCTCCATCATAGGTGACTAAAAATGGTACGCAAACAGCAGCTACAATGAGTAAAGCTAGGAACGGACGGGCCAATGAAAATCTTCCAACAACTCCCCAAATTTTGCTTTCTCCATGCTCTGCTTTGCTCTTCGATGGCCAGAAAAGCTTTGGTCCTAATACAGCCATAAAAAATGGAACAACTGTGAATAATGCAAGAAGCAGTAACGCTACACCTACCGCAACTGCAGCAGCTGATTGGTATAGAATAAATTGAGAAAATCCGATCGCGGCAAACCCAATCATGACTGCTACACCGCTAAAGAATACTGTGCGACCAGCATTGCGGTATGTTGCAATAATTGCTTCAGAAACACTTTCACTTTGTGATAACTCTTCTTTAAAGCGGCTAAGTAATAAAATACAATAGTCTGTTCCAATACCAAAAAGAACAGCAACTAAGAAAATTTGCGTATAATTGGAAAGCGGAAAATCAAATCGATCAACTAAAAATGATACGATGGATTGTGAAGCAAGGTAGGATAAACCGACTGTCACTAACGGAATAATCGGAGCAATAACAGATCTGAAAACGAGCAATAATACAGCAAGGATAAAGACAACAGTAATTCCCTCTGTTTTCTTCAGTCCTTCTTCAGAGCTCGCCATCAAATCTTCATTTATTTGCCATTCACTTGTATAGTAATGGTCTACTTTACTATCTTTTATTGCGTCATATAGTGCCTCATTTACCTCACTTGGCTCACGGTCATTCCAATTGAGGGTGATGGAAGTAAGAATCGACTTTCCATCTTTTGAAACAAGCTGATCCCTTAAAGACTCTTCCTTAAAATGAGTCAGAATATCCGTTATTCCTAAATCCTTATCTTCTTCAAGGATTTGAATGGCTCTTTCCGCTTCCTTTATGTCCTCTTCTGTTAACTTTTTTTCACTGTGAAATACGAGAGCCACCTGGGTTTCATTTCCTCCGCCCTCTTGCTCAGCAACATTAGCCATTATTTCCCCAGCAAGTGTGGAAGAGTATTCATCTGGAACGGTAATTTGTCCCTTTTCACGGACAAGCTCGGCCATGTTAGGCGCCGCCATAAATAAACCAACAGCAATAACAATCCAGGCAATGAAGACGATCCACTTATTCTTTATAATCTGATGCATCCCTATTCCTCCACCTTATAGTCTCTACTCTCTATTAATATTTGGTTTAACTTTTCATAGGTCTCAATGAATTGCTTGATTTCCTTAGGATCGAACTTTTTGATAAAAGATTCTACAAGTTTGTAAATCCTTTCTTCGCAATTTACATACAGCTGATTGCCTTTATCTGTTAATGTAAGGTAAACAACACGGCGATCCTTCTCATCACGTGTTCGCTGAATCAACCCCTTTTCCCACATTCGGTTAATAATAGCTGTTATGGCGCTTTTTTTCACATCGAATTCTTCAGCTAATTCCGATGAAGTGCAAGACTTTACTTGACTGATATACCTCAATATATAATGCTGGTCATTTGTAAGATCACTTCCGATTTGATCTCTAATGAGAGATTCGCCTTTTCGATGGACGGAAAATGACAAATCAATATATCGATCAATTAGTTCTTGTATATTCTTTAACAATGTTTTCCTTCACCTCAATCAAATTGATTCTATAGTTTAATTGTTCAACTCATTAACTATTAACATATTTAACTTTACTAAACAGATGCTTTTTTGTCAATCATAAAAAACGAACCATCCATGAATTTCGGAAAGTTCGTTTTGAATTAACTTAAGGCATCTTTTTTGTTATTTATTCCTTGGTTTTGGCTTATGAAATAACCCGAGTTCCCTTTTCTCCTTTGATAAGGAGCGATACAGAGAAATCATCATTAGCAGCATGATAAACGAAAATGGAAATGCAGCTGCAATTAATGCATTTTGCAGCGCTTGCAGTCCTCCGCTATATAGAAGAATTAAAGCAACCGTTGATTGTGCAATTCCCCAAGTTAATTTTACACGGTTTGGCGGTGTCAGGGACCCATTGGTTGTTTGCATGCCTAGGACAAATGTCGCTGAGTCAGCAGATGTAATAAAAAATGTACTAACAAGAATAATGGCTACGATTGACAACACCATAGACCATGGGAATTGGCTAAAGACAGCAAATAAGACCTCTTCTGTCGCAAATTTTGTTAAATCAACCTTTCCAGCTTGTTGTACCTCAATAGATGATGTCCCAAATACAGCAAACCAGAAAAAACTAACTAGAGCAGGAAGCAATAACACACCAATGATAAATTCACGAATCGTTCTTCCTCTAGACACTCGTGCAATAAATATCCCAACGAACGGGGACCATGAAATCCACCAAGCCCAATAGAAGATCGTCCAATTATTAATCCATGTTCGATGCTCGTCATTAAGAGGGGCAATACGGAAACTCATTTGAATAATATTTTGGATATAGCCGCCAATCGAATCAGTAAACAAATCGAGGATCAACAGTGTTGGTCCGATGATAAACATCAATAACAATAAAGCTACAGCCAAAAACATATTGGTATTGCTCAAATATTTGATTCCTTTTCCCAGTCCCGACCAAGTAGAAATCATAAATAGAACGGTTACTGCCAAAATAATAAGAAGTTGGACGAGAAAATTACTTGGAACCCCAAATAAATAAGATAATCCCCCATTTATTTGTGCCGCTCCAAAGCCTAATGTTGTTGCCACCCCAATTACTGTTGCAAAAACAGCTAGGACATCAACAATTGTACCTAGTATCCCTTCCATGCTTTTTCCTAAAACTGGCTTTAGTGTAGCCGAAATAAGTCCAGGCTCCCCTTTCCGAAATTGAAAGTAAGCTAATGCCAGGGCAACTAATCCATAGATCGCCCATGCGTGAATCCCCCAGTGAAAAAAGGTATATCTCATGGCCTCTTTATTTGCTGCAGCTGTTCCACCTTCGGCTAAGGGAGGGTAAATGAAATGGGATAATGGTTCTGCCGCACCCCAGAATACAAGTCCGATTCCCATCCCAGCACTAAATAACATCGCAAACCAAGAACTCCTCGAAAATTCTGGCTTTTCGTCAGGTTTTCCTAATTTTATCGCACCTACAGGACTAAAAATGAGGAATAAACAGAACACTACAATGATTGTTACTATAATTAAATAATACCAGCCAAATGCGGTTGTTAGAAATGCTTGCAGATTGCCTGTAGCTTTTTCAAAGGTTTCTGGTGCCGCTGCCCCGAAAATAACTGCCGCGAGCATAATGGCTACTGAAATCCAAAAAACATTTGATACCTTCTTCATTAGAATTTCCTTTCTGTGACTAACTTTTCTTTTAGTATGCTTACAATCCCTTATATTTAGTATTAAATGAATGAAAAAAGAGCCTGCTCTCCTATAAGGATGGCAAGACTCTTTAAGTTCCCAGTAATCGATGGACATCATTTATTTTCAACTTCGAAATATAAGCAATCTTTTCTGTTCCATTGAAATGGGCCAGATATGTTTCACCAGAAGATACGATTTTTGTTATCATTTTTAAATTAACTAAAAAAGATCGATGAGTTTTATAGAATTGATTTGGCAGTTTCCCTTCGAGCTCAAGCAGGGACTCCGATGTTTCATAATTGCTATTTTTCGTATGAAGAATGGTCTTTCTCCCTTCTTTTTCTGCATAAAGAATGTCATCAATTGAAAGATATAAAAATGTATTATTCGATTTAATCGCTAGCCTTTTTGGCTTTTCCTTTATTTGATTTGAGCCGTTATTAAATTGAATTAGTTTTTTTGCCTTTTCCAAAGCCATAAATAACCTTGTCCGTTCGATTGGCTTTACTATATAATCCGCTGCTGAAATATTAAATGCTTCAACAGCAAATTCATCATAACCTGTTGTGAAAATAACCTGTAAAGCTGGAAATCTTTCTTTGCAGATCTTAACAGCCTCCATTCCATTTAAACCAGGCATACTAATATCTACTAGAACAATTTCTGGCTCTTCCTTCATGACTAATTGAATGAATTCTTCCCCATTCGATGCTTCCTGAACAACCTCATATTCTGGGAGAAGCCGGATAAAATGCATCAATATCATTCTTGAAGGGTGATCATCATCTGCGATTATTACTTTAAATTTCTCCATTTTCATCACCTATAAAGACCTGCATGTATGATTTATCATTTTCTAATATAAAAATAATATCCCTGTATACCTTTTTTATACATCATCATAGAATATCAGGCATACCGCTATTTGTCCAACCTCTTCATTCTTCAAATCAATTAACTAGGTATTTATAACTACTAAAAAATTTTTTTGGCATGAAATGTCTTAAAATCGCTTTAACCTGTCTTGAAAATAGTCCAAATGGCCCCATTCCCTTACACTTCATGCCTTTAAAGCGTTCGACAGAATAAGGGATAAAAGTTACATTATTAATATAATTTAACAATACGATTGTATTAGAAATCGAGGGATAAATATGAGCATGGATATGATGACAAGCATAAAAAATCAAAGCATTGACATTGTATATCAGCCAATGTGGAATTTAATGAACTGGAAGGTGTTTGCTTATGAAGCGCTTCTAAGATTTCCTAATGGAGCTTTCTGCAGGAATATTGAAAAAGCATTTGAATTTGCTAGAGACACTGGCTGTTTATTTGAATTAGACACGAAAGCAATTATACAAGCCATAGACAGTTTCCCATTCGATCGCTTAAAGGAAGAACTGTTGTTTATTAATGTTTATCCCTCAACCATTCTTCATGAAAACTTTGAGAATTTAATTGCTCTAATACAAAAAGGCTATCCAAATATTGAAAAAAAGATCGTCTTTGAACTTAGTGAAACGGATAAGGAAGAACCTATTTGGGATCGATCTGAGTTTAAAGAGAAAATAGCAATTATTAAGGAAAACGGCTTTCGGATTGCCATAGACGACATTGGAAAAGGCGGGGCCTCCTTATGTAAAATTATTGAGTTTTCTCCGCATTTCATTAAGCTTGATCGCTACTTTGCAAATAATCTCCATAAATCAAAGGAAAAGCAGCAAATGGTTGCACTGCTGCTTCAATTTTCCAAGCAAAAAATGGATTTGATCTTGGAAGGGGTAGAGACAAATAAAGATTTAGGACAGGCAATAGCCTTGAATATCTCTTTTGCTCAAGGCTATCTATTAGGAAAACCAGAAACTATTTAAATGAGGAGGCTTTTACATGCGAAAGGTTTGGTCAGATGATGAGCTCCTTTTTCTGGAAGATAACATCGGAATGTATAAAGTATCTACAATTGCTCAAAAACTAGAGCGTTCCTATGAATCTGTTCGTGTAAAGATGACAAGGCTAAAAATATCTAATACAAGACAGCATACCGGCCTTGTTACAATAGGGGAACTAGCAGCAATATTAAAAGTAGACCGTGCTACCGTGAGAGCGTGGACAAAAAAACACGGATTGCCATTTTCCCAGAAGATTACTAGGCAGTCTAGAAAATTTTATTTTATTGACCCCTCTGAATTTTGGAATTGGGCTGCATTTCATAAAGAAAAAATACAATTTTCAAATATTGATCCGCAAACCCTTCTGCCTGAACCTGAATGGGTAGCAGAGGAACGAGCAAAGGATCAATACATAACCAAGAAAAAAACGTATCAAACATGGACAACCAAAGAAGATGACAAGCTTTTAGCATTACGGTCCCAAGGGTATAAATTCAAAGAAATCGGGATGTTAATGAACCGCAGTGCAATCAGTGTAGAGAGAAGACACAAAAAGATTATCCATACACTGTAATCAAAGACTTTCCAGCCAAATAAAGATTGTTCCTTTATAACTTAAAATGCTTGGGACACTTTGAAAACTAAAGTGCCCCAAGCAGTTTTTTGCGCGCTATTTATTCTGTTATAAATGCTTTGAAATCGTCTCAAGGAATGTAGAGACTTGAATAGGCTTTGTTATATAATCACTCACACCCTTATCCATTGCTTTCCGAATATCAATTGGCATTGCATTAGAACTTAAAGCAATCACTGGAAGATGATTTGTATTTGGATTAGTCTTTAGCTGGTCCAATACTTCAAGCCCATTCAAGTCTGGAAGATGGATATCCAATAGGATTAAATCCAGCTCTTTTTTACAAGCCATTTCAAGTCCCTCTTTACCCGTTTCCGCTGTAAGTAAAGTCACTCCATGTTCATTCATTAAAATTTCTGATACAAGCTCCCGATTAGAGGAATTATCTTCAATATATAAAATCTGGTAGCTTTCATCTCTTTTTGTGGGCATACTGTGAAAATCACAGTCCTCATTTGCTGCAACTATGTTTTTTTTTTCAATTGGGAGACTAAACCAAAAATCACTGCCCTCGCCCATCTGACTATGAACACCCATTTCACCGCCCATTAAATCAACAAACTGTTTAACAAGTGCAAGGCCAATTCCTGTCCCTTCAATTGTATGATGATGGTCTAATCTGTAAAAGGGCTCAAAGATCCGCTGCTGCTCCTCTTTCGGAATACCCATTCCATTATCAATTACATGAATGATTATTTGTCCATTTTTATATTCACATGAGATGATAATCTCACCATTTTCGCGATTATACTTTATAGCATTTTCCATTAAATTCAATAGAATCTGACGAAAACGAACTTCATCTATATATATATATTTGTCCTCACACTTCTGTTTTTTCTTGATCTTAATCCCATTTTTATAAGCTAATGGAGCTAATAAATTCAAACAATCATCAATAAGCATACTAAACTTTACTTTTTCATTCGAAATTTTAAATTTTCCTGCTTCGATCCTAGAAAGATCCAATATTTCATTAATCAGTTCTAATAAATGTCTTCCTCCCTTTAAAATCTCCTGAACAAACTTTTGCTGCTGATCATTTAATAGGGCATCTATTTCTAATAATTGAGAAAATCCTAATATTCCATTTAATGGTGTACGAAGCTCGTGACTCATTTTTGATAGAAATTCGGATTTTGCTAAATTAGCCTTTATTGCTTCTTCCTTCGCCTTAATCAAACCTTGTTCCATGGATTTACGCTCAGTGATATCTTCAAAAGTCCATAAATGACCCCGAATTTCTCCATCCATAATAAAAGGAAAATAACTTCTTTTAATCATTCGGCTATCAACCAATTCAAACTCATCAACTACCGATTCTCCATTGGATACTATATCGAAAAAATGATCCTCATTTTTTTTCAATTTTGAATAGATATATTGATAACACGCTGACTTGCTATTTCCTATAATATTCTTTATTGGTTCCTCAATTTTAAATATTTGGCAAAATGGCAGATTTACTGCTGCAATATTCCAATCATTATCGACTACTAATATACCAATCGGCAAACTATCAATAAGGGTCCGTCTTAAAGCCTGCGACTCTCTTAATTTAATTTGCTGTTTTTTTAATGCAGAAATATCTGACATCGTCAGTAGGACGCTTGGCGTATCATGGCTGTCTTCTGATTTAATGAGTTTTGTATTGATCGAGTACCAGTTTGTTAGATTCTTCTTTTTAACGCCAATAATTTCTCCTGTTATCGTTTTACCAGTCTGAAGTGTTATTCGAATGGGAAGTTCTTCATTCCGCAGGGGAGAGCCGTCTTCCTTAATAAGCGAGAGGGTATTTTGGTGAATCGTTTGTTTTTGAGACTCCTCTTTCGGGATATTAAATATTTGGTATACACGATCATTTAGGCCAAAATGCCGATCATCCGCACCATAAACGAGTATAGCTTCACTCATCATATTCAATATATTTCGGTACCATTTCTCATTATCTTGCTGAATCTTTTCTGCTCTCTTTCGCTCTGTTATATCTACACCAGAACCGATTACTTCAACAATTTTTCCATCTCGAATAACAGGGCTTAAACAAACATATAAATCAATCTCGTTTATATTTGCCTCATAATAAGTAATTTCTCCATTCCAAGCTTTCTTGTATGCATCTAATATGGGTTGAACTTTTTTTTCTGGGAAAAAGTTATGTAGCTCCTTCCCTAAAACCTTAGCTGGAGTTAATCCGATTTTATAAAGCAATTCGCCATCCCCTAGCGTATGAATAAAACGATTATCCAGTTCAATAAACTTTAAGATTAAGCCTTGCTGCTTTTGTATTGTATCAATTAATTCCCTTTGCGCTTTTTTCATCTGTTCCTTATATTCAACTAATTCAGTATTATCCCTTGCCACAACAAATATCCCGATAAGTTTTTTATCAACAATAATCGGAACAAAGGTAATAACGACGGGAATCGATTTGCCTTGTCCATTTTTGATTAGCACTTCAAATTCCCTTTGATTCGTGTGCTGCAATTGATTAAATTTATGTTTTACCTTCTCTCTATCGGTACTATTAAAATAGGAAAATAGATTTCGAGAAATAATTTGCTCTTTGCTTTCCTCTAACATCTCAATTCCTTTTGGATTTACATTCGTAATGACTCCATTGACATCCACACTAAATACTGAATCCGGATTGTGCTCAACAAGTGATTTATAGTGAGCATTTGATAGCTTATGAAGTTTTTCTGCTTTATTTTTATCAAAATACGCTAAAGAAATAACGACACAAATAATAAGTATGACAGCTATTGCCAGTCCATAGCCTAAGGCCTCGGTTGAAATTTGATAGGGGGCATAGTCAAAATGAGTCATATTTTGATTTGTATGTGATAAAGGTGCTCCATTAAGTGTAATGGCATACATTGCCGTGTAATGAGTTCCAATCATTCCGAGCCCTAGAATGATAGAGCTGACTGAAAGTTTAAATCCCCTTCGGTTGGTCATTTTTTTATAAAAGAATAAAAAAATGGCGGCCCCTGATGTTACTATTGCGATAAGCATGGATAAAATAATAAAGAATGAATTATAGCTCATACCAACATTTGTATGCATGGATTTCATACCTATATAATGTATACCAATGATTCCAATCCCAAGGATCCATGTACAAATGAAAAGAGAAGAAAATTTCTTCTCTGAATAAACAGCAATATAGAAACAAATGAACGAAATAACCATACCCGAAAGCAAAGTAAATGCATTCAGCTTTAAATGATAAGTAACTGGAGCATGTATTTCATAACTAAGCATCCCAATAAAGTGGGTTGTCCAAATACCCAAACCCAATATATAAGAACCCGTAAATAGCCAAAATGCCTGGCTTTTCCCCTTTGATAAGGGGATTCTGGATAAAATATTAAATGAAGCATATGAAGAAATAATGGCAATGAATATTGATAAAAGGACAAGCTCTTTATTGTAAATTCCTATGTATGACACGAAACCACTCCTTCTATTTCACCGCATTCATCATATAGGATTCCTTTTCGTTAGACAATTGGTTTTTTATTGCCAAAAATAGACGCAGGATGTTAATACAAAAAACCCTATGCTTTGCAGCACAGGGTTAAAAATTTTTAAAAGAGTCCATACTAGTACCCTATTATTCGATTTTCTCAGGCTTTGCTTTTTTATCCATAATAAATGCTCGTACTGCTTCTTTCGTAAGGCCCAGCTGTTTTGCTTCCAGGATAAGGCGAATCCAGGCTTCGTCGAGTGCTTCATGCTGTATTTTCTTTAACGTACACATACAACACACAACCCTTGCTTTTTATTTCATGACCCGCACGTCAGAAATTTTATCTTTTTACCCCATTCAGTAAAATTTCAACAATTTCTATTGCAAGCTTGTCTGGTTCCTTTAAACCAGCGAATAATTTAGTGAGAGTTAGACGTTCAATGATTCCAACAAGACTTTCAGCAAAAATACACATATCAACATCCGGACTAAAGTAGCCATTTTGAACTTCAGAAGTAAGATTTTCTTCGATTTGTATGGCAAGCTCTCTTTTAACCTCTTCAGCAATAGCAGATTCAAAGAAACCGATTTTCGTTAAATCAGGATTTTCTTTAAAGAAGGTAAATATTCCAGCTAAACCGTATGCAATTCGCTCGGATAAAGAGTTTAATTCAATTCCTGGTTCCAGACGGCTTTTACTTGTGAGGCTGAATAAATTCTCTCTAAATAATTCTACTAATTCCTGAAAAATCGCCTCTTTATTTTGAAAATATAAATAGAAGGTTGGCTGAGTCAAACCGGCGCGTTTGACAATAGAACTAACCTTCGTATCATGATAGCCATATTTTGCAAACTCATTTGCAGCGATAGTTAAGAGAAGTGCTCTGCTCTGTTCGCCATTCGATCCTTTTTTTCTCCCTCTTTGTCCCATTAATGACATCTCCATGCTGTATAGATTTTATATTATTAATGAGTATTATTATCTTATATTTACTCATACTTAGTCAATTTTTTTGTCATTTACTGAAAAAAAGAGGAGCTCATCCCCGTTGATATACTCACTTTTACAGATTTCTTCCAATTGTTGATCCTCTCTCGTACTCCACACCAATTGCCTCGATAAAATAATAATTGAATATTGTTTCTCCCTTTTTTTTCACTATAATAAGTATGGAGGTGAGCAGATGGCACGGGAACGAAAGTTTTCAATGAATGAGTTATTTTCAGCAGCAAAAGAGCTTCTCCTTATACATGGCTATGAAGGATTTACTTTTAGTTTACTTGCTGATCGTTTGAACGTTTCTAGAGGCGCATTGTATAAGTACTACGAAAATAAAGAAGAATTAATAACTGACTATATGATTGATGAGTTGAATCAATTTTTTACCGATTTACAAAAAATTGAGCACTGTGAAGGATTTGACGCACAGTTTGATTTTCTCATGAACCTAATATTTGCCATGCCTGAAGTTCAGCAGCTAATAAAAATCGCTGTGCAAATACCTAAAAATGTGAATGACAAGGTTAGAGAAAATAAGGCTCATTTAGATAAGCTCCATTTGGATATGTATAAACACTTGCAGAGTTTTATTAAGCTAGGCAAGGAAGAGAAGAAATTAAAAGCACATATTGCCAATGAATTAATTCTCGGATTTATTTTTCAAACGATTGCGATTCCTAATCATTTCGGGATTCCACATTCCGAATGGGTTGCATCTATTAAAGAAATTATCGGTCACGGAATGTTCACAAATAATTAATTGACACTTGTGTCACTTTTAAAAGATAATGACAGTGATAATCATGTAATTTTTATTTTTCTTCAAAGTGACACAAGTGTTACCTTCATTAATCTATGAAAGGAGTAAACATATGAAAACAATTTTGCAAGCTATTACAGACCGTGTATCGACAAAAAAGGGAATGTGGATCACTTTATCTATTTGGTTCGTTGCCACAATCTTATTAGCTGCTTTTGCCCCAAGCGTAAAGGAATATGAAGTTTCAAGGGTTGCTTCCCTACCTGAAGATGCTCCATCCGTTATTGCGCAAACCAAGGTAGATAAATACTTTAAAGACAATGATGGCACGCCAGCTATTCTTGTCTTTCAATCCAATGAAGGAGAAGTGGAACTTACACAGCTGGCTGAGCTCTTAGACAAAATTGGGAATGAAAATATTGATGGTGTCGAGCAAGTGATTCCTTTATCTTCATTGCCTCCCCAAGCTGCCGCTGGATTTTTCTCAGAGGATAAGACAACTGCTTTAATTCCTTTAACCTTCGACTCTTCCTTGGAGACGAAAGAAATGAGGGAGTCAATAAAACCTATTCAAAAACTCGTGAAGGAATCATCAAATTTAACCTTATACGTGACAGGACCAGCAGGAATTGCCACAGACTCGCTTGATTTATTTTCTAGAGCAGATGTTGTCCTCATTTTATCAACAGTAGGATTGATTCTTATCCTATTGATCGTCATCTATCGTTCACCATTATTAGCCTTAATTCCGCTCCTTGCCGCTGTCTTTGTTTATGAAATTGTCATGCAAACACTTGGCTTAATGGGGAAAGCAGGATTAGATATTAGTAACCAAACGATTTCCATTGCATCGATTCTTTTATTTGCTGCGGTGATTGATTATTCACTCTTTGTCTTCTCCCGCTATCGTGAAGAGCTGAAGGAGCATGAAGATAAATTCAGTTCGATGAAAGCAGCGATGAGAGAAACGGGGATGCCTGTTTTCTTCTCTGGTGGAACGGTATTAGCCGCTATGCTCGTATTATTCTTTGCTGGATTGGGAGATTATCGTAACTTTGCTCCGACCTTTGCCACAACAATGGCAATTATCATGGTAGCATCCATTACCCTTGTCCCTGCACTGTTTACATTATTCGGAAGAAAGTCCTTCTGGCCGAAAATTCCACGAGTGGGGGATGCAAAAGTAAAAACAAATTCTATCTGGAGTAAAATCGGACGTTTTGTTGGAAGAAAACCTGGATTATCCGTTGTAGTTATTGGGGCCTTTCTCCTTTTATCTGCTAGCAATATGTTTAACCTAAAATATGAATTCGATACAATGAAGTCTTTCCCTGAAGATATGCCTTCAAGGATGGGCTATGAAATTTTAGAGGAAAAGTTTGAAAAAGGAGATTTGGCTCCGACAACCGTATTATTCGAAGCAAAAGATGAGGTTCGTGCTGAGCAGCAAGATGCTTTAAAAGCCGTCCTTTCGGGTCAGCCGCTTGTCAGCAATGTTCGAATAAATGGAAGAACCGAAGATAATCAGGCAATAAATTACAGCCTTACCTTTGAAGAAAGTCCATATGCAGCTGAAACAATGGATGCATTGGCAGCAATGATAGCGAATGCAGATCAGATTGTTGCGGACAGCAGCCTTACAGGAGAACTCTATTTTGCAGGAGAAACAGCAACGAAAGTAGATGATCGATCTGTTAATAATAAAGATGTTCTTTTAATTGTCTTACTAGAAACAATATTAATTTTTATTATGCTCATCGTATTAACAAAGTCAATTAAAATGCCCATATATATGATGGGGACAATTCTTGTTTCCTTCCTTGCTGCCTTAGGATTAGGGATGTTCTTAACCAATCTAATCTTTGATATCGATACGATAAGTAACCGTGTTCCACTATATGCCTTTGTTTTCTTAATTGCACTTGGCATTGACTACAATATTATTTTAATTTCAAGATTCCAAGAGGAACGAAGGAAGCATTCCGTCAAAGAAGCCGTAGAAATTGCCGTTGCTAATACGGGAGGGGTCATATCCTCAGCGGGTATTATCCTTGCTGCAACTTTCGCAGTTCTCATGACTCAGCCTATTCAATTGTTATTTGTGTTCGGATTTATTGTTGCTGTCGGTATTCTACTAGATACATTCCTAATCAGAGGGGTTTTATTGCCTGGACTAATTATTTTGTTTGAGAAAGATAAAGATAGCAAAAAAGAGACAGCTAATTAATTGCTGAGCCGATGAACCATGCTGAATAACCTCAATTGTTAGACAGACCTAACAATTGGAGGTGCTGTTTTTTTATTCTTCAAAAAGGTTCAGCTGGTACACTCTCCCCTTATTCATCCCCGAATAGGAGATATTCATTGAATGAAGAATTCTAGTAGCAGTCGCTGCTGATTCAATTTTTGCAAAAGACTCCCTTGCTTAGTTCATCCTTGCTTATATTGTATTTATCCATAATGGAGGAATCTAATTCTGTGTGCTGTTTTTTTTAAATGCGTATTGCCTTTTTTAATTCTTTTTCGGAAAAAGTGGATGGATGAAGAGAATTTTCGAACTGAATGATTTTAGAGGGGATAGCTTCGCGATGGATAACTTTTTGACTGATCAGACTGTTGTCCGGAGTCGTACGAATGACAGTCTGCGGATTGCTAATCACAATGAAAGAGTGGATTGGCATTTCTCTTAATCCATTATTTCTGAACCATTTTTTCAACTGTGATTCATGACGTTTTACTTGTATAAGAGGGTTAGGAAAAGCCATTTCCTTTCCTTCTTTTATTCGAATTAACTGATTGAATAAAGGGTCAAAGTAAATAGTGCCTGCTATATTCTTTACTTCTATTATTATTAAATCACTCCTAGTCATTATTAGTGTATCGGTTTGAAAAAAGCGGGAGTCATCCTTTAAACGGATATCATGAAATATAAAGTATTGCTTGGGATCAAGAAATTCTAAATAAAAATCAAGAGAGCATTCTCCTTTGTAACCTGCCATTTTTTTACTAAGTTCCTCAGAAATAAAGGGGAGTTTCGGATGATAAGGAGGAAGTCTGCGTATCAGCGCTTCCAGTTTTCGAATAGAAAGGGAGGTTTTGCGGGGTTTAACATTCATTTTATCACTCCTAATCTGTCTTCAAATATGGAGTTCGCCATTCTTAGCTCAATACCTCCTCTCCCTTCTAAAATTTCCATTTAAAATAGATGATATCTACGAAAAATTCATTTTATCTACGAAATCAGTAAGTATATCTGCGATATTTCCGAAATATCGATTTTTCGACAAAACTGCATAAAAACGTTCAGAAAGCTCCCTTTCTGAACGTCCTACACGCTTTTTACTAATAAATAAATGAAATAGGGTGCACCTAAAATTGATACAACTAAGCCGACCGGCAGTTCCATTGGTGCCATTACGACTCTGCCCAGCGTATCGGCTGAGAGCAGCAATAAAGCACCAATTGCAGCAGTAAGCGGGATAATCTTTGCATGTCGTGCACCAATGAGACGTCTAGCTATATGCGGGGCGATTAGCCCTAAAAAAGTAATACCGCCTCCAACGGATACACTTGCACCTGCTAAGGCGACAGCGACAAGAAGCAGAATCACTCTTTCCTTTTCTATCCGAACGCCAACCCCTATAGCGACAGAATCACCCAGGCGCAAGACATCTAAAAATCGGGCTTTATACACTGCAAACGGAATTAGAATAAGCAGCCAAGGGAGAAGTGCCCATACATATGTCCAATTTGTTCCCCAAATCGTTCCTGAGATCCATATAATGGCTTTCATAAAATCAATCGAATCCATTTTCATTTGAAAAATGATCAGTCCTGCACCAAAGGCAGCATTTATTCCAATCCCAATTAATAGTAATCGAACAGGCGTCACTGTTCCATTTTTCCAGGAAAGCAAGTAAATCAATAAGGCTGCGATAAACGCTCCGGCTAAAGCAGTCAGCGGCATGATAAAGATTGATAGCACCCCTGTAAAGAATGCCGTTCCTTGAAAGAAAAACATATATACAACAACAGCAAACCCTGCACCAGAATTGATGCCAAGAATGCCTGGATCTGCAAGCGGATTTTGTGAAACACCTTGAAGAATCGCGCCTGAAACAGCAATTCCCATTCCGACTAGAAGGGCTATAATCATTCTTGGCAGGCGGAAGTCAACTATCGTCAGTTCATTATTGGGAGTACCTTGTCCAATTAATGTCGATAAAACCTCTGCCAAAGGAATTCTAATATAGCCAGCATTTATACTTAGAAGAAAAACAATGACTAGTAAAATGATTGTTACAATCATAAGGAGTTTAAATGTATGCTGATTTTTCGATAAATGCATTATAGACCTCTCCCTTCTTTACGAGCTAAGTAAAGGAAGAACGGTACACCAATTAACGCAGTTACCGCACCGACGGGTGTTTCAAAAGGAGCATTTACCATCCGTCCGACAATATCGGCAACAACTAATAAGATTCCCCCAAGGATAGCCGAGCACGGAATAATCCATCGATAATCCATCCCAACTAAAAAACGAGTAATATGCGGGATAACTAGACCAACAAATCCAATCATTCCAGCAATTGAAACAGCTGCTCCCGTTAAAAATAACACAACAATCGTTCCTAATAATTTAATGAGGCGTGTATTCTGTCCTAACCCTTTCGCAATCTCCTCACCTAAGCTTAAAATCGAGATCGAACGAGAGATGAGTAATGCCAGGATTAATCCGCCTGCCACAAAAGGAATCACGTACATTAATTGCTGCATTTGTACACCAGATACCCCACCTGCATACCAATAACTAATATCCTTAGACACATTGTATTTAATCCCTATAGCTGTTGATAAAGCACTAAGCAAAGAGGCGATAGCTGATCCTGCAAGCGCAAGCTTTACAGGCGTTATTCCCCCTTTAGATAAAGAAGAGATCCCAAATACCAAAGCTGCTCCCAGCCCCGCTCCAATAAATGAAAACGCAATTAAACCAGAATAAGATATCGCTGGCACAAAAGCAAAGGCAATGGCAATCAGAAAAGAGGATCCTGATGTAACCCCCATGATTGAGGGGTCAGCAAGCGGGTTTCTTGTCATTCCCTGCATAATTGCACCCGAAGCTGCCAGCCCGGCACCAACGATTACGGCGGCAATCGCACGAGGAAGCCGTAATTCTCGTATTATGACATGTGAGGAGTTTTCACTGTCAAAATGAAACAACGCTTTCCAAACAGTTTGATAGCTAAGATCTGCTGCTCCAAAATGGATGGATGCGATGATAGAAAATAACAGCAAGATCGAACCACCCAATATGACAAGTGATCCAACTAATCGATTACTATGTATTCTATTTTCAACTACTTCAGAATGCTTTTTTTCTCTTTGACTCATAATAAGTAAACTTCTTCCTTCAAATATTGTCCACATTTAATTTTAATATATTATTGACAAGTTAATGGTTTTATATTTTAATTGAAATCGATAATCGTTATCAATTAAAAATTAACAACTGTATTTTAACATAACTTTAGGAGGATTCCAATGAGTAATATACTAAGTAAAAAGAAATTCATCCAGTTAATGGGCGTTGGACTTGTTGCATTATCACTTGCAGCTTGCGGCAATGCAGACAAGAACACGGAGCAATCCTCTCAAAATAAAACGGAGCAGCAAGCTACAAATAAAGAGGCTGCAGCTGAACGAACATTAACAGATGCAATGGGTCATAAAGTGGTTATTCCAGCTAACCCAAAGAGAGTTATTGCTTCCTATCTTGAAGATAACCTCGTTGCATTAGGAATCAAGCCCGTTGCACAATGGAGTGTAAATGACGGAGCAAGCATCCAAGGCTATTTGCAAGGTGAGTTAAAGGATATCCCAACAATCCCTCACGACCTTCCATTTGAAGCAGTTCAGAAGTTTTCGCCTGACTTAATTATTATGGACTCTTCCAGTATGGTTGAAGGGGGAAAATATGAACAATATAGCAAAATTGCCCCTACATATGTAATCGGTACGGAGGTAAACAATGACTGGCGCGATGAACTTCTCCGAGTAGGTGAAGTTTTTGACAAGGAAGATGAAGCAAAGAAAGTATTAGAAAACTACGAAGCAAAAGCTGCAGAAGCAAAGAAAGAGATTGAAGACAAAGTCGGTAATCCTTCTGTTGCAGCTATTTGGCTAGTAGGAGGTAAGTTCTTCGTCGTTAGTGAAAACTTATCAAGCGGTGCAGTCATGTATGAGGATTTAGGATTAAAGGTACCAGAAGTGGTTAAAGAAATTTCATCTAGTGGAGATAGCAACTGGAATGCAATCTCATTAGAAAAATTAGTTGAACTTGATGCTGACTATCTATTTCTTATTAATAGTGATACAGCAAGCGGATCGCCTTCTTTAAGCGAGGCTTTATGGAAGAGTGTTCCTGCTGTTAAAGCTGGGAATGTCTTTGAATTTTCTCCAGACGAAAGCTGGTTATATACTGGCGCAATTGCCAATGGACAAATGATCGACAACATTTTAAAAAGCATCGTAAAATAATCAATAAAGGGCTATTACATACTCACTATGTGATAGCCCTTATTTTGCAATTCTATTTATGATTGATTCTCATTATCAACTAGTATAAGATGAAACTAAATAAGACTGAACAATCAACAACAGAATTCATGAAGGAAGGCTTTAACATGAATCGTCTATTAACGGAAGACTTATCTGTTGGTTATCAAGAAAACATCATTGTTAACCAAATGAATATACAGTTTAATAGCAATGAAATTACAACCATTATTGGCCCAAATGGCTGTGGAAAATCCACTTTGCTAAAGGCAATGACTCGTATTATCCCCCACTCTAAAGGAAGTATTTTATTAGACGGTCAATCCATTGCAAAGGAAAACACAAAAAAACTGGCACGAAAGATGGCTATTTTGCCGCAAACCCAAGACAGTGCAGCCGGTTTAACTGTCGGAGAGCTCGTTTCATATGGCAGATTTCCCTATCAAAAAGGCTTCGGCAAATTATCGCCTGCCGATTATGAAATCATTGATTGGGCTTTACAAGTAACAAACACATTTGATTTCAAATTTCGGACAGTAGACTCGCTTTCAGGCGGTCAGAGACAGCGAGTATGGATTGCTATGGCACTAGCACAGGAAACAGAGATTATCTTCTTGGATGAGCCTACCACCTATCTTGACATGGCACACCAATTAGAAGTACTCGAGTTGCTTAAAGGCTTAAACGAAACACAAAATCGAACAATCATTATGGTTTTACATGATTTAAACCATGCAGCCCGTTTTTCCCATAACATGATCGCCCTAAAGGATGGCAATCTTATTAAAGCCGGAACAAGTGAAGAGGTTATGCAGAAGGATATATTGCAAAAAGTATTTCACATTGATGCAGAAATCAGCCGTGATCCGAGAACAGGAAAACCGATATGCATAACGTATGATTTAATAAAATAGGAAATATGTTTAAAAACTGCAGATCTCTCTGCAGTTTTTTTATTGGCGTCAAACGCCCTTATTCCTCTCCACCTAACGTCTCTTCCTCCATTTAATCACGTGCATAACTTTTATAACTTTATGGGATAACTAAGAAAACCTGTCATTAAAAGGGATTATTTTTTAGGAGGAAAAATGGTTGGTACGTCGTGTAAAGAAACTGCTAAGAAAAAAAGAAAATAATCAGGCACAAACAGATCTTCAAACACACCCTTCAGACGACCAAGTTATATTGGCAAATAACATCGATGAAAATATCGAATATTTCCGTTCTATATATGCCAATTGCTCAGATGTGGTTTTCCGGCCATTTTTAATAGGAGGAATGATTCAAGCTTATCTTATATACTTCGATGGGCTGGCAAATGTAGAAGAAGCGGATGAGCAAATTCTTAATCCGCTAATGAACGCAAATATTGAAGATTCAAGTAAATTAATGAATTTACTCGAAAATAAAATTCCTGTTACCAATTTAAAAAAGCTAACTACCCAGTCTGAATGCATTAATTCAATATCAACAGGAAACCCTTTGCTGGTATGTGACGGATTAAATAGTAGTTATTCCTTCTGCCTAGCTAAATGGGAAAAGCGAGCAATTGGAGAGCCAACTGCCGAAGTAGGTATTAAAGGACCAAGGGAAGGATTTACGGAAACAATTAACGTAAGCACCTCTCAATTACGGCGGATTATTAAAACTCCTTCTCTCAAGATGCAAGAATTATTTATTGGTCAGCACACAAAAACTAAGGTTGTTATTTCTTATATAGAGGGGCTTGCCAATCATACTCTTATTGAAGAAGTGCATAATCGCTTAGAACGAATTAAGATTGATGGCATTTTAGAGAGTGGCTATATCGAAGAATTAATAGAAGACAATCCTTACTCCCCCTTCCCGCAAGTTTTAACTACCGAACGTCCTGACGTTGTCTGTTCCAATTTGCTGGAAGGCAGGGTTGCCATCTTAGTTGACGGGACTCCATTTGTAATTATTGCTCCAACAACATTCTTTTCGTTATTGCAATCACACGAAGATTATTACCAGCGCTTCCCAATCAGTTCAGCGGTTCGCTGGCTACGTTATTTATTCCTAATTATATCAGTGCTGCTGCCATCTCTTTATGTAGCTATTCTAACTTTTCACCATGAAATGGTCCCTACTGCTCTCCTGCTCAGTGTAGCTGCTTCAAGAGAAGCTGTTCCCTTCCCTGCTCTTGTAGAAGCCCTAATGATGGAGGTTACCTTTGAAGCGTTAAGAGAAGCAGGGATACGATTGCCAAAGCAGGTTGGTGCTGCAGTCAGTATTGTAGGTGCTTTGGTTATTGGACAAGCCGCTGTCCAAGCGGGACTTGTATCAGCGCCTATGGTTATAGTGGTAGCTATTACTGGGATTGCCTCATTCATGATTCCACGATATGCGATGGGCATCGGATTTCGAATCCTGCGCTTCCCCATTATTTTTTTGGCTGGGGCACTAGGTCTACTCGGAGTTATGATGGGGATTATTGCCATAATTGTTCATTTATCAACCATTCGTTCTTTTGGTGTTCCCTATTTAAGTCCTTTAGCTCCATTAAAAGGTTCGGAACTGAAAGATACAATGGTAAGAGCCCCATGGTGGAAGCTTAAAACTCGTCCTCATTTAACAGGTGACTTTAACAAGTATCGTCAATCTCCTGGTTTAAAACCTGACCCTACTAAAGGAGGAGATTAGCCTAATTTTATTCGCAAAGGAGAAAATATAGAATGAAGCGCTTTTTCCTATCTCTTTCTTATTTTCTAAGTATTTTTATGCTCAGCGGTTGCTGGGATCGCGTTGAAGTCAATGATATCGCTATCATAACAGCAACAGCTATAGACCTAACAGAGGATAAACAGATTAAAGTTACCGCACAAGTGTTTATTCCTCGGGCACTTAGTGGCGGAGGCGGCATGGGAACAGGCGGAGGAGATCTAACATTAATTCGGAAAGGAATTGGCATTAATTTAGCAGATGCTGTTTCGAAGCTTCAAATGGTACTGCCTCGAACAATCTTTTGGGGGCAATGCAAAGTTTTCATCTTTGGTATGGGACTCGCCGAAAACGGAATTCGTCAGCAGTTCGATTTCTTAGTTCGCCATCCTGAGCCGCGCGGCAGAGCATTTATGTTTGTTAGTAAAGCTGACACTGAAAAAGTTCTTCAGTTACTGCCCCCTTTAGAACGCTATTCTGGTGAAGTACTTAAAGAACTTTTAGATTTCAATATAGGGCTTCCTGTAACAATGAAGGATCTAGATTTAATGTTGACAAGTGATGCCCAAAACGCCGTGATTCCCCTTATAAATATATACCCTCCCAATAAAGGGAAAATGGAATTTGAATCGATCCCTTATATATCAGGTTCCGCATTATTTTCGAAAGATAAAATGATCGGCACGATAGGTGAATATGAAACACGAGGAATCATGTGGATAAAAAATATGCTAAAAGATAGCACCATTTCTTTTAAAACTGGGAATGAAAAGGAAGAGATATCAGTTGGTCCCGTACAATCTCATGTCAAACTAAAGCCTAAGATAACAAAAGGTGCATGGAAAATGAGCGTGAAAGTGCGTGCAGAAGGCGATGTGATTCAAAATGAAACCAAGCTAGATTTAATGGATCCGGAGACAATTAAGAAGGTAGAAATTGATTTTGAGAAAAATATTAAACATCGGATTGAAGCGGCATTAGATCCGCTTCAGAAAGAATTTAATCTTGACATTATTAATTTTGCGACAGAATATCATCACCACTACCCAAAGGAATGGAAAAAGGTGAAAAACCGTTGGAATGAGATATTTCCCAAGATAGAAGTAAGTGTGGATGTCGAAGCCTATATTCGCAGACCTGGGTATACAAGTACTCCAAGCGGGCTGCCTAAGAACGAGGTGAAACATGAGTGAAATGGGGAATATTCTTTTGTGTCATGGTAATTATTGGAGCCATTATTTTATATGAGTGGAAAAAAATAAAAACCTATCCTAAAAAAGATCAATTCACGTTTTTTATTTTACTTCTGCTAGCTGGCACTCTTTCTCTTTTTGATCTTCCCAACTTACCAGGGCCAGTGACATTGCTTGAAAATATATTTAGACCATTCGGCAAATTTATGGAAAGTCTATAAATTTTATATGTATTGGATTTCTTAGTGATTGGAGGTTTAGGAATGGAGAAAGGAAAAATTTCCTCTTTGCAAATGGGGATGATCATGTATTTGACAATAATGTCCACTGCGATTTTAACAGTTCCCGGAATCACTGCCAAGTATGCCAAACAAGATTTATGGCTTTCTCCTATCTGGGCCTCACTTGTTGGATTTATGACCTTATTTATTGTTATGAGGTTATCAAAAAACTATCCACAGCAATCCTTTTTTCAAATATGTGAACGAACAGCAGGGGTATATATAGGGAAGCTATTAGGATTTATTTATGTATGCTTTTTAGCTTATGTGACAGGGCAAATCGTTAGAAGCTACGCAGATTTTATATTAACGGTATATTTACCGCAAACCCCAATAAGTATCATTATCATTTCAATGACCGTTCTTGCCGCTTTCACCGTCATTGGTGGATTAGAAGTAATTGGAAGAGTATCCCAGATATTTTTTCCTATTTTTATTTTTTCTATTTTTATCATTATTATTTTATTAATTCCTAAACTACATTTAGGTAATCTATTGCCTATTATGGAAGACGGAATTCTCCCTTCATTAAAAGGAGCCATTATCCCTCAAATCTGGTTTGGGGAATTTTTCTTATTGATATTTCTTCTTCCATTTTTATCAGATCAAAATAAAGGAAAGAAATGGGGATTGATTACGATATTTATGGTGCTATTCACCTTTATAATAGCAAATTTAATTGTTCTTTTTATTTTGGGACAAAACACAGCCGGTACCCTTTACCCCTTTTTAAAAGCTACTCTATTTGTTAACATAGGTGATTTCATCGAAAATTTGGATCCCATAATAATTGCTCTATGGATTTTGGGGTCGTTTGTAAAAATAACGGTTTTTTATTATGTGACTGCATTAGGGATCGGACAATGGCTAAATCTGACTGACTACAAGCCTTTCGTATGGCCGCTCGGCATTCTAATCGTACAATTAAGCTTCTGGTCTTTACCAAATTTAATAGTTATCAATCATCACGATGAAACCGTCTCTCCGTTTCTTGGCATAGTCATGCAGACTTGCATTCCATTACTCTTATTAGGTATTTCTAGTATCAAAAAAAAAGTAAAAGCAGTAAAGATATAATTTTTCGATGAAAGGAGTGAGGATAATGGATAAAGGAAGAATTTCCTCCATGCAAATGGGGATGATGATGTATTTGACAATTATTGCAACAGCTATCCTTACAGTACCTTCAATCACTGCGAAATATGCAAAGAAAGATTTGTGGATATCTCCTATTTGGGCTTCAATCATTGGCTTTATTACGGTGATCATTGTGATGCAATTATCGAAACGATTCCCTCGGCAATCATTTTTTCAAATATGCGAGCAGACAATTGGCACACTTGCTACAAAACTTCTCGGTTTTCTATATTTCACCTTTTTTCTTATTGCATCCGGACAAATTACTAGAACCTATGCTGAATTTATCAAGGTTTTCTTTATAAAAACACCTGTTCATGTCATTATAATTACCATGCTGTTACTATCAGCATTTACAGTCATTGCTGGGATAGAAGTGATTGGAAGAGTTTCTCAATTAGTTTTTCCAATTTTTATCTTCTCCGTATTTATTATTATTTTCTTATTACTTCCCCAGCTTGAACCTTCAAATATTTTTCCGATAGTAGAGAACGGACTCCTTCCCTCTTTGAAAGGGGCGATTATCCCTCAAATATGGTTTGGCGAGCTATTCCTAATGGTGTTTCTCCTCCCCTCCATATCAGATTCAAAGGGGATGAAATGGGGAATCATTACGGTTCTTTTAATTTTAGTCACTTTTATCTTAATAAATATTACTGTTTTGTTTATTCTAAATCAAAATACTGAATTTTATATTTATCCTTTTTTATCAGCCACTCAATTAGTAAACTTGGGTGATTTCATAGAAAGTATCGATCCTATTATCATTGCAATATGGATATTAGGAACTTTTATCAAAATTACTGTTTTCTACAATGCTACAATTTTCACAACCGCTCAATGGCTAAAATTATCTGATTATAAACCGATTGTTTGGCCGATTGGCATTTTAATAGTAGAGGTGAGTTTTTGGGGAGTGCCGAATTTAATGGTAAACAATCATATAGATATAGCTGTTTTCCCGCTCTTATTTCCAATCATGCAAACTTTCATTCCATTTTTTATATTAATGGTGGCTGTTTTAAGGAAGAAGTCAAAGAGCCTAGAAATTCAATAATTAAGAGGTTATACTTTTAGGGTAAAAGCTGCCATTCTTTTTCAAAAGTTTGGGTGCAAGCATCCTTTAACTAGCTTATTCAAGGTGGCGGTTTTTGCTTAAGGACTCGCATTTTACGATGAATATACGTTTAGTAAAGGAAGAGGATAACTATGATTTCATATACGCAAGTTTTTCATGGAACTGCTTTTTCTAGCAGCTCACCAAAAGAGGTCGAAATTTTAAGGGATCATTTATTCTGTATTAATGCGAATGGTATGATTGAAAAGGTTGTTGGACCTGAAGAGGATGATTATCAAACTCTGCTAGATACCTATCGGGATACAGATAAATTTCATCGCTTAGCTGACGGTCAATATTTCTTACCAGGATTTGTCGATTTGCATGTTCATGCACCACAATGGGCCCAATCTGGAACAGCTTTAGATCTTCCTCTCTATGATTGGTTAAACACGTATACCTTTCCGCTTGAGGCGAAATTTTCGGATATAGATTTCGCAAAAGATATTTACGAAGAAGTAGTGGCTACCCTCCTGGCAAATGGAACAACTACCGCCCTTTATTTTGCAACCGTTCATAAAGAAGCCAGTTTGCTGCTGGCAAACATTTGTGCTAAAAAGGGACAGCGTGGTTTGGTTGGAAAAGTAGTTATGGATGATCCCGAACAAAACCCAGATTATTATCGTGACGCTGATGCTCAGACAGCATTAGCAGATACAGAAGAATTTATTCTAGCTGTTAAAGACTTAGCAAAGTCAGTGAAACAAGGAGTATACCCTGTAGTTACCCCTCGATTTATTCCCAGCTGTACGGATGAAGCTTTAAAGGGACTAGGCGCATTAGCTGCAAAACATGATACATACATCCAATCTCACTGCAGTGAAAGCGATTGGGCACATACATATGTTCAAGATCGTTTCGATAAAAATGACGCATTTGCGTTGCATGATTTTGGCCTATTACGTGATAAGTCTGTCATGGCACATTGTAATTTTTTACATGACGATGATGCAGATTTATTTGCGAAAACAGGAACTGCTGTAAGTCATTGCCCAATCTCAAATGCCTATTTTGCCAATAGCGTTCTGCCCGTCGCCCATTTACATGCAAAGGGTGTGGAAATTGGATTAGGTTCGGATATTTCTGGAGGCTTTTCACCAAGTCTTTTCGATAATGCAAGACAAGCAGTCCTATCATCCAGAATGCTTGATGATGGGGTGAATCCATCCCTGCCTGCTGAAAAACGCGGTGTGCGAAATTCACGAATCACTATGAATGAAGCCTTCTACTTTGCTACTGTCGGCGGCGGAGAGAGCTTAAGCTTGCCAATTGGCCGCTTAGCAGAAACCTATGCATGGGATGTACAAATAATCGATACAGCTCTCGCATCTGCAAAACTTCCTATCCATAACGATAAAGATGATTTATATGATATTTTTCAAAAAATTATGTACCTTGCCCGGCCTGAAAACATTCGTGAGGTCTGGGTTCAAGGAGAGAAAGTTTATTCACGTGCATTATGAATGAAAGGCGCATTCCCTAAGAATGCGCCTATTGATATTTTTTAATGTCCCCCATGTCCTCCGCCGTCTGCAGAAGTAATTTCAA
>NZ_JALDXW010000041.1:0-31538 GCF_032154635.1 Cytobacillus sp. | reverse complement strand
TGGGAGATGTAATGAAGATGTCAGTTCGCATTTGCGCCATCTCGGGGAGTATTCGGAGGAGTGATACAGGGAGATGGCGCAAATGTTCAGGATGGAGGGATATGTGTTGACATCCGGGTACGGTAGATGGAAAATCCCTCACCCGGATGTGCTGCCGCACCTCCGGCTTCAGCTGTCGCTGAAGCTTGCCAAATAAAGAGTTATTCGCTTTTTGTGAGCGAGCTCCCAAACGCAAATAACTCTTTATTTGGCAGGTGAGGGATTTTCCAATAATATACTGGGGCTTGTCGACACATATTTGGAAGAGTGCTATAATGGTTACGGTTACAAATATTGAAGAATTAAAAATTTTACAACATTGGAGGGGATAGACATGGAAATGCTAAATTTATATCAAAATAACTATTTGATCGTGTTTGTATTCCTATGTCTGGGGATTTTGTTGCCTGTGGTGGCACTGTTTTTAGGGAAGTTGTTGCGGCCTTATAAACCGTATGATTCGAAGTACACCACGTATGAGAGCGGACTTGAGCCATTCGGTGATTCACGGGTGCAGTTTAATGTGCGCTATTATATTTTTGCCCTTATGTTTGTTATTTTTGATGTAGAGACAGTGTTTTTGTATCCTTGGGCTGTTGCATACGAAAAACTCGGAATCTTTGCATTAATTGAGATGTTAATTTTTGTATTTATGCTTATCATCGGTCTAATTTATGCTTGGAAGAAGAAGGTGTTGAAATGGATCTAAGAATCGAAAACATCCCAGAAGAGGATATGCAAGAGATACAAAGAACGGTATTTATGTCAACGCTTGAACAAATTAAAGCATGGTCTCGCAGCAACTCGTTATGGCCTATGACTTTCGGTCTTGCTTGTTGTGCGATTGAGATGATGCAGGCTAGTAATGCACACTATGATTTAGAACGCTTCGGTACATTCTATCGCAATTCCCCCCGCCAATCAGATGTAATGATCGTATCAGGCACAGTTACAAAGAAAATGGCACCAATTCTTCGCAGGTTATATGATCAAATGCCAGAACCCAAGTGGGTAATTGCTATGGGCTCTTGTGCAACAGCTGGTGGACCTTATGTGAAATCCTACTCAGTGGTTAAAGGCGTCGATCAAATTGTACCTGTAGATGTATACATACCTGGATGTCCACCAAATCCAGCGGCACTAATATATGGAATTAATAAATTGAAGGAAAAGATCCGTTACGAGGCTAAGACTGGGAAGAAGGTGATCTAACCTATGAGCGGTGAAAAGGATTTAGAACAGCTCAAAAAAGAGGCTGCCGCGAAAGCAAAGGCCGCCGCACTAGCCAAAATGAAGGCGAAAGAACAAGGTGAAGCAAAGGAAGAAGCGCCCGCTGAAGATCTTGATATCGCGAAGCAAAAAGCTGCCGCTGCCGCGAAAGCAAAGGCTGCCGCACTAGCGAAAATGAAGGCGAAAGAACAAGGTGAAGCAAAGGAAGAAGCGCCCGCTGAAGATCTAGATATCGCGAAGCAGAAAGCTGCCGCTGCTGCAAAAGCAAAGGCTGCCGCACTAGCGAAAATGAAGGCAAAAGAACAAGGCGAAGCAAAGGAAGAAGCGCCCGCTGAAGATCTAGATATCGCGAAGCAAAAAGCTGCCGCTGCTGCAAAAGCAAAGGCTGCCGCACTAGCGAAAATGAAGGCAAAAGAACAAGGTGAAGCAAAGGAAGAAGCCCCAACTGAAGACCTTGATATCGCGAAGCAAAAAGCCGCCGCCGCTGCCAAGGCAAAGGCTGCCGCTGCTGCGAAAGCAAAAGCAGCTGCACTGGCAAAACAATCGGGAGAAACTGGTGGGGACGATGAAAAGGCGAAAGCGATTGCCGCCGCAAAAGCGAAAGCCGCCGCAGCAGCCAAAGCAAAGGCCGCCGCAACAGCAAAAGCTGGAGGTGCAGCTGGAGACGATGAAAAAGCAAAAGCGATTGCTGCCGCAAAGGCAAAAGCCGCCGCTGCAGCCGCAGCGAAAGCAAAGGCAGGCGGTGGAAGTGCAAAGTCAGAACCAGCAGCTGAAGCAAAGCCATCAGCAAATCAGCCATATCTTGATAAATATATTAGAGTCATAGAGGAGCATCTTGGAAAGGATCATATAGAAGATTACTATATTAATAATCTTTCAAAGGATGTCCCAACTCTTGTAGCAAAGCCGGAAAGCTATTATAAAATTGCAGAGTTTTTAAAATATAACGAGCAATTAGGCTTTGATTATTTGTCAGAGCTGCATGGAACAGATTTTGAAACACATATGGAAGTGTATGTTCACTTATATTCATTTAAAAATAGTCAATCTGTTGCATTAAAAGTAAAGATTGACCGTGATGAACCAACGATTGATTCATTGCAGCCGCTTTGGGCAGGTGCGAATTGGCCAGAGTGCGAAGCGTATGACTTACTCGGCATTACGTTTAACAATCATCCGAACTTACACCGCATTATGCTCGGTGAAGAATGGGTTGGTCATCCGTTAAGGAAAGACTATGAACCGTATGATGTGGAGGTGTAACCAATGTTGCGAACAGAAGAAATGCTTTTGAACGTAGGACCTCAGCATCCAAGTACGCACGGTGTTTTTCGTCTCGTCTTAAAAATTGATGGGGAAACCATTGTAGAAGCAAAGCCAGTCATCGGCTACCTTCATCGCGGAACAGAAAAGCTGGCAGAAAATCTTCAATACACACAAATCATCCCTTACACTGACCGGATGGACTACGTCTCGGCCATGACGAATAACTATGTGATTTGTCATGCGGTTGAAACGATGATGAATATTAAAGTCCCTGAGAGAGCGGAGTACTTGCGTGTCATTGCAATGGAACTTGGCCGGGTAGCAAGCCACCTTGTCTGGTTTGGTACATATTTGCTTGACCTTGGAGCAACGAGTCCGCTTCTATACGCTTTCCGTGAAAGGGAAATGATCATTAATATGCTTAATGAGCTGTCAGGCGCTCGTCTAACATTTAACTACATGCGTGTCGGTGGAGTCAAATGGGATGCACCTGAAGGCTGGGTTGATAAAGTAAGAGATTTTATTCCTTATATGCGCGAGCAATTGAAAGGCTATCATACGCTCGTAACAGGAAACGAAATTTTTATGAACCGTGTAAAAGGAATTGGTACATACACGAAAGAAGATGCGCTTAATTATTCACTTAGTGGGGCTAATCTTCGCTGTACAGGAGTCAAGTGGGATCTGCGTAAAAATGAGCCTTATTCCATCTATGATCGCTTTGACTTTAATGTAATTACCCGGGAGACAGGAGATGCGTGGGCACGTTATCACTGCCGGCTTGATGAAATCGAAGAATCACTGAAGATACTAGAACAGGCTTGTGAACAGTTCCCTTCTGAAGGAGACATTTTAGCAAAAGTGCCAAAGATTATTAAAGCCCCTAAAGGCGAGGCATTTGTACGAATTGAGTCCCCTCGTGGAGAAATCGGCTGTTATATCGCAAGTGATGGAAAGAAAGAACCGTATCGTCTGAAGTTTAGAAGACCATCATTCTATAATCTACAAATTCTCCCGAAGCTACTAGAGGGAGAAACAATTGCAAACTTAATTTCCATTCTAGGAGCGGTTGATATCATCCTAGGGGAGGTGGATGGCTAATGGTTGAAGATTTATTGCATTCCCAGCCGGGGATCTTAAACTTTGGGATTTTCTTTTTACTTGCAACCGTTTTGCTTTTAGTCATTTTAGGATTCGTCACCTATGCAATCCTTGCAGAGCGGAAAGTTATGGGTTTTATGCAGCTCCGCCAAGGTCCGAACCAAGTCGGTGGGCGCTGGGGATTATTGCAAACGGTTGCTGACGTGTTAAAGCTTCTGCTAAAAGAAGATACGATCCCGAAGCTTGCTGATAAACCATTGTTTATTTTAGCGCCAGTAATCGCGTTTGCTCCATCCTTTATGGTCATTGCAGCGATTCCGTTTACTGATAAATTACAATTTGCTGATATTAGTGTCGGTCTGCTGTATTATATTGCTATTTCAGGCTTAACAACGATCGGTATGGTTACTGGGGGATGGGCGTCCAATAATAAATATGCCCTTCTTGGGGGAATGCGTGCAGCCGCACAGATGATTTCCTATGAAATTCCACTAGTCATGTCCGTGCTAGGAATCATTCTCTTAACAGGCAGCTTGAACCTAAATGATATTGTCGCTGCACAAGAGAATGTATGGTATATCCTGCTTCAGCCAATTGCCTTCATCATCTTTATCATAGCGTCAGTGGCTGAATTAAATCGTGTCCCATTCGACCTGCCTGAATCCGAAAACGAACTTGTAGCCGGGTTCCATGTCGAATATTCAGGCTTCCGCTGGGCATTTTTCATGCTTGCAGAATATGTCTATATGTTTGCAATGGCATCCTTAACAACGGTTTTATTTTTAGGGGGATGGCTTCCGCTATTCTCATTCCTAGACTTTATTCCAGGTGCAGTCTGGTTTGCACTTAAGTTCATGTTTGTCGTGTTTCTATTAATTTGGTTCCGAAGCACGTTCCCTCGTATGCGTGCAGACAAGTTGATGGAATTTGCCTGGAAAATCCTATTGCCAATCGCATTAGCGAACATTTTCCTAACAGCCATTATTAAAGAAATCTTAAAACTGTTTTAAAAGCTTACTTTAACCGCAAGGGGTGAAAAACATGCTTGGATTTGGATTAGCAAAAGGCTTAAAGTATACCCTGAAAAATTTAACAAAAGAAAAACCAACCTATGAATATCCGAATGAGCCACTCCCATTGCCCGACCGATTTCGGGGGATTCAAAAGTTTTATCCGGAAAAATGCATCGTTTGTAATCAATGTGCAAATATTTGCCCGACCGATTGCATCCAGCTGACAGGGAAAAAACACCCGGATCCGAATAAAAAGGGAAAAATTATTGATACGTATGATATTAACTTTGAAATTTGTATTCTTTGCGACCTATGTACGGAGGTTTGTCCGACAGAGGCAATCATTATGTCAAATAACTTTGAACTCGCTGAATATAGCCGGGATGAGCTGTTTAAAAACCTCGAATGGCTGGATGAAAATGACGAGAATATACGGAAGGTGAATAAAGCATGACGTTTTCAGGTGAATTTTTAGCATTCATTTCACTCGCTTTAGTTGCAATAGTCGGCGGCGTGCTCTTATTAAACCTTACGAAGGTCGTGCACATGGTCCTTGCACTCGTATTTACATTTGTCAGCATCGCAGGGATCTTTATCCTGCTATCAGCTGAGTTTTTAGCTGCCGTTCAAATACTTATCTATTCCGGGGCGATTACAATCATTATGCTCTTTGGAATCATGTTAACCCGTCACAATGATACGAATGAGCCGAAGACAGGCCGCCTGCGAAAGCTGCTTCTCTTCTTAGGAATTCTCGGTTTTGCCTTCGCCTTTTACATCGGTATTTATAATCTTGACTTTGGCGAAGCGTCAACAACATTACATGAGAATAACACAGAACAGATTGGGATCGCGCTTTATTCAAAATATATTATTCCATTTGAATTAACATCAGTCTTGCTGCTAGCTGCGCTTATTGGAGCGATTGTGCTGTCAAAGAATGATCAGGAGAAGGAGGCGAAGAAGGAATGAGTTCAGTTCCACTATCAGCCTACCTGGCGCTGGGTTTAATTCTATTTTGTATCGGTTTATATGGTGCATTAACAAAGAGAAACATCATCATTGTTCTTATTTCGATTGAACTAATGCTTAATGCTGCCAACATTAATTTAGTAGCGTTCAGTAAATTCGGTGTGATGCCATCCATAACAGGACAAATCTTCGCACTTTTTGTCATGGCTGTTGCCGCTGCAGAAGTTGCTGTTGGGGTAGCGATACTAATTACCTTATACCGTAATCGGAATACCGTTAATATTGATGAAGTGAACACTTTGAAACACTAGAGGGTGGAGAAGTTTTTAGAAATGTCATTTAGACTGAGGCTGAAAATAGAAATCACTGGCCGATTTCCGCTAATCTAGCCTCTAACCTCTAGTAATCTAACACGTTGGCTCTAGTGACTATACAAAACAATAAACGTGTTCAAAAAGGGGATTGTGATATTGATGGAGAATGCATGGATCATACCGCTTTTCCCGCTTTTATCGTTTTTATTCCTTATCTTTTTTGGCAAACGACTGAAAGAAGCAAGTGCATACATAGGAATCCTGCTCTCGCTTGCATCGTTCGTCTACTCCTTATTGGTGCTGTTCGAAAGATTTTCGTCACCTACACATAAGGCAGAGTCGGTTTGGCTGACGATAGGGGATGTTCAGTTAACAGCGGGTTTTGAAGTCAATCAATTAAATGCGTTAATGCTTGTAATCGTATCGCTAGTGAGTTTCCTTGTACATACGTATTCAAAGGGATATATGCACGGTGATGAACGATTCCATGTATACTACGCTTACTTAGGCTTATTTACATTTGCAATGCTTGGTTTAGTGCTTTCGCCAAACCTTCTGCAAACGTATATTTTCTGGGAGCTTGTGGGTTTAGGCTCATTCCTGCTAATTGGTTTCTACTTTTATAAGGAAGAAGCGAAGAAGGCAGCCAAAAAGGCGTTTATTATGACACGTATTGGGGACGTAGGTCTTCTAATCGGAATGATTCTATTATTCTGGCAGGTAGGAAGCTTCGAATATGATGAAATTTTTGCAGCGGTTGAAGCTGGAGCGGTTTCTTCAACGATGCTTACATTAACTGCCATTCTAATATTTATTGGTGCAATAGGGAAGTCCGGTCAATTCCCGCTTCATACGTGGCTGCCGGATGCGATGGAAGGTCCAACGCCGGTTTCTGCTTTAATCCACGCCGCAACAATGGTTGCAGCAGGGGTTTATTTAGTGGCATCCCTGTTCCCGCTTTTTTCAGCAAGCGAGGCTGCGCTGATGACGGTTGCGATTATTGGGGCATTCACTGCGATCTTTGCGGCAAGCATTGGTCTTGTTCAGAAGGATATTAAGAGAGTGCTTGCGTATTCAACGGTCAGCCAGCTAGGCTACATGATGCTTGCACTGGGCTCTGCTGGCTATGTTGCGGGTGTATTCCACCTGATGACACATGCTTTCTTTAAAGCCTTGTTATTCCTTGCAGCAGGCAGCGTTATCCACGCAGTCCATACGCAGGATATTGAGAAAATGGGCGGTTTATGGAAAAAGCTTCGTGTAACAGGTCCATTATTTTTGATAGGAACATTAGCGATTAGCGGTGTCCCTTTATTTTCAGGATTTTTTAGTAAGGATGAAATCTTAATTGCAGCATGGGCACATGGCAATACAGTTTTATTCTGGCTAGCAGTTATTGCTGCGTTCTTTACGGCATTCTATATGTTCCGTCTTTTCTTTATGGTATTTGCTGGCGAATCTCGCAGTGATACGAAGCATGTAAAAGAATCACCAAGTGTAATGACTGTCCCGATGATCGTTCTTGCCATTCTTGCTGTTGTAGCGGGGTATGTCAATACGCCTTGGTTTGGGACATTTCTAGGTGATTGGCTAACAGATGGCAATCCAGCACTTGGGCATGGGCATATTGAAGGTCCTGCATGGATCATGATTGTTGCAACGGTTGTCTCTTTATTAGGTATTTTCCTAGCTTGGCTCATTTACAGCAAGCGGTCGCTTTCTCGTGATTGGCTTGGTGCTTCGTCACTATATACTCTTTTATACAATAAGTATTATATTGATGAATTTTACGAGTTAACGATTTTAAAAATAACAAAAGGACTCAGCTTGATTCTGCGTTTCATTGAAACATTCATCGTTGAGGGGATCGTCAAGGGTGTTGCAGGAGCGGTTTCAGGACTTGGCCACGCAGGCTCGAAGTTCCAAAGTGGACAGATCCAAAGATACGGTGCTGTCGCATTTCTCGGCCTAGCCATTCTAGTCGTTGTATTTGCAGTAACAGGGGGGTATTTGAAATGAACTTTGCTTATTTATCCATCTTAGTTTTCTCCCCTTTACTCGGTGTGATCGCCTTATTATTTGTTCCAAAAGCAAAGGAATCTGCCATTAAAACAGTAGGGTTCCTGGCAACTCTTCCAGCGCTTGTATTGTCCTTGATCGCGTTTTTTCAATACCGATCAGGGAGTTCGCTTGAGCGTTTGGATGAAGTGGTCAATTGGATTCAATTCGGTGATCCCAACCTACTAAGAGGTTTGTATTCTATTAAATATGAATTAGGTGTCGATGGCTTCTCGCTGATTATGCTTGTGTTAACTGCCATCCTTTCGACACTTGCAGCCATTGCTTCTATGTATATTAAAAAAGAATGGAAAGGCTACTTTATGCTATTCCTTCTTCTCGAGGTAGGCATGCTTGGGGTATTTGCTGCTGAAAATTTAATTCTGTTCTTTATCTTTTTCGAAATTACGCTTATTCCGACTTTCTTCCTTATTGGGAAGTGGGGCTATTTTGAAAAGGAAAAAGCAGCATTTAGCTTCTTAATTTATAATGGGTTAGGTTCTGCTGTATTGCTGATTGTCATCATGGTGCTCTTTGCACGTACAGGGACATCTAATATTGATGCGTTAACGTATATCCTTGCTTCAGATACAGATCATCTTGTGATGTCAGCTGGTGTAAAAATGGGCTTGCTGATCGCCATGCTGATTGCATTTGGGGTGAAGCTGCCAATCTTCCCGCTGCATAGCTGGATGGTGCGCGTTCACGTTCAAGCCTCTCCATCTGTCGTTATGCTTCACGCAGGGATTCTTTTAAAAATTGGTGCATACGGAATTATCCGGTTCGGCATGGGCATTTTCCCTGAACAATTCCAAGATCTTGCGGTATTAATTGCTGTTCTAGGAGTAGTAAATCTGCTTTACGGAGCATTCCTTGCACTTGTGCAAACAGATTTCAAGATGGTACTTGCTTACTCATCTATTTCCCATATGGGAATTGTCTTAATCGGTTTGGGCGCTTTAAATGAAGCAGGGATTCAAGGGGCGATTTTCCAAGTGGTTTCACATGGTTTAATTGCTGCGCTGCTGTTCTTCCTTGTCGGTGTATTTTATGAGCGTCTGCAAACATCCAATATTCCTAACCTTGGCGGCTTGGCAAAGGGAATGCCGATTACGGCTGGCTTCCTGCTTGCTGGAGCGATGGCTTCGTTAGGAATGCCGGGAATGTCAGGCTTTGTAAGTGAATTTATGGCATTCCTTGGATTATTTAAGGAAATGCCAGTATTAGCTGCAGTAGGTGCGCTTGGTATCATTCTAACCGCTGTCTATCTGCTGCGTGCGGTTCTCGGGATTACTTATGGCAAGGCTCATCGAGAGTTTGCCGGAATTACAGATCTCAGGAAAGCGGAATGGGTTCCTGCGCTCGTTCTAATAGGGATTATTGTCTTAATTGGCGTATATCCAAGTGTATTAACTGAACCGCTCACATCTGCACTTGAAACTATCATGCTTGGGATTGGAGGGTGATGAAGGATGGATCTCGAAACATTACTATCATTTAAATGGAGCATCATGACACCTGAGTTCATCATCCTCGGTGTAATCACGTTACTTTCATTGCTAGATTTATTTATGGCAAAGAGTGTGAATCGAAAGCTGCTGGGCTGGCTTGGCTTAGCGGGAATTCTCGGAGCCCTTGTTTCATTGCTTAGCCTGATGGGCAATGGCCCGGAAACAATTCTCTATGAAACATTCCGCCTGGATTCCTTTGCAATCGCGTTCAAGCTGCTATTGTTAATCGGGGCTGCGCTTGTCTTCTTGATTGCGATCAGCTATGAGCCAAAGGAAGGGCTGAATGAATATAGAGGAGAATTCTATTATTTATTCTTAGCGGCCTTGCTTGGTGCGATGATGATGTCCTCTAGCGGCGACTTAATCACCTTGTTTGTCGGGCTTGAGCTTCTATCGATTTCTTCCTATATCCTTGCAGGTATTAGAAAGAAACAAAGTGGATCGAATGAGTCTGCGATGAAATATGTCGTGAATGGCGGAATTTCTACATCGATTACAATTTTTGGAATGAGCTATGTGTATGGCTTAACAGGAACGACTAATTTGCTTGATATGGCTCGCCATGTGGTCACATTAGCTGATTCGCAGCATATTTACCTTCTAGGGCTTGCTTTCTTTATGATTTTCGTTGGTCTTTCCTTTAAAGTGGCAACTGCACCCTTCCATATGTGGGCACCGGATGTTTACCAGGGAGCACCAACACCTGTTACGGCATTCTTGAGTGTTGTTTCAAAAACAGCAGGATTTATCCTAATTGTTCGGATTTTAATGGTGATCTTCTACAATATTCCGACTGAAGGACCGGGTTCGATGCCGCTTCTTATCAAGGTTCAGGATTATATCGCCTTCCTTGCAGCAGCAACGATGATCATTGGGAACGTAGTCGCGTTAAGACAGAAGAATATTAAACGTCTGTTTGCTTATTCAAGTATTGCACAAGCCGGCTACTTGCTTGTTGTCGTCGCTTCGATGTCTGCATTCTTGTTTGATACGCTGTGGTTTTACTTAGGTGCATACTTGTTTATGAACTTGGGTGCATTTGCGATCATTCAATTAGTGACACAGAAAACAGGCTCTGAGGATATTGCAGAATTTGCCGGTTTATATCGAAAAGCGCCAATTCTTGCGATTGCGATGGCTGTGTTTATCCTATCATTAGCAGGGATTCCGGGAACGGCTGGCTTTATCGGAAAACTGAATATTTTCATGGGTGCCCTTGTCGTTGAACCAGCACATTATGTGCTTGTATCGATTATGATTGCAACAACGGTCGTCTCATATTTCTACTACTTCGGCGTCATGGTTCAGATGTTCTTTAGACCGGCAGCCAATGAAGAAGTGAAATTCAAGCTTCCAGCAGGCTTGGGCGTTGTTATCGGTATCTGTGTGTTCGCAACGATTCTTTTTGGAGTTGCACCAAACGTTGCGCTCGATTTCTTACAAGGGAACTTCCATCAGTTCAGCGATTTTTTTCAATAATATAAATTAGCGAATAAAGGATTATATAAGGGGTATGACATATAAGAAGAGGGTGATAATCGTATAGATTTCACCCTCTTCTCGCTTTAGTGAAAGCAATAAGAAGGCACTTGAGGAGGAGACAATGAGAAAACTTTTAGGCATAGTAATCCCTTTTCTGCTTTTATTCGGCTGCAGCAGTACGAGTACAGGAAATGCAGACAAGGAAAAAGAAGACGCGTCTGTGGTTAGTGAAGAAGGTGAAGGTAAGACAGAAGACGGTACGGCAAAAGATAAAGAAGAGGTTCTGGATGAAAACAAAACGGTTGTAAGTACAAAAGAACAATATTTAGAAAAATTAAGTGAAATCGAAAAAAGCTTAGCTGATTTAGAGGATAAAATTCAGGATGGCACACAGACGGAAATGAATAAAGCGCAGGCAGAAATTTTTGTGCGATGGGACAAGGCGCTGAATGAGATATATCAAACTCTGGAGAAGCAGCTTTCTACTGCTGAAATGGAAGATTTGAGAGAAGAACAGCGTCAATGGATCAAGCAAAGAGATGAAACGGCGAAAGAAGAGTCATTGGAATTTGAAGGCGGTACATTAGAGTCATTTCAATATACGAGTACACAGGCCCGAATGACGAAGGAAAGATGTTATGTTCTAGTGAAAGACTATATGAAATAATAAAAAATAAATGCAAATATGCAAGAGATTTGGACATATTCCGATCTCTTTTTTATGTCTATTCATTGTTGAAGAAGATTCTTGTATTATTTTCCTTTCATTTGAGAGATTTGTCGATAGATCAAGCATAAAAAACATCGGAATCATGTAACGATACAGGTACGAAATTCGCCTAATACATGGGACAGAATTTAATGCTGAACGGGAAAAATATGCTAATATGGAAGTTGGGTGCAGCAATGGGTTTTATTCACCTAGTAGCTGAAAAAGACCCTTTGAGGTGTGCCGATTCGTTATATTTAAATAAACGTGTATACCAAAGATGACTTGGTGCATAAACAATAGTATTTAATAAGGCCATTTGAAAGGAGCGTGTACCATGATTTCTGGATTTGGACAGCAAGCGTTAATTAGCATCATTTCCCATTTGGCGTTTATTGCACTTGCATGGTGGGCTTTGCAGGCACTGCGTATTGACCAAATTTTAAAGCCAAATCGCGTTTTTCAAGCAAGAGTATTATACATATTATTATCGATTGTCATTGGGTCAGCTGTAAGTAATTTCTTCCTTGATTATCTCCTATGGTCCCAACAGCTTCCGCTTATCTTGCAATTCGTTTATTAAGGAGAAATCAATCGAGAGATCGCTTTGCTTGAGGTTTTCCGCCTAACCCTATAAATATAGGTCTTCGTACATGTTTTCTTTTGGATCGTTATTAAGTACAATTCAATTTGTTATGCTTATTTTCATTATGAATAATTAAGAAGTAATACCAATTTATTCAATGATGAATATAATAACGAAACCAGTTTTTTAAACGGAATAATTAATGATGTTTGACTGGTATGTGATTAAAAATTTCCTTCCCAGAAAACCTGAATCGCTTTTGTCAAAAAGTGACGACTTTTCCCACGTATGCTCCTCTTCTCCTTGGCAACAATGGTAGTAAGGGGAGGGGTAACAATTGAAAAAGATTTTTGTAATAATTGTTCTAATTGGTTTTATGTTCATAAATCTTGGGAATAAAACGACAGTAGCTGATGGGGAGCTTGACTTGTTGAAAATAGCGTCCATTTTACAGGACGAGAATATTTTAATCAGTGAATGGTCTTTACATGCAAGAGAAAAAATGGAAATGCTCGATAAGGTGAAGGAAATTAAGGATTATACCGAAGGCTTAAAACAACAATTTTCTGATTGGGAATGGTCGGTTCAATCAAGCGAAGGTCATTTTGAAGCAGTTGCCATTTTGAAACGTAACAATGAAATGGAAACAATAAAAATCCTGTCTACCCCCATAAAAGACCAATATCAAACGTATGTGATTTATGAGATGAAGGGACAAGGTTGGGATCAGAAGACAGAAGAATCTGTATCAAAAAGAACGGACAACAGAATAACTGACATATTTCGAGGAAAAGCCACAACTTTCTCTTGTATCAAAGGCGAATTCAATGATAAAATAGATAAGACTTTGCCATTGGAAATAAAGCATTTATTATCTGCTTTTAAAGCAAAAGAAGTCGAGGCATTAAAGGAAGATGCCTTTATTTCTAGCTCTGCCTATTCGACAATGTTTTCAACATCTGTTGGAGCAGGCGAAAAGGAAATAAATCTACAACTAGGAATACGAAATCAAGGATTGGGCGGAAAGACTACCATTGTAGTTGGCACACCTATTATAACGATTGAATATTAATATAGAGAAAATGGACGCGGAGGGGAATACACTTTGGAAAAAATCATCGTCCGCGGCGGCAATAGGCTAAGCGGTACTGTCAAAGTAGAAGGAGCAAAGAATGCTGTCTTACCGGTTATCGCCGCAACACTATTAGCAAGTGATGGAAAAAGCGTAATTCGTGATGTACCGACTCTCTCCGATGTATATACGATCAATGAAGTATTACGCTACTTAAACGCTGAAGTGACGTTTAAAGATAACACCGTTACTGTAAATGCATCACGAGAGTTAAGTGTTGAAGCACCTTTTGAATATGTACGTAAAATGCGTGCTTCCGTATTGGTTATGGGTTCATTATTAGCACGTAATGGCCGTGCACGAGTAGCATTACCTGGCGGATGTGCCATTGGTTCTCGCCCAATTGATCAGCATTTAAAGGGATTTGAAGCAATGGGTGCGACTGTTAAGGTCGGCAATGGCTTTATTGAAGCTGAGGCTGCTGAAGGACGCCTGCACGGAGCGAAAATATATCTTGATTTCCCAAGCGTAGGAGCAACTGAAAACATTATGATGGCTGCTACCCTTGCAAAAGGAACGACGATTTTGGAAAACGTTGCAAAGGAACCGGAAATTGTTGATCTTGCAAATTTCCTTAATAAAATGGGTGCAAAAGTAAGAGGTGCTGGAACAGGCACCATTCGTATCGAGGGTGTCGATGTATTATTTGGCGCAGACCACAATATTATTCCTGACCGTATTGAAGCAGGAACCTTTATGGTTGCCGCTGCGATTACAGGAGGAGACGTTCTCGTACAAGGAGCAGTTCCAGAGCATTCCACTTCATTAATTGCAAAGATGGAAGAAATGGGCGTTATTTTTATCGAAGAAGCAGATGGGATCCGTGTTTTAGGACCGGAAAAATTAAAAGCGGTCGATATTAAAACAATGCCTCACCCGGGCTTTCCAACGGATATGCAATCGCAAATGATGGCATTATTGCTGCATGCAAACGGCACAAGTGTCATTACTGAGACTGTATTTGAAAACCGTTTCATGCATGTGGAAGAATTCCGCCGCATGAATGCTGATATTAAAATCGAAGGACGCTCAGTAATTATGAACGGTCCGTCTAATCTTCAAGGAGCTGAAGTAGCTGCAACGGACTTACGTGCAGCCGCTGCATTAATTCTAACAGGATTAGTTGCAGATGGAGTTACTCGTGTGACCGAATTAAAGCATTTAGACCGCGGGTATGTCAATTTCCATCAGAAGCTTGCCGCATTAGGTGCAGATATTGAGCGGATTAAAGAGCAAGAAGAAACAGCTGTAAAAGAGGAAGCGTTTATTGCCGATATGAATGCATAATTTTCTATAAGAACGTATTATTCACCTGTCAGACATCTGACCGGATGAGTAATACGTTTTTTAATTTAGTTAAAAACTTTAGAAGTTATATTGAGCATTTCCTGGAAATGATTATGCATCTTCTAAGATATATCGAGCAAAACGAATATATTAAGGCATCTTTTAAGAAATATCTAGCATAATAGCAGGTATATCGAGCATTTCCCAAAAGTTATCGAGTATTTCTTAGAAATGATCAAGCATCTTCTAAGATAAATAGAGCAAATCGAACATATCGGGGCATCTTTTTAAAAATATCTAGCATTTTAGAAGGAATATCAAACATTTCTCAAAAGTTATCGAGTATTTCCCGAATTTTATCAAGCATCTTCCAAGATTTATCTAGCATTTCCAGTATCCTTTCTTCTTTCTGCTTCATTCCTTCAAAAATTTTGTCATAATCGCCTGTCCATTCCCATAAGAATGAATGGAGACGAAGACTCATCTGGAGTCTTAAGATTACATTCCTATGGAGGCTTAAATCATGAACACACCAAAATTCAAACTTTTCATCGTACTAGGCGCATTATTGTTTGTTATCACACTTATGATTCCATCCTTGGTCGTGCTTCCTTTCACAGAGGATCAGGTAACTGGAAAACTTGGGGAGCAGCTGAAAAAGGAGGAAAGTCCAGCGGAAACAAAGGTCACGTCTTCTGGTTCAGCAGTTGAGGTAGCCGTTTTCCAGATGCAGAAGAAGCAAACAGTAACACTTCCTCTTGAAGAATATATTGTTGGTGTCGTTGCATCTGAGATGCCGAGAGATTTTGAGAAAGAAGCATTAAAGGCACAGGCATTAGCTGCAAGAACGTATATTGTCAATCAAATGTTAAAAGAAGAAAAATCGGAGCTGCCGGGTGGAGCGCTGGTTACTGATACAATTCAGCACCAGGTGTATAAAGATGATGCTGAGCTCAGAAGGATTTTTAAAGATGATTATAATTGGGCGATAAAGAAAATTAGGGAAGCTGTAAGCGAAACGAGCGGAGAAATTATCACTTATAATGGTTCACCTATCGATGCGAGTTTCTTTTCTACTAGCAATGGCTATACAGAAAACCCAGAAGAAATATGGCTAATGCCGCTTCCGTATTTAAAAAGCGTAGAGAGTCCTTGGGATCTTAAGTCACCTAAATTCGTTGGGCAAAAGGTATTTACAGTTTCAGAATTTGAACAAAAGCTTGGCGTTAAGCTGCCAGATAACAGCACGATCGGCAATGTGACAGAAAGAACAGCCGGTAAGCGCGTAGGAGCGGTTGAAATCAACGGGAAAACGATAAAAGGGAAGGATATAAGGGATACGCTTGGATTAAAGTCTACAGACTTTACTTGGGAGCGCAAAGGCAACAAAATTATCATTAACACAAAAGGAAACGGTCACGGCGTCGGAATGAGCCAATATGGAGCAAATGGCATGGCATCTGAGGGAAAAAGCTATAAAGATATCATTGCTCATTATTATCAAGGGGTAGAAGTAACCGCATCCGATAACATCCTCACAAAAGTATTAGCCAAAAAATAAAACTGTCCACGGGCGGTGCCTGGCACCGTCCGTGGACAAAATAGAGCTTTTTGTACGCTCTGTGTGTACATTAATAAAGAGAGTTATTGCTAGAAAGGCGATAATTCTCTTTTTTATTTATACCTTTTTCAGAAATCGCAGGAACGCTGAAATTCTAGGGAATCGTTTCTGGAAGGAAGCCCGATCAATAAAGTACCAGCAAATGGCTACACCGGTTACATCCTTGATAACATCAATCAATGTAGCTGAGCGGGAAGGCACGAAGGATTGATGTATCTCATCTGCGACCCCATACAAGCAGGCAATGGCAGCGCAAACGAGATTGATCTTTTTAGAAAAAGGAATGTTTGTTGTATGCATGGCAAAGACAAATAATAAATAAAGAATGGCAAACTCAATTAAATGCATCGATTCTTTAATAAATCTGTCCAGTGACAAATCAGGAAGCTCCACTACTGCATTAGCAGGAAAACTTGAGAGCGTCCAGATGACCCCCATATATAAGATTGGAAGAACCCTGAATATCCATTTCCCCATATAAAAAAACTCCTTTAAAAAATTTTTATTTTAAATGAATAATTTCTACACGCTTGTTAAAAAATAAATCTAAAAAAATTTTTTATCCAAGTGTATATATTTCTCCTATTCTGTTCAGAATGATTGCTGAGGTGATGATAATGAGAGAGGAAGAAAAGAAACGATCTTCTCAAAATTCCAGCTTTAAGCGCTTTTTCAAAAAGCGTTGGGCATTCCCAGCTATTTACATTGCAAGTGCAGCAATTATTCTAAGTGCGGTCCTTTGGTATCAGAACAGCAATAGCGCGAAAAATCAAGATAACTTTGATTATAATGCGACGGATGTTCCGGGAAAAAATATCAATGAACCAGCTGTTGAAGTAAACCGTCAAATGGAAAACTTCATCATGCCTGTGAAAGAGGCTGATTCGCCAGTCATTCAAAGACATTTCTATGATATGAATGGCAAGGCAGAAGAACAAGAAGCAGCTCTTGTATTCTACAATAACAGTTACCATCAAAATACTGGTGTAGATATTGGTATTGAGAGCGGCGAAACATTTGATGTTATTGCAGCACTAAGCGGTACCGTAACAAAAGTAACTGAAGATGCACTATTGGGAAATGTCATTGAAATTGAACATGACAAAGGAATTGTAACACAATATCAGTCTGTTACAGAGATGAATGTTGAGGTTGGCGATCAAGTTAAACAAGGACAAGTTCTTGCAAAAGCAGGAGAAAGCATGTTTGATGAAGAAGCAGGTGTCCATGTACACTTTGAAATTCGCAAAGACGGTGTTCCTGTAAATCCACATAATTACTTCCAAAAGCCATTAAGCTCTCTACTAGAGGAGACAACATCAGATAATGCAAAAGCAACTGATGAAGAAAAGGCAGAAGAGGACAAGGCTTCAGATGAGGAATCAGCTGAAGATGACAAGTCATTTGAGGAAGATCAATCATCAGAAGAAAATGCTGGTGATGAAGAAAAGGATGCAGGCGAAAAAGACAAAACAGAAGATGATACAAAACAAGATAAAAAAGAATCTGCTGACGCATAAGAAAAACCCGCCATTGGCGGGCTTTTTTTAATCTTACAGTTTAAATTGGTTGACGATCATTCTAAGCTCATCAGCCATTTGACTAAGGACAGTCGTAGAGGATGAAATTTCCTCCATCGTTGCATTTTGTTCTTCTGCAGCCGCAGCAACGTTTTGGGATCGTTCAGAAGCTTCACTTGATAAATGGGCTACCTCCTCCATCGTTTGCTGCATGTTTTGTGTGCTTGCATTAACTTGCTCAATGACAGCTGAAATCTCTTCCGTTTGAGCGGAGACTTCGCTTACCATACGGGCAATTTCCTGGAAGCTGGATTGAGTAGTTTTTGCCATTTCTATGCCATTTTCCACATTTTGAAGGGATTCCACCATCGCTTGATTTGCTTCCAGAACTTCTTGACGAATGACTCCGATCAGATTGCTAATTTCACCTGCTGCTCCATTAGATTGCTCTGCTAGCTTGCGAACCTCATCAGCGACTACAGCAAATCCTTTTCCGTGTTCTCCAGCACGTGCTGCCTCAATCGCTGCATTAAGTGCTAGCAAGTTTGTTTGATTTGTAATATCCGTAATTAAAGTGACAATCCGCTCAATTTCCTTTGATTTATGCTCAAGAGAGCTGACGATTTGCGCAGTTGATTTAGAAGATTGCTGAATATCAACCATTTTATCCATCGTGTTATCCATAATGGAAGTTCCTTCAACCGTTGCTTCTGTTGTTTCCACTGCTAGATTAGAAACAGTAGCCACCGATTGCGATGCTTGATTCATTCCTTTGCCGATTTCATGAATCACTTTGCTGCTAGTGCTGGTGCTTTCCAATTGAACAGACGAGCCTTCTGATATTTCCATAATTGCTTCAGTTACCTGCTGAAGGGAGTTGGAAGTTTCTTCTGCACTTGCAGCCAATTCCTCTGAGGTAGAAGCAACTAATACAACATTCGAATCAATACTTTGAACAATTTTTATTAATCTGCCCAGCATCTCGTTAAAGCTATTTGCCATGACGCCAATTTCATCACGATTCTTTATTTTTAGCTCACCAACGGTCAGATCGCCTTTGGCCATTTGGGTAAATTTCTCAGCTAATTTTACAATGGGTCTTTGGATGAGACGCAAGATGAAAATGACCATGGCAATAACAAATAGAATAGAAATAAATACTAAAACTATCATGAAAATGGTGTTATTTTTATATAATTGAATCCCTTGATCTTCAATATCTGAAGCTTGTTTTTCATGCATAGAGATTAATTTATCTATATCTTTATCCATTGCGTCATACAAAACCTGTGCATCATAAAATTGCAATACGGCATTTTCTGTTTGATTCATGCTTTTTAGTTTTTGTGCTTCGTCTGTTGCTTGTAAGAATGTTTCCCATTTTTTTCGAAGGTCTTGACCAACTGCCTTGGATTCTGCGCTTTTCAAACTTTGTTTCTCATAATCATCGAACATTTGATCAATGTTTACTTTAAGCTCATCCATTCCCTTTAAAAATTGCTCGATATATTTTGGATCGGAGGACAATAAATATTTTTGAGCGGTTGATAAATAACGCTCTGTTGTAAAATTTATTTCTCCAATTTGTCTGATCCCTGGAATTACCTCTGTATTAATGACTTTTTGATTTTGATTTAATTTTGATGATGTAACAAAGGACGACGAACAAATAATTCCAATTAATACTAAAAATGCACCAAAGATGATAACGATTTTTTTGCGGATAGACCATTTCATTCCTGCACTCTCCTTCAGATGATGAATGTAATTGATGTTGATTGTTTATTTCGAAATCTTTTAAAGAATATAAAACCATCATTTGAATGTTTTAAAGCCCTAAAGTAAATGCTTATACTCTGATTCAAGGTTTCGACAAAAATTGCTATATTTTTCTTGAAACTAATCATAATATGAAATAATTAAATTGGGAAGGCGTTTTTTATAGGAAAAGTCAATAAAATAGGTCTGACTTCTATCGACAGATTTCTTGGGAAATATTCATTATTCGATAGATCCTTTCGGAGCCATAAAAAGATCCTTATGTTTAGCTATTGCTTAAATTTTCAAAAAATTAACCAGATACCTTGTCCCTATTATGTTTTTCATGCATATATAAGCAACCAAGCTAATAGACTGTTACTAACCTTACAAAGAGAGTGTTTGAGGTGAGGAGTCGTTTAAGAAATAATAATGTATGTGCCCGGGACATGTTTATTCATAGCAAGTTCAGAAGGTATTACCTTTCTGCCGCATGGAAGAGAATAAATGAAAACGTGCGGAATGGTGTAGCGGTCAAAGTGAAAAGCGAGTCTCATTTCACACTTCTCACATCCAATTTAGGGAGGGCGAGTGGTGTGCACGATTACATCAAAGAGAGAACTATCAAGATTGGAAAGTATATCGTGGAGACGAAAAAAACGGTTCGCGTCATCGCGAAGGAGTTTGGCGTATCCAAAAGTACAGTCCATAAAGATCTAACAGAAAGACTTCCTGAAATTAATCCCGAATTAGCCGTCGAGGTTAAAGAAATACTAGATTATCATAAATCAATCCGCCACTTACGAGGGGGAGAAGCGACAAAAATGAAATACAAGAAGGAGGAGATGGAGGGAGAGCCCATCAAGTAAGTGGCATGTGTACAATCTTATAAAAAATAGCTGCAATAAGAGCAATTGGCAATGGCTAATTGCTTTTATTATTGGGGAGATTTATTCATATTTTCTCTTTGCCGACAAAAACATGCAAAAATCCCAACAATTTTTGACAAATCATTATTTAAATGACAGTGAGTGTGGTAAAATATAAAATTAGGATAGAACTTGGTTCGTAAAATCAAAAGAGCATCTATGAAGCAATAAATAACACATGCGAAGTTCGCTTAAAATAGCTTAAACATAAGAGATTGTGCTTGGCTGGTTTTCTTTAAAAAGCAGACGCCTTGCGTTTTTCTTATGAGCCGGGGCGGACGGGAATGGCCAAAAGTGCAAGGAGGAAAGAGTAGGAATGTTTGCGAGGGATATTGGTATTGACTTAGGGACGGCTAACGTGCTTATTCACGTAAAAGGCCGAGGCATTGTATTGAATGAACCATCTGTTGTGGCAATTGACAGAAACAATAATAAAGTACTAGCTGTTGGTGAAGAGGCACGCCGCATGGTCGGGCGTACACCAGGAAATATTGCAGCTATACGTCCATTAAAAGACGGGGTAATTGCAGATTTTGATGTGACAGAAGCAATGTTAAAGCATTTTATAAATAAATTAAATGTAAAAGGCTTTTTATCAAAGCCCCGCATATTAATTTGCTGTCCAACTAACATTACAAGTGTTGAGCAAAAGGCAATTAAAGAAGCAGCTGAAAAAAGCGGCGGCAAAAAAATCTATTTAGAAGAAGAACCGAAAGTAGCAGCAATCGGTGCCGGGATGGATATTTTCCAGCCTAGCGGAAATATGGTCGTTGATATCGGCGGCGGCACAACCGATGTTGCTGTATTATCAATGGGAGATATTGTTACCTCTTCATCCATTAAAATGGCTGGGGATACTTTTGATAGTGAAATTCTTCAATATATTAAGCGTGAGTACAAGCTTCTAATCGGGGAAAGAACGGCTGAAAATATTAAAATCAATATTGGAACGGTTTTCCCAGGCTCAAGAAATGAAGAAATGGAAATTCGCGGCCGTGACATGGTTTCAGGTCTTCCAAGAACGATTACTGTCCGTTCAGAAGAAATTGAACTTGCACTAAGAGAGTCGGTTGCTGTCATCGTCCAGGCGGCAAAAAGCGTCTTAGAACGCACACCGCCTGAACTTTCAGCAGATATTATTGACCGCGGCGTGATCTTAACAGGGGGCGGTGCATTGCTTCATGGCATTGATACACTGCTTGCTGAGGAATTAAAGGTTCCTGTTTTAATTGCTGAGAACCCAATGGACTGTGTAGCCATTGGAACCGGTATCATGCTTGATAACATTGATAAGCTTCCTAGAAGAAAGCTCGGATAATAGGGAAGTAGCCTGCCTTTTCTGGCAGGCTATTTTCGATGAAGGAAATAAAGCAATTCTGCATAAATTTCCTATTTCATACTTTTTCCTGTAAAAATATAATGTATATTTTGCTAATTTTTTTTATAATAGAAGTAATGTCAAAAAAGTTTAGCGAATAAGGCGATTCATATACATATTTTATCGATTATAATGAGGTGGACGTTATGTTCAGAGGATTTTATACAGTTGCGTCTGGGATGCTTGCACAGCAAAGAAGGACGGAAATGCTGACGAATAATATGTCAAATGCAAATACACCAGGCTTTAAAGAAGATCAATCATCATTAAGAGCATTCCCTGAAATGCTTTTGCAGCGAATGGATCAGCAAGGCGTTACGATCCCAACGCAAAAAGGGCTGAACCTTCCTTTTAATAAAAGAATTGGCTCTCTTAGCACAGGTGTCTATATGCAGGAGGCGATTCCCGCTTTTAAACAGGGAGATTTAAAGGAAACGGGGCTTGGGACAGATATGGCCCTTTTAGATGTCTCTATGCCTGAGAATGGCTCTGTATTTTTTACAGTCGCTGGTCCGAATGGGGAAACGAATTATACAAGAAATGGGAACTTCACTGTTGATGGACAAGGCTTCTTAACGACGGCAAGCGGCTTGCGAGTATTGAATGATGCGGGAAACCCTATTCAATTAATTAGTGATCAGTTTACAGTCAATGAAAATGGCGTGTTGACTGGTGAGGGCGGCGTAACAGCAAGACTGGGCATTGGATTTGCAGCAGATGCAAACCGTCTTATTAAGCTCGGAGACGGGTTGTATCAAACGGAGGATGGAAATGCGTTAGCAAATGCTTATAACGCGCCTGACGCTCAATTTAAGCTTCAGCAGGGATACATCGAGCGCTCCAATGTAGATGTGAGCAGAACGATGACAGATATGATGACGGCTTACCGTGCCTTTGAAGCAAATCAAAAGGTATTGCAGGCCTATGATAAAAGCATGGAGAAAGCCGCAAATGAAGTCGGCAGAATCTGATGAATCGGATTAAGGGGAAGGGGGAAGAGCATTGAATAGAACAATGATTACAGCAACGAATACGCTCTCTCAATTGCAGAAGCAAATGGATATTGTCAGCCACAACATGGCAAACATTGATACAGCAGGCTATAAGCGCAGAGAGGCAAGCTTTACCGATCTTTTATTTCAGCAATTTAATAATCAGCATGATGTGAGAGCAGAAGGAAACCGCTTAACGCCAAATGGAATTAGACAGGGTGTTGGGGCTAAGCTAGCTCAATCAAAAATTGTTATGGCGCAAGGAAGCATCAAAAGTACAGATCGTGCGCTTGATACAGCATTTACAAAGGAAGGCCAATATTTCCGCGTGCTGGAGCAAAGTGAAAACGGGACAGCGATTCGCTATACACGTGACGGCGCTTTCTACTTATCGCCGCTTTCAGATACAGAAACGATGCTTGTGACAGGGAATGGATATCCCGTATTGGATGAAAATAATAATCCGATTACGATAAACGGACGGGTAAATGAATATGAAATAACAACAAATGGACGTTTGATTGCGAAAATGGAAAATGGCGGGACGAGTGAATTCAACCTGGGTGTTGTTCAATTGAAGAAACCGCAATTTCTTGAGCAAAAAGGGGGCAATCTTCTTGGTTTGCCGGAAAATATGGCAGAATTAAATGTGCCTGTGAATGAAATCTTGACTGAACTAAACGGTCCCATGCGAAATGAAATCTCCATTCAGCAGCGTGCACTGGAGCAGTCAAATGTAGATATGTCTAAAGAAATGACAGATCTCATTAATCTTCAGCGCGCATATCAATTCCAATCTAGATCTGTTTCCATTGCCGATCAAATGATGGGATTAGTGACCGGAATTCGTTAAGGTGAAAAACTTCCGCCAGCAGGCCCCCGATCGTTGGGGCCTGCTAATGGTTAGTTGAACCAATCGGGCATTTACGGACTGTTTGCTCCCGTTTATATTTTTAAAGTAGGGGCTTACTGCCTGTTAATCTGCGATAAAAGGGGAAAAATAAATGTCGATAAACAACAATAATCAAGAAGCAGCGAAATCGCGTGAGCAGTATAAAAAAGAGAATAGCCCTAAACCGGCGAAAGTGCGCAGACGCCGCATTCGAGTGCGCGTCCTACCGATCTGGCTGCGGATTATCATTGTTGCCGTTTTAATTTTCCTAAGTCTCATTGCTGGTGCGGCCGTCGGATACGGCGTTGTCGGGGACGGCAATGCAAAGGATATTTTTAAAAAATCAACGTGGACGCATATTGTTGATTTAATTGAAAAAGAATAACATAAAACGAAATGAGGGGCATGTGCCTCTCTTTTTTTATTGGTGTACGTATACCGAGTTGTGAGTAAATCCCCGTATAGTAATCATGTTAAAATAGTTGGCTGGACTACTTGAACGAGCCTTTATGTACGGAGTGATAACAAGCAAAGAGAAAGCAGGCCAGCCAACATTTATGTATTTAGCTATTCAAATCCTGCCTCTATTCTATACATGTACTGTTTTTTTTAGTAAAATGAAAATAAGATCTATTACTAGTAGGAGGTACTAATATGCTGGATATTACGCAAATTAAAGAAATTATCCCCCATCGCTACCCATTTTTGCTCGTTGATAAAATCCTTGAAGTAGAGGAAGGCAAGAAAGCGATTGGGATCAAAAATGTGACAGCTAATGAGGAATTTTTTAACGGTCATTTTCCTGAGTATCCTGTAATGCCAGGGGTGCTTATTGTTGAAGCATTGGCACAGGTTGGCGCCGTTGCAATGCTTATGAAAGAGGAGAACCGCGGCCGTATCGGTTTTTTAGGCGGGGTTGATAAATGCCGATTTAAAAGACAGGTCGTGCCTGGTGATCAGCTGCGCTTAGAAGTTGAAATTATCCGTGTAAAGGGACCGATTGGCAAAGGGAAAGCGGTTGCTACTGTTGACGGAGAGCTCGTTTGCGAAGCTGAAATTACATTTGCATTGAAATAATTATTGAACATACGCAAAAACCAAAATATACCATAAAATAAAGCTGGTCCTAAAGGGGCTGGCTTTATTTTTTATGCAAGTTGCTGCGTATTTTGGGAACATTAACAGGAGACCACTATAAAAGAGGTCACCAAAAACATTTAGGAAAGGAGTTTTTCTCATGAATAAAAAGTTGTTAAGCATTATTGGGGGGTCCTTGCTTACAGCCATGCTGCTAACTGGGTGCGCAAACAACAACCAAGAGCCGCCGCCAGAGGATAACAATATCAATGAGCCTGGCACCAATGACAACAATGGTGTAAATAATGGGAACGGTACAGATACAGATTTAAATAATAACAATGGCTTGGACAATGATAATAATGGCTTAAACAATGATAATAATGACATTAATACAGATAATGATGGCGACATCATGCGGGACAATAATGATCCTGGCGAAGACGTAATTGAAGATAATTTAGATCGAAAAGATAAAGATAACAAAGACCGATAATCATTAAAAAAGGGACAGGGAATCCTGTCCTTTTTATAGCTATTTCTCTTTAATAGCGGTCAATTTTGGCTTGCTGTGCATCGTCTGATTGAATTTATTTAAAAGCTCTTCCCCAGAAAGGCCTTGAGCAATTAATTTCTTCAGAACAATTTCTGCATAATCATAATTTGTTTTCTTCAAATGTCCTTTAAGAAGAATACTTATATGATCCTCGATATGTTTGATCGTAACAATTTTTGTTTGAAAGGCTGCAGGGCTGTTTTCTTTTTTCGTAATAACGACTTGAACAATTAAATCCTCATCCTGTTTGGCGAGCCTCTGGAAATAGTCATCATACGAAATATTAATATAGGCCTCAATTAGCCAGGTGCTTTGATCATTTTCTTGACTAATGATTAACCCATCATCAAGCTCGATATCTACTAATTGGTCCTCCTCAACAATCTGCAGCGAGATCAGCTTAAATGTTTTCATCCTCTACCTCCTATTTTAGGATTATTTTAACGAACTCAATCTTATCCAAATTATAACATAGCCAAAGATAGAAACGGAAACAGCATCCATGTCGAAAAATATAGGCGAAAATAGTCGAAATAAAATTATTACAAACAAAAAATGTCAAAATCTAGGTATTTGTACCTAAAAAAAGCGTTTCTTTGTTTTTGCCCCGGTTAAAATTGTATTTTCGACTTTTTACGCGTCTTTGCCTTAGCGGTTATGATAGGGCTATACTTTTTGGAAAGGAGAATGGGTAGATGATTAATCAAGTAACGCTCGTTGGCAGGCTAACTAAGGATCCCGAGCTGAAAAGGACAGTAGAAGGCACCCCCGTTACGAATGTGACGCTTGCAGTTAATCGCCACTATCGAAATCAGCATGGAGAAATTGATGCCGACTTCGTTCAATGTACACTTTGGAGAAGAGTAGCAGAGAATACCGCCCGATACTGCCGCAAAGGCTCTCTTATTGGAATTACTGGGAGAATTCAGACAAGGCATTATGATAATCAAGCAGGGAAACGAGTCTATGTTACCGAGGTGTGGGCAGACAGTGTCAAATTTCTTGACCAAAAAAAGTCAGATGAAACGGTTGCATCGACTGGGAGGGAGGTGTAGCGCCTTTGGATAAGGAAATCGAATGCTTAGTGGAAGCCCTATTTAAAATGCTCGGCAAATCCAATGAAAGAGTCAATGATTTGAATAAACGCGTTATCCAGCTGGAAGAAATTGTTCGCGAATCGGTTTTGCAGGATTACAAATCTGAGCCTATGAAGGAGGTGGATGCTGCATTTACAAATTAAACCTCTCGAAAATGTCCACGTAAGTTCCCGCCCCTGTTATCTTCTATATAAAAATTCAATTCAACTCCTCGATTTTCCTCATTCTTCTCCGGCACAAATGTGCTGGATTCTTTTAATGGCTATTTTTGTCGAAAAATCGATATATTGCTGATTTCGTAGATATATTTACAATTTCAATGATATTAGAAATAAAAATGCCACTAAAACAATGTTTAGTGGCGTTAAGCTTTAGGATAAATATACAAGATCTCGCAGTTCATCCGTGGAAAGTTCGGTAATCCAGCTTTCACTTTGGATGATTTGGTCGTTCAAGGACTGCTTTTTCTCAAGCATGGCATCAATTTTTTCCTCGAGCGTGCCTGTGCAAATCATCTTATGCACATGTACGAAGCGCTTCTGCCCGATGCGGTAGGCCCGGTCTGTTGCTTGGTTTTCAACAGCAGGATTCCACCAGCGGTCATAGTGGATGACATGATTAGCGGCGGTTAAATTCAGTCCAGTTCCGCCTGCCTTTAATGATAAAAGAAAGATCGGAAATTGCTGGTCCTGAAACTGGGCAATCATGCGATCCCGCTCATTTTTCGGCACACTGCCATTCAGGAACGGGACATCTATCCCGAATTTTTTCTTCACCATGCTGCGGATAATATTGCCCATTTCAATATATTGCGTGAAAATGAGACAGCTTTCCCCTTGATCAAGGACAGAATCAAGCAGTTCACTCAGTTTCTCAAGCTTCGCTGAACGCGAAATCATATTTGCTGGCTTTTCTTCTTTTAAGTAGAGGGCCGGGTGATTGCAAAGCTGCTTCAGCCGGCTCAGCATTTGCAGAACAAGCCCCCTGCGCTCAAAGGCAGATAGCTGTTCGATTCGATCAAAGGTATCCTTCACAAGCTGCTCATATAAGGAGGCTTGCTCAGGTGTTAATGGACAATATTCCTTTTGCTCTAGCTTATCTGGCAAATTAAGTGCAACCTCTTCATCCTTTTTCGTCCGGCGAAGCAGGAAGGGCCGAATAAAGGCCTGAAGCTGCTGAACCTTCTCCGCGTCATCGTCTTTTTCAATCGGCAGAACGAAACGCTTCTGGAACTGGCCAAGGCTGCCAAGATAGCCATGGTTTGTAAAGTCGAAGATCGACCATAGCTCAGACAAGCGATTTTCCATCGGTGTACCGGTTAGGGCGATATGGTGCTTGCCTTTTAGCTTGCGAACGGCTCTTGATTGCTTCGTCTGGGCATTTTTGATGTTCTGCGCCTCATCGATGCTAATCGAGCTCCATTCGATGCGTTCGAAATCCTCTGCATCTAGATGGGTCAGCCCATAGGAAGTGAGGACGATATCAGCAGCCATTGCTTTTTCAGAAAAGGACTCTTCTTTAGGACGATTCGCGCCATAATGAAGATAGACTTTCAGATCAGGAGCAAAGCGTTCAACCTCTTTTTGCCAGTTGCCTAATACGGAGGTCGGGCAAATAATTAGCGCAGGGCCGCTGTCGTTTTCTGTTTCTTTTACCTTTAAAAGATAACTGATCAGCTGAATCGTTTTCCCAAGTCCCATATCATCTGCTAAACACGCGCCAAACCCATACCGGCGCAAAAAGAAGAGCCAGCTCATGCCAAGCTTCTGATAAGGACGAAGATCTCCTTGGAAATGAGCGGGTGCTTCCTCAAGCGGAATGTCCTTAATGTCGCGAAGCTGCCTCACCATTTGCTTCCATTGGCGATTCAGTTCGATTTGAATTTTCGCAAAGGCTTGCGGATTTTCAAGCTCATCGGTGTCAGCTTGTTCATCCTGTAGAAGCTCTTGTTCAATCAAATCACGTACATGCAGCCCTTCTTTTTCCGCCTTTTTCATTAAATCCTGAATTTGCCGCACAAATGTAGGATCCAGCTTAATCCAGCGCCCGCGAATATAGACGAGCCGACGCTTTTCCTCGACCATGCTGTTGAATTCGTCCTCTGACAGCTCCACGCCGTTCATGGAAATGCGCCAATCATAATCAAGCATAGCTTGGAGACCGACGAAGGAAGGACGATGGTTTGCCTGCCCTTTTACCCGTGCTTTCACTTTCATATTGGCATTTTTCATCGCCTGCCACCAAGATGGCAATAGGATTTCAACACCAAGGGAGAGCAGGGTTTCACTCGCCTCCGTTAAAAATGTCCACGCTTCCTCTTCAGTTAGCCTGCTTACAAGCTCCTTGCCACTGGCAAGCCAAGGAAACACGCTGATCCACCGCTGCAGCTCTTTTTCAATTGCCTGCTCATGTTTCTTCCAGCCGCGTGGGTAGTTGGCCTCATCCTTGCGATCAACAAGCAAATCAGGCTGTTTTTTTCCGCGCAGAAAAATACTGAGATCCCATTGGTCATATATTTCTGCAGGCTCTTCCAATTTAAGCCCAATCGTAAAAGGCACATCGCTTTCCTTAAGGCCAATCCATTCCTGCCAGCTTTCCTCATCAAAATATGCGGCAAGATCACGAGGGGAAAGCTGATCATTGCGAAGTGCCTTAAGTTTTTCGCCGAAAACAGCCTTTGTCTCGCTTTTTCGCTCCAGAAAGGCGTCTAATGAATGATGGTACCAATTTTGGATAAAGTCTTTAACAGGGGTTTCATCGATGATTTGCTCCCAGAAGGAGGACCCGAATTCATCCATCACCCGATCAGGCAATGCCCAGCGGAACTCATCATTTTCCCAAGAAGCGAAATCTGGCATCCATTCTTTTTCGGTAATCGCTTCATACATTGGCAGTGCCGAGGCTAAGCAAATTTGCGCCATCTCATCCCAGTCCCATTCAATCAATTGGTTGAACTGCTCACGTGCAAACAAGGTGACAAGCTGCCAGCCATTAATCGGAAGCTCTTTTCCATCAACAATGTCCTTCTCATCAAAAAGCGTTCCAAAGAAGCTTTCATCATGATGATGAAAGAGAAGTCGAATCCAGGCATCAGGCACAAGGAACCTACCCTCTTCATTTTGGGCAGAAAGATAATAAAGATCTGTGTTGATATTCCGTACGCGAATAGTTATCTGTCTAGTTTTAAGCATCAATTAGCTTACCCCTTTTACATTCTTCTTGAAAGGCGCGCAGTCGCTTCGTTTTTTCAAGCAGTGCCTCCAAGTAGTACGCCCAATCGTCCTGCCGCTTTAACTTCTTATACAAGGTGCGGAGCTTTTTCATCTTCCGGACTGCTTGGCGGTAATGATCTCTGCCTTTTTGTGCGATATGGTCTTGTACTGATTGATGATAAAGCGGCAACAGCAGAGCTGGATTTTGTTTTTCAAGTGCCTTAATCCGATCGCTTGCCAATCGATCAATATCAAGACCCATATAGGCCTGTAGATCCGCCCAGCGATCAAAAGCCTCATTGTCAAAAAGAAGATATTCATATTCATTATAGCTGTATGGCAGCATTTCAATTAAGGCTTTTTCATAAAGATCCTGCCGGTTTGCTTCGGTGCAATAGGGTTTGATTGTCTTGATGGCATATCTTGTATAACTTATTTTTTCATAATAGTCATCAGATATAGATAGATAGTCCATTAATTTTTTAATATATACCTCAATAAAAGGTGCGGCACGTTTCCAATCCTTTTGTCCATTAAGGAGATCAATCCAATAAGTGATAAATGGTGTCATCCATTTATCTGAACGAGTCAAGTATTCCAGTATAATTTCATCCTCTTTTAGAAGGAAATGAAGATGATGTAACCCGATAAGAAGGGAGCGGCTTTTTTCCTCAATAGCCGCTAAATTCTTCATTTCCTCCTCACACCATTCTTTTTTCTTGAAAAACTTCGTCCATAAAGTGCGATACAAATGGACCCGTTCAAATTCTAGCGGGAAATCAGCCGTAATGAGCTCGGAGGAATCAGCTTTCAGCTTCTCAATGAATTCATCAAACGCAAACGGCAAGGAATGAACGGAAAGAAAGTTTATCACCTCTCCAACCTCATCCACTATTTCGAAAAAAAGCTGTTTGTAATAACGATCAATCATTTCTGCGGAATGCCCGTATTTCACACTTATCCCCATGAGCTTTTTAAAAGAAAAAACGTGCCCTATGAGGGAATAGAGGAGCTTCCATTCTTGCTCATAAGGTGCATTTGCCTTCATTCTTCGTGTGTACACCTTGTAAAGCTCAGTGATCACGTATGGCTTTGGCTCGCCGTTCCCTTCCATAATCGTGTGAAAGCTTTCATCGAAGGCGGCGATCCACCTGTCGTAGTTGGGCTTTTGTCGTCCGGCCGTCTGCAATAAATCCTTCGCCTTCTGTATGCCCAGTTGTTTAGCTACTTTCTTTTCCATCAGCGGCTTTCGCCATTCATCGACCCAAGTGCTGACACTTCTTGCCTTAGAAAGAAGCTGGAAAAAGACAGCCAGCTGATGGCGGCACAATTCATCGGCAGGACAAGAACACGTACTTAACTGGATAAAATCAAGGTTTAACTGAACCTTCGCTGGCGTTACATCCTGCACCATCGCATTAATTTCATCTCCATCAAACCGAAGCTGATAAACAAGCCCCTGCCGAAACAGCATCAGCCCTTTCTGAACGAGGCGCTCATGCTCAGGATTCTCTGTACGCAAAGCCTCCATCCATTCATTCGCTGCAAACTGCAAAGGTTCATGGTAGCGCTCAGGTATTGCAGTCATAGATAAACCTCCTCACCGATTGCCATTAATGCCCCCCATTTTTGCAGAAATGCGAGCGACATCAGGCACAAAAGCATATTCCTTAATTATAACATTTATTAGGAGGGTTGGCACGGGGGTAAGAAGTAGGTAATCAATGGTGAAAAGTGAATCAGAGAGGAGTAATGAGTGTTGATGCCCGAGGAAGGCTGCGAAAGAGGAAAGTGGTAATCAGAGGA
>NZ_JALDXW010000040.1:0-31843 GCF_032154635.1 Cytobacillus sp. | reverse complement strand
TCTAGTGAGTTTACTTGGGATACGAGCAGATCTTCGTATTGTTTTTGTGCCTGATAAAGAACTTCTTGTTCATTGACGTCGGGATTTTCTTTTTTAACTTTATTTATCAGGTCTGTTTGGACTTTTTGGGAGAGGACAATCAGCTCGTATTGTTTCTCTTGTTTATCCCAGAACTTTTCCTCACCAAATTCTTTAATCAAGTCCTGGGCTGCTTTGGATTGTGCATACTGCTCGCGTACACTTTTAATCGCTTCGCTAATTTCCTCTTTAGAAGCTTGATGCCCCTTTTCTACACCTAGTAAAGCGACTGAGCGAAGGCGAATAATTTGTGTTAATAATGTGTTTTGATCTTGAACCGCTTGTTCCTGATCATCTAAGGTAGCTAACGTTTCCTCTAGTTCTTTTCCCTCATATGTCTCATGAGCCTGCTCTCGGTTAATTTCAATGTGTAGTTTATTAATAAAACGGTAAAATTCAATATCGTCATTTGTGACCCATTCTCCGTTTATCGTTGCTACGCCATTTGGCTCTTTTACTTCATACTCGATCACTTTTTCAATTGTTTTGCCATCTTGATCAATCGTGAAGACGATCTCCCATTCCCCTGCCATTGGAAGTTCTACTTCACTCGTATATATTCCGTTTTCCTGTTCAGTGAAAGACACTTCATATTTTCCATGGTCCATATCAACCATAGAGAACTCAGCACTTATCTTTAATCCATCAACAGGTTCTTCATGATTAGTCACTTTTATAACAAATTCAGACGTTTGATCCTTTTGATAGTAAAGCTCTTTTTCAACGGTAACTTCTATGCTTTTACTTGAACTGCAGGCAGCAAGCATGAAAAGGAGAACAAAAATAATACAAGTATGAATTTTTTTCATCATTCGCTCTCTCCTAAACTTTGGGTTTCGAGAAATTTCTCAACTGTATATTTTGTGATTTTATGTTCATCTAAAAAGGCGACATGTGTACATAACTGCTTAATTTCATCCATATGGTGGGATGACAGGAGGATCGTTTTATCTTTTAATGCTTTTAACGTTTCGATTATTTCTTTTCTCCCAATGGGATCGAGGCCGCTCGTTGGCTCATCAAGTACTAAAATCGCTGAATTTTGATATAAGGTAACGGCAAGGCCCAATCTTTGCAGCATGCCTTTTGAGTAGCCATGAACGACCGTGTTTCGATCTTCCCATAGATTAACTGATTTCAAAACATCCTCTATAAGCTTTTCATCAAGCTGTTCGGAAACGGCTTTCGCAAAAAATATCATATTTTCTAAGCCTGTTAATAGGGGGTAAAGCATAAACTTTTCAGGCAAATAGCCAATTTCATTTTGTGGCCGTCTTTTTTTCGATGCTGTGGCTCCGTTTATCGTTATCGTTCCTGCTTTTACAGGAAGAATGCCAAGCAAGCTATTAATCAATGTTGATTTCCCTGCCCCATTTCTTCCAACTAGTGCACACACCTCATTCTTTTCTATCAATAGGTTTACATCGTTTAATACGATTTTCCTCCCATACGATTGGGAGAGATTTTGAATGTTAATCATTCAGAGCCCTCCTTACGGTGAAAGAATACTCCTGCGATAAAGGAAACTACTAATAAGAAACTTACATTTGCTAGTAAAAATAGCCCTGGTTTCATCCACATAAAGGATTGAAGAAGCTTAGACATATGATCGAATGAGTAGACACCTAGCGATGATTCGAGATACATCCTGGCAGCCTGTATTGGATTTAAAAAATAAACGGCTGAGAACCATTTTACATTTTCATATGTGATGTCTGTTAGGAAGGATAGCAGAATGAAATCGTGTAAAAAGAAAAAGTAAAACCAAATGACAATAGAGAAACCGACAATTTGCATCCTAGAACGGCTAATACTGCCTATTAATACACCAAGCTGTGTAAAGATGATTGTGAAACAGATGAGAGAGAGCAAAAAGGCGAGATAGCTCTTCAAATCTGTTTGAAAGAAAAATTTTAATGGCACTAAATAGATGAAGAACCATACGATGAGTGGACCGAGAAGCCCTGAATGAATGGCGATGCTTTTTTTAAATAAGAAGCTTAAAAAGGAATCGCGTCTCGTTAAAAGCATTATAAGAGTCTTTTGTTCTTTTTCTTGAAAAATACTAAATGCCCCTAAGAATAAACACAATAAGGGGATAAAATAAACAAACGCATCGAATAGGTTTATTAAGAGAACATAAAAGCCTTGATCAAAGGAGAGAGAGGAAGATTTAAACAATAAACTGACTGAAACAAGAACAATGATGCCGAAGGATAACCATAATCCTTTTCCTTTTATGTTTTCCTTCCATTCTTTCCAAATATAATACATAGCTGATATCTCCCTTTTACTAAAATAACGGCTAGAATAATAATGCTAGCAAGTACATAAAAAATTGAATGAATAGAAGCGCTTTTATTCATTACCAGCGGATATCGATCTTCAAACATTGTTTTATCATTATGAAAAAATTGATTCATTTTTTCGTAAACGGCTACTGCTGGACTTTTCAAAAATAGATAAGTTAATTCTTGGTCCTCAATAAGTTCATATAATGAAGATTGGTAGATAATAGGCTGGTCACCAATTCTGTCTTGATTTAAATCGAGAACAGGGAAGGACTTGCCCCAATTATTCCCTTTCCCGTTTACACTCCACTCATTTCTCCCTTGACCGCCAAGTGTAACCGCAGGAAGGGTGTTTTCTTCAATTGTGTTTAAAGTGAATGTTTGTTCATTTGAGCTAGCCCAAAGTTCGACGCCTATTTGGTTTTTTACAATTTCATTATTTTTAATTAGGCTGTTTGTCGATTGATCAATATATAACCCGCGCTGATTGAGAAAAAACGTATTTTCCTCTATCTCCGTATCAATAGCAGATAGAAGAAGCAATCCGAACGATTTATGGCCATAGTTAAAAACGAATTGATTGTTTTCAAGCTTAATCCCTCTCGAGTGCATTATGGCGGCCCCGCCGGTATTAAAAGTAAACGTATTGTCTTTAAAGAAATTATCATCAGAATACATATAATGTAAGCCATAACGGGTCTCGCTAATGCGATTATGATTTATTTGATTGCGATTTGCGTAATCGAAGAACATCCCGTCCCTGGTCCCTTTAATGACGTTATTGTTTAACGTATTATCGTTTGAATAATATACATGTAAGCCATTCCCTTGATTCGCGATTTGTCCTTTGCCCAATCCAGTGATTTTGGAGTTTTGAACCGTATTATGATGGGCTTGGCTAAGGTAAATACCGTGAAAAAAGTGTTTAATAGTCACGCTGTCAATGAGGTTATGGTCTGTATACACTTTAATTGCTGCGTATTCCTCCGAGCTATTTCGATCTAAACTGCTATTCATAACAGTGAGGTTTCTTACTTTTACATAAGGGGAGCGGATAGAGATGACGTTCCCTGAATAATCCCCCTTAATAATTGTTTTTTTATCGCCTATTATTTCAAGTGGCTTATCAATTACTATATTTCCTTCATACGTCTTATTTTCAAGGTGGATAACCGCCCCTTCATCAGCCAAATCAATAATGGATTGGAGATTTTCAGATGCAAGACCTTTGTTTGGAATGGCGATAACGATTAACGACAACATGAAGAGTAAGAGTATGTTTGTTTTCATTTCTGCCGATCCTTCCATAAAGGAATGAATAGGAAGATAAATGCCGCAATGACTAAGTAAGTTCCGATTCCTAGCTTGCTGTAAGTAACAAAGTTAGCGAGTGTATTTTCACCAATTATTGGAGGAACAAATGGATCCACTTGAATGGGTGCCGTGGGATCTAAGTCCGTACCAAAATTTTTGAGCCAGCGGTTTAAGTCCCATATACCGAGCAAGCCTCCAGCAGCAAATAAGCCGATAACAAAGTATAAAAATCTCTTTTTTCTAATGATTGCAGCGATTAAAACGAGCAATGCCAGGCCGCCAATTAAATATGAAAGGTATTTCAGCTCGGGAAAATTTTCTTCACTAAAATTGGCCATTCCAATGTAATGATTCAGTCCGTTAACAATATCAATTTCTCCTTCGAGCTTATCAGGGTAAACAATAATATTTAAACCTTCAGGGTATTGGGGCGCATAAAACTCCATTTTCCACCATGGAAAGAAAAGAGACGCTCCAATCAGCAGGGCAGAAACAACTAGTATGATAGACGAAACGGGTGAAAGTTGTTTTCCTTTCAATGTAGACACGCCTTTCTATTAAAACTGAGGGAGGGTATCAATCACGATTGATACCCTTGACCCAGTTTACTGATTTTTGGGTTTTACTAATAAGTAACCAGTCATTTCTTGGTGAAGTGCTGAACAGAAGTTCGAACAGTACAATGGATAAGTACCTGCCTTGCCAGCGGTAAACTCAACTGTATTTGTTTGGCCCGGCTGAACTTCTATATTGATGTCATAACTATTGATGGCAAAGCCATGGGTAATGTCTTGATCAAAGTCAATATTCGTTAAGTGGATGAATACTTTATCGCCTTCATTTACTTCAATTGCATCTGGACGTTTAGCCTTTGCATCAAAAATGAATTTAGAACGCATGGCTATCCCGTATACGTGTACCTCATTGCCTTTTCGTTCAATTCTTGTATCTTCTTGGTTATAAACCGCATCAGGATTGTTTTCATCTTTATCATAAATAGAGATCGTTTTAATTTTGTCCGCTTTGATCATTTGCGCATAGTGTGGTTCAGGGTTAACAGGTGCAGATTGAATCACTTCCATCTTTTTACCTGTTAAATCAATTAATTGCATGGATTCAGGGTGAGAAGGGCCAACCGATAAATAAGAATCCTTCGCAATTTTATTTAGAGCAACAAGATATTTTCCATCTGGGGCTACTGTGTCCCCTTCAGCAGCGACGGAATGTCCTGGTGAATATTGAACAGGAACACGATCTAATGTTTCACCCGTTTTAGGATCCCACTTCACTATTTCTGAAGAGATGAACATCGTTGTATAAGCCATTCCTTTATCATCAAATTGGGTGTGAAGCGGTCCAAGTGCATTTTCAGGATCCACTTCTCTTTCCATTACAGAATCATAGTTAAGGACTGGAATGCCGTTACGCTCACCAGCAAAATCTTGCTTTTCAATGGCATCAAACGCTTTTTGGAACGAGAAAACGGTCATGGCAGGTGCTAGTTTTCCAGAAGCAATAAAGTGTTCCCCGTCTGGTGTAACGTCAACTCCATGTGGTGATTTTGCAACTGGAACAAGGTATATTCCGCCTTTATGTTTTTCTGGGAAAATCATTTTTTGCCCAGTTACTTCATCGTACTCGCCATCTTTGATTTTTTTCTCAAGTTCTTTCCAGTTAAATAAAACAATATAGTCACGATCTGCCTGAGATGCATTGATTTCTAAATTTGTAGTTGCTTCTTCTGTGTTATAAGTTGTCATAACTGCCCAGTCAGCTGACATCTTCTTCCCGGCGTCTGATAGATCATAGGACCATGGTGGAAGGGCAACCTGGTAAGCAATATTTAATTTTTCATTCTTCTCATCAAATGTTACTGCCGACATGACGCCGCGATATTTTTCACTGTAATCATCTAAGCTAGCATATTCCCTCCCAATAGGAACAGCGAAGCGTGTAGGAAGGAACATGTACTCTGTATTTTCCGTAACAAATGCCGCACAGTGCGGGCCGCTTGTATTCGGGACATCTATGATATCTCTTGTTGTAAATGTTTCTAAGTTCATTACAGCTGCCCGGCTATTTCCTACATCTGTTGCAAATAAGTATTTTCCATCATAATCTCCATTTGTTTCCGATAATGCCGGGTGGTGAAGATCGCCCCAAGTATAGCCGCCCATTAACTCCTTCGTATGTTTATCAAACCCATATCCAGTAGCTGAATCTGGTGAGAAAACAGGAATCGTACGGATGTGACGCATGGATGGGACACCGTAAATGAACATTTGTCCGGAATGGCCGCCAGATGCCATTAAATAGTACTCGTCTTTTTCACCAAATGGGACGTAAACCTTCTCCGCATTTGTTTTGTTAACATTTTCATTGCTTGCTGATCCAGATGGACCAGATGAAAAATCTGCAAAAAATACTGTTGCTGCCAGTACACCAGCAACTAGGCCAGTTGCAGCAGGAATCCAATTTTTCATTAATCTTTCCACCGCCTTCATGAAATATAAAATGGCTTGAATCTATTCAGCTGCCTTTTGGAGTGCCTCAATAATTTGGTTTATTTCTTCATCTGTTAATGGGTTTCCGCCAATCACGCCAGACATAACAGCAGAAGTTGGCTCTTTTAAAAACTCAGCAAGCGGTTTGCCATGCTTATCTTCCACATTATTAAATGCTTGCGATAAGTCTGGTCCGGTTGCACCACCATCGAGGTTTAACCCACTTACAGCGTGACAGCCTAGACATCCTTTAGCCTGAAGAATGTTATCACCAGAAACAGCAACTGTTTTATTTGCTTCTTCCTGTGACGTCTCTGAGGATTTTGCTTCGTCCTTATCATCTACAGCTACTTCTTGCTGGGATTGATCGGGGATTAAAACATCAAATACTACATAACCAAGCCCTAAACCGATTAGGGCACTAATAACAAAAATTAAAAAAGGTTTTTTCAAAGTTTTCCCTCCTTTTGTATGTTTTTCATTATTATCCTAACGTTGAGGGGGATGGGAACGTGTGATGAAATTCACTTATCAGCGAATCTACTGTGGATGTTCTGTGAATGGATAGTGAAGAATTTGTGACGATTGTAAAGCAAGCGGATCAAAAAACGCCTTTAAACCATACAGCTATTAATACGAACTCTATTATTCATATCCCTTATCAGAAGAAGGCCATGCAGTAACCATGTGAAAAAAGTCACATTCAACAACTGTAAGCTTCGATAGAATGAATATAACGATGAAATACTTTATAAGGTGGGAAATGAACATGAACAACCCAAATGCAGCTCAGCAGCCAGATATTGAAGAGTTCTTAGGTCAAATTGAAGTGTTTAAAAACCTCCCAAAGCAATCGGTTCAGTTAATTGATAAACGCATTTTAAAAAAAGCGTATAAGAAAGGTGAGCAAATTATTTCTGAATATGAAGAGGCACAGGGTGTCTTCTTTGTTCATTCAGGTATTGTGAAGTTAACGAAGCAGGATGAACATGGGAATGAAATCATTACTTGTATTAAGAAAAAAGGAGAGATTTTTGCGGAAGCTTGCTTATTTAATGCAGAAGGCATGTGTTATCCAGCAACTGCTACGATGATTCAAGAAGGCGAAGTGTACTTCTTAAATACAGATGACTTAGAGCAAGAATTGTGCCTATCCCCAGAAATGTCTGTTCAGATTATCCGTTATATGAGTGAACAGCTTCGAGATATGACATCCATCTTGAGAGATATTGCTCTCCTAGATGTTTATATGAAGACGATTCGAACACTCGAGCGGCTTGCTGAAAAATTTGGAGCTAATCGATGCAATAAAATGTATATTGAGCTCCCGATTACCGTTCAAGAGTTTTCCACCTTAGTAGGTACATCGCGGGAAAGTGTCAGCAGAGTATTTTCAAAGCTTAAAAAAGATGGGATTATCGAAATTAATGGGAAAACTATTGTCATTACGGATTGGTGTAAATTCTGTTCCCTATTTCACCAAAAATTATAAATTTCTAAAACAGGATTCTATGAGAAAGAATTCTGTTTTTTGTTATAATAAAGAAAAAAGCATGTACCAAATAGAGGTGTAATTATGGCTGACTTTCGTTCTAGTGTTATTATTCATAAACCTGTGAAAGAAGTATTTCAATACATGGCTGGTATGGAAAATGTCCATGAGGTAATGCCTATTGTTTCTAAAATGGAAAAGTTAACAGAAGGCGACATTGGGAAAGGGACAAAGTTTAAGGAAACACGGCTGGTTAGAGGCAAGGAAATTTTTGCAGAGGTTGAATATATTCAATATGAAGAGAACCATTCTTTTACATCAAGAAGCAATTCGAATGGATTAATTGTTGAGTATAAATATGTTTTTCATGAAATTGAGGAAGGAACGCAAGTGGAGCTTGAGGCATTTATTCAAACAAGCGGTTTACGAATGAAATTAACAAGACCGATGATTGTCAAAATGATCAAGCGAGAGGATGGCTACCAACTTGAGAATTTAAAGAATATGCTAGAGTCTGAAAAAGCAGAAACTAGCGATATGCAAATATAAATGTTATTTTCAAAAAAAGCAGTTTTTCGCAATAATAAAGTGAAAAACTGCCTTTTTTATTAGAACTTATAAGTCCAAAAACGCTCATTATGAATTCGTGCCATCACCGCAGGGTCTTGGTTTTTTAGCTTTTCTTCCATTTCAGCAGCCATCAGCTGTGTTTGTGAAATATGCGCTTTTATGGCAGCAAGCTTTAAATCAGCCACATCACTTACATTGTTGACAATGTCTGCTTGGCCGATCTCTTCTTCGCAGTTATTAGAAAAGGCAACACAATGAACCTTTGGACGATTGCTTTCAGGCATATCCTTAACAGCTTTAATAACTGCTGCACCGGTTGCATCATGGTCAGGATGAACGGCATAGCCTGGATAAAACGTAATAATTAAAGAAGGTTTCACTTCTTCAATAATTGATCCCATATGCGCTGCCAATACAGCTTCATCTTCGAATTCGACTGTTTTATCTCGATAACCAAGCATGCGTAGGTCCTTAATTCCAAGGACATTTGCCGCATCCTGCAGTTCTTTTTTTCTTATTTGCGGCAAGGTTTCCCTCGTAGCAAACGGAGGATTTCCCATATTTCTTCCCATTTCCCCAAGTGTCAAACAAGCATATGTAACAGGGGTTCCGCTCTTTGTATAGGAAGCAATTGTTCCTGAAACACCAAATGCTTCGTCATCTGGATGAGGGAAGACGACTAATACATGTCTCTCTTTTTCCATGTCGCATTCTCCTTTCCTACACTTTTTGTTCAGTTCCGCGCTAAAATGGCTGTTCACTTACTTGCAGGGAAACAGCCAGTTTGCCGCTAAAGTCGTGCCCAGCTAATAACAGCCTGCCTTTGTCATCCACTTCAAAATGGGTAATTCCCTCTGCGTACACCCAGCCGAAGCTCATTTTAAGACCAACACGAAAAGGCCCGTTTCCTGTTATTTTCCCATGTTCATATTGCAAAAGTGCATTCCGTATATATGCACCTGAAGAGAAAAAGGACTCATCGAAATGAGAAGCATATGCCCCGTTCGTTGTTTCTAAATGGATATACACTTCTTTTTGGGCAAAGCGATCCAATTCTTTTTGTACGTGATCAATAATTACTGGTTCCATCCTAATCCTCCTTCCACGTACGTTCATTCTTTTTCTATCTAATTTCCAATTTATATTTTACTAAAAAAGGAATGGAAAAGCGAAATTCATGCTTAAACAATAGCAGAAGGGCTGTTCTTTCGATAAAGGAGACATCATGAACAATAGCGAAGGGCTGTCTGTTTATCAAAAGGAGGACTTTAAAAGAAAACAGAGCCGTTTGGCTCTGTTTATGAATTAAGCTGTTCTGCTTCCAAACGGCCGGCGCCAAAACGGCGGTATGCCCCATGCATCGTTGGTCCAACATATTCATTTAATTTAAATCCATGGCTAATAGCGGCTGTAATGAAATCCTTTGCAACTTCGACAGCTTCTACTACGGATTTTCCTTTTGCTAATTCTGCAGTAATGGCTGATGAGTATGTGCAGCCTGCGCCATGCGTGTAAGTCGTATCAATTCGTTCGCTTTCAAATAGTTTAAATTCTTTTCCGTCATATAAAAGATCCACAGCTTTTTCGTGCTGCAGCTTGCTTCCGCCTTTTATAAGGACATATTTCGCACCAAGCTCATGAATTTTTACTGCTGCTTCTTTCATATCATCAACGGTTTTAATCGGTCCCGTTTGAGCCAATTGCCATGCTTCAAAGAGGTTAGGTGTGACAACTGTTGCGCGAGGAACAAGAATCGTTCGTAAAGCTTCAGCAGTTTCTGGGTGAAGAACCTCATCTTCTCCTTTACAAACTAAAACAGGATCAATGACTACCCGATCTAATTTATTTTCGTCTATCACTTTAGCAGCAAGTTCAATTATTTCAACAGAACCGAGCATGCCTGTTTTCATTGCATCTATTCCAGTGGATAGGACGGTTTCTATTTGTGTTTCTAAAGTTTCGAGGGCAATTGGAAAGACTTTATGATTCCAGTTATTTTTTGGATCCATTGTCACAATGGTTGTAAGAGCCGTCATCCCATAAACGCCTAGTTCCTGGAATGTTTTTAGGTCAGCCTGGATGCCTGCGCCTCCGCTTGTGTCAGATCCAGCAATAGTTAAGACTTTTTTCATCGTCATTTCAAAATTCCTCCCTGAAGTATTGCTTCATTAAATAAGATGGCTTGGATTGTTTTCTATTATAACAATAATTAATTTTACGAGAAACTTTAAGTTATTAGGCTTTTATTCCCAATTGCTATTCTCTATTATAAACGTAGGTGATGAAAATGAGAAGAATTCTATACATAGAAGATGATTTAGAAATTGGCAGCTGGGTGAAGGATGATCTAGAACAGAGAGGATTTAACATACAGTGGCTAAAAACAGGCGAGGGAGCCGAAAAAGCTGTGATCAATAGTGATCTTGTTGTATTAGATGTTATGCTCCCTGGACTTGACGGCTTTACAGTCGGACAGCGGCTAAAAAAAGAAGCCCCTCGTGTCCCAATATTAATGCTCTCCGCACGTACAGCTGTGGATGATAAGCTTCAGGGCTTACAATTTGCAGATGATTATGTCACAAAGCCCTTCCATCCGGATGAGCTTGCAGCAAGAATTGAAGTGTTGCTAAGAAGGTCTGGTCTATCGGTTTCAAATGAGATAAAGCTTGGCCATATATGTGTAAATCTTTCCGAAAATACGATTATTGATCAGCGGAATGGAGAGGAAATTATTTTAACGGGCAAGCAGTATCAGATATTTATGCATTTTATCAAGCATCCAAATCAGATTCTAACGAAGGAGCAGATCTATGAGTCTGTTTGGGGAGAGCAGTACATGGAAGGCGACAAGACATTGATGGTTCATATTCGCTATCTTCGTGAAAAAATAGAAATAAACCCAGGCTCACCTGAAATAATTGAAACAATCAGGGGAATTGGCTATAGGGTGAAGCAATGAAACTGAAAAACTCATTATTAAATCAGTATCTATTAATAATATTATTCGCCATCATGATCGTACCAATTTCCTTTTTGTTTATTTCAGTCGTATTTTTTAATTATCTTTCTGTAAATAAAGAGCCAAATAAATACCAAAATGGGACTGATTTAGAAGCGATGTGGCATGCAGAAGCACAAATCCTGGCAGGAGCTTCCGATGAACAAATAAACCATAAGCTAAGGAAAATCAAAGAAGAGTATTCAGAGGCATCTATGTTTTGGGTAGATGAAACAGGGCAGACGAGGGAGCGGCTACCAGAAAACCTTTCTGTTCCTTTATCATGGTCACCGTCCTTAACGGTCGATTATATGAAAAAAAACCGAGGGTTAGAGGCTGATCCATTTACAGTTGTGACTTTAATTGGCAAGGAAAAAGAAGAAGGGTTTATGGTTCTTCAGGTTCCGCGTTCAGCTATGCTCTCTACTGGACAGAGCTTTCAGGAACGGTACAGCTATGCAATTATTCTTTCTGTAATTGCTATATTAGCCGTCTTTATATTTATCTCGTGGATATTCTTTTACAGAATTAGAAGGCGTCTGCTTCGGCTTCAGCGAGCGATGGCTCATCCAGCAGAAAATGGAATCCCAGATTCCATAAGCGTTGAAAAAAAGGATGAAATTGGCCAGCTGGAAGTGTCCTTTAATGAAATGATTCATCAGCTCGAAATCAGCCGAATCCGTGAGAAGGAAGAAGAAATGCTCAGAAGACAGCTGATTGCGAATTTATCACATGATTTAAGAACACCTTTAACGACGATCAGAGGCCATGCCTTCAGCTTAAAAAAAGAGCGATTGAGTGACAAAGGCAAAGAGTCACTCGATTTAATCGACAATAAAATTGGCTATCTAGGCCAGTTAATTGAAAACCTCCTTTCTTACACATTATTGACAACTGGAAAGTATCCATATTATCCAGAAAGTATAGATATGGTCAGATTAGTAAAAACATCGTTTGCAGCGTGGTACCCAGTTTTTGAAGAAGCAGGCTTTCAAATGGAGATTGATTTTCCGGAGGAGACTTTTTACTGGGAGGTTGATCCTCAAAGGATGGAACGTGTGTTAGATAATTTTTACCAAAATATTTATCGGCATGCACGTAAAGGCGGTTATATTGGCATGAAGATGGATGCTCATCTTCAGCAGATCATTATTGAAGACCATGGTCCGGGAATGAGTGGGGAATCGATTGAAAAAGGGGCCGGAATTGGGCTTTCCATCGTTTCCCTGATGCTGAAGGACATGAAGCTTACATGGGAAACGGAAACTAGTGAAAAAGGAACGATCATTCGCATCATGTGTAAATGATAGAAAATGGGCCGACTTAATGTCGGCTTTATTAATTTGGCTTATCAAGAGGTTTTTAAACGAAATTTAAACTTCATTCACCTTCGTTTTAACCAAAGCTGGTTATGATGGGTATCGAGGTGATGAAGATGAGTGAATTAATTATTGAAACAAACCAATTAACGAAGAAATTTTCGCAGAGATATGCGGTGGAAAATGTTGATCTCAAAATAAAAAAGGGAGAGATCTATGGGTTTCTTGGTCCGAATGGAGCGGGGAAAACAACAACGATTCGGATGCTTCTTGGGCTTGCCAAACCAACAAAGGGATCCATTCATATATTCGGTAAGGATATGAAAAAGGAAAAACGCAATGTGTTAAAAAGAGTAGGTTCATTAGTAGAGTACCCATCCTATTATGGTCATTTAACTGCATATGAAAATTTGGAGGCTATTCGAATTCTGCTCGATGCGCCTAAATCAAGAATTAATGAAGTGCTTTCGATTGTCAGATTATCGAAAGAGGCGAAAAGACCAGTTAAAGGTTTTTCCTTAGGAATGAAGCAAAGATTAGGGATTGCTGCGGCGCTTTTAGGAAATCCTGAGCTGCTTGTCTTGGATGAACCAACAAATGGACTTGATCCTTCAGGCATCCTTGAAATTAGGGAACTCATTAAAAGTATGCCAAGAGAGCATGGCATTACAATTCTTGTGTCAAGCCACTTATTATCAGAAATGGACCAGATGGCAACTCAGGTAGGTATCATTTCAAAAGGAAAAATGATTTTTCAAGATTCTATTGAGGCTCTCAGACAAAGAGCCCAAAGCAAAATAGCCATCAAAGTTGATCGAACAGAACAAGCATGGAGAATGCTGCTTTCAAAAGGAAGGCAGGCGGAAATAGACAATAATCAAATTTACCTGCCCTATACTTTAGATGAAGAGATTTCCACTGTGATTGGAGACCTCGTTCATGAACACTTCTCTGTGTACAGAGTCCAGGAAGAGAAAAAATCGCTTGAAGAGATTTTCCTGGAGCTTACAGGCGGGGAGGGAAGTCTGTAATGCTGAGCATTCTTGCTTCGGACTTTATAAAGATTAAAAGAAAAATGATTTGGTTTTTAATTTTTCTTGGGCCATTCGGTGTTGTCGCACTCGAAGCCGTTAACTTTGGGCTTCGGTATGACTATTTAAGAAAGGTCTATGAAAAGGATGTATGGGCTGGACTGATAGCAGAGGCTGGATCTTTGGCCATCCCTGCTTTAATGCTCGGATTAACTCTAATAGCTTCTATGATCTCTAATATTGAGCATCAAACAAATGCATGGAAGCAGCTTCTTGCCTTGCCTGTTTCTAAGCTTCAAGTTTTCACCGGAAAATTTGTGTTAACGGTACTTTTGCTTTTCGTATCAAGTACGTTTTTGTTCATAGGAACCATTATTCTGGGCATTTTCCTTAAGTTTGGAACGGATATTCCATTCCTCTCCTTACTTAAAATGGCTTACTATCCTTATCTTGCAGCTATGCCCTTTATTGCCCTGCAAATCTGGGTTTCCATCACAATGAAAAATCAGGCCATCCCTTTGGTGATCGGAATTGTCGGTACCATTCTATCAATGATGTCTTATCGCTTTCCTGATTGGATGCCTTGGAAATGGCCATTATTAGAAAATAGCTGGGATGATCCATTGTATTCTGTATGTTTTGGTCTTGCTTGCGGATTGGCGATTTACTTAATTGGCTTGCTTGATTTTTCAAGAAAGGATGTGAAGTAATGGGAAAGGTACTAAGAGCTGAGTTTTTAAAACTTAGAAAATCAGCCATATGGCTGTTAATTTTTATTAGTCCTGCCTTATCCTTCTTCGTCGGATTAGCGGAATCCGTAGAAGATAAATCATTCCAATGGGTAATAGCCATATCTTATATGGCATTCATACATGGCCTCCTATTTTTGCCGTTGCTCACAGGTGTGTTTTCAGCTTTTATATGCCGGTATGAGCATATTGGCGGAGGTTGGAAGCAGCTGCTTGCCATGCCTGTTTCCCGCGGCAATGTGTATATCGCAAAATTCCTGCTCGTTCTTGGCTTGCTTGCGATCACTCAGCTGCTGTTTGCTTCAGGTGTTCTATTGGTAGGACAATTGAAAGGGTTTGAAGAAGCGATTCCCTGGAAGACGCTAGCGATAAGCTCGTTAGGAGGCTTGATCGCCTGCCTTCCTCTTGCTGCACTGCAAATATTCGTATCTGTTGCATGGTCAAGCTTTGCGGCTCCATTAGCCATTAATGTCATATTTACACTGCCGAATATGTTAGTGGTAAACTCGGAAAAATTTGGTCCTTTTTATCCGTGGGCTCAGCCGTTTTTAGCAATGATACCAACGGGACAAGATGGATTTGGCGCAATGAATGTAACGATGGAAACATTGCTGCTCGTCATTTTGGGGAGTTTTATCGTGTTTTTCCTAACCGGTTTTACTTATTTTCAAAGAAAAGAAATCTAGCATCCTCCTAGACTGGGAGGATTTTTTTTGTTCTTGGGAAAGTAGGATAGTAATTTTCATCAATTTTTCACATTAATTTTCGACAATTTTTTGAACAAACGATCTTTCTTTAAATTTCCACTATCTAAACGTGATAAATGTTACTGCTGTTATTGCTTGTTCCTTTTACTATTATGATGTATTAAAGGTCAATTTTCACACTAATCTCATATTTTAATGTTAGTTTTCGTGACAATTGTCGCAGAAGTGCTAAAACGGTTCTTCTTATAATGAAAAGGGAGATCACTCCGTATAAATGATATGGTCTACGCTTCCTTTAACAAAGGGGTGGAAACGATGAATAAAAAGGGATGTCCTGAGGAGTATCCGATTACTCTCATAATAAATGGGTATGAGGTAGCCGTTTTCCAGCTGACAAATCAAGATTTGGAGGACTGGGCTTACGGCTATTTATTTGCAGAAGGGATGATTGATGGGGCAGAGGATGTCCAGTCTATTATTTGTGAAGAAAGTTCTGGAACACTTTCAGTTACTTTAAGGGAAGGGTTTGACCCAGAGGAAATGTTTTCGAAGAAGAAGCATTACACTGCTGGCTGTGGCAGGGGCGTAACCTTTTTTTCCATGACTGATGTGAAGACCTTTAATAAGGTGCAATCCAATCATACGTATTTATTAAGCTATATTTTGAAGAAGCGCAGTGAATTTGCCAAGAACTCTCCATTATATGCAGAAACAGGAGGCATGCATGGTGCCTGTATTGTTCATGCAAACGGAGAGCTGGCGATACGTGAGGATATCGGCCGGCATAATGCAGTGGATAAAATTATTGGACATGCGATCCGGACACAATGCAGCCCTGAGGAGCTGATTTTGCTGACAACTGGAAGGGTTTCTTATGAAATGCTATCGAAAGCAGCAAAGTTTGGCTTTTCTGTTATTGGATCGAGGACAGCTGCAACAAAGCAGGCGATTCAGTTAGCGAAATTTCTAAATATTGAGGTAGTTGGCTATTTAAGAGGAAGAATGGCTATTTCATATACGTCATTCGGAAGGGTCATTAACGATCTGGAAGAAAAAAATGCGGGGGTTCATCCAAAATAATTGGGTTTTATATATGTTCTATTTATGGATTAGTAAAAAGGGGGAATTATAGATGGAGTTTACAAGAAGACAGTTTCTGAAATTGTCCGGGGCTGTGGCAGCGACTCTTGCAGTTGTTGAGCTTGGCTTCGACGATAAAGAAGCGAGAGCAAAAACAAGAGAGTTCAAGATTGCTGAGCTTAAGCCTACACCAACCATTTGTCCTTATTGTGCGGTTGGCTGCGGTATTTTAGTTTATTCCAAAGGCGATGATGTGGTGTATACGGAGGGGGATCCGGATCATCCAATCAACGAAGGAAGCCTATGCAGTAAGGGAACAACAGTAAGACAGGTGTATACAAGTGAAAAACGGATAACTAAACCGTTGTATCGTGCTCCTGGCAGCGATAAGTGGAAAGAAGTAGATTGGGAGTTTGCTCTTGACAAAGTAGCAAAAAATATTAAAGAAACACGTGACCGCTCATTTATCCATAAGGAAAATGGACTTACAGTAAATAGAACAGATTCGATTGCCTATCTTGGGGGCGCAGCATTAGATAATGAAGAATGCCATTTGCTGCAGAAATTGTTCCGTGCTGGGCTCGGCCTAACCTATATCGAACACCAGGCCCGAATATGACATAGTTCAACGGTTGCCGGTCTGGCACCTACATTTGGTCGTGGAGCAATGACAAACCACTGGAATGATCTTAAGCATGCCGATGTATTAATGATTATCGGTGCGAATCCCGCTGAAAATCATCCGATTAGCTTTAAATGGATTTTAAAGGCATTAGAAAAAGGCGGGAAGCTTATCTCTGTAGACCCGCGCTTTACAAGAACCTCACAAATGGCAAATGTGTATGGGCAGCTTCGTTCGGGGACAGATATCGCCTTTATCGGCGGGATGATCAACTATGTTCTGGAAAATGAATTATTCCATAAAGAATATGTAGCCGCTTACACAAATGCTTCTTATATAGTGGAAGATACGTATTCATTTAATGATGGAATGTTTAGTGGATACGATAAAGGAAAGAGAAGCTATGATAAGACACAATGGGCTTTCAAAAAGGATGAGGAAGGAAAAACCCTTACAGATCCAACATTGAAAGATCCGAACTGTGTGTTCCAGCTGATGAAGAAACATTATTCACGTTATGATATTGACACAGTTGTTGGCGTAACAGGCACTGCGAAAGAAACGTACGAAGAAATCTGCAAAACATACGCTTCAACTGGTGAAGCAGGCAAAGCAGGTACCATCCTATATGCAATGGGTGGAACACAGCATACGGTTGGAACGCAAAATATTCGTTCCTATGCGATACTCCAGCTGCTCCTTGGAAATATTGGGATATCAGGTGGCGGTGTGAATGCATTACGTGGGGAATCCAATGTTCAAGGGTCCACCGATTTCGGTCTGCTATTTGATAATGTCCCAGGATACATGCAAGTGCCGACAACAGCAGAAACCGATTATACTTACCAGGGTTTCCTTGACCGCATTACACCTAAAGAAGGCTATTGGGTTAACAAGCCAAAGTTTTATACAAGCATGATGAAATCCTTCTATGGGGACAATGCAACAAAGGCAAATGAATTTGGCTATCACTACTTGCCAAAGCTTGCAGCAGGCAAAAACTATTCGTTTATGCGATTGTTTGATGCCATGTATCGGAAAGAGCTTGAAGGTTTATTGCTATTTGGATCGAATCCAGCAGTTGGCGGACCAAATGCTGGCAAAGAAATCGAGTCTCTTAGCAATCTAAAATGGATGGTTGCAGTCGATCTTTTTGAAACAGAAACTTCTTCCTTCTGGCAAAAAGAAGCAGGAGCAGATCCGGCATCCATTCAGACAGAAGTTATTTTCCTGCCTGCAAGCGGGTCTTTTGAAAAAGAGGGCTCGGTTACTAATTCAGGACGGTGGATGCAATACCGCTGGCAAGCGATTAAGCCAAAGGGTGAGTCAAAGGCAGATTTGGAAATTGTCCATATGCTGGCTAGACGTTTAAAGGATCTGTACAAGAATAGTTCGAATCCTGCAGACATGCCTATTAAGGCGTTGACATGGGACTATGGTGAAAGTGACCACCCTGATATTGATCTCGTATGCAGAGAAATAAATGGCTATGATATGAAAACCAAAAAACAAATAGAGAAGTTTGGCGACTTAAAGGATGATGGGTCTACATGCAGTGGAAACTGGATCTATTGCGGTTTCTATCCTAAAAATGAAAACCTATCGAAACGCCGAGACAGTACGGATGAAGGCATGGGTAATTTCTTGAATTGGTCATTTGCATGGCCAGCCAATCGCCGTATCCTTTATAACCGTGCGAGTGCGGATATTAATGGAAAGGCATGGAGCAAGACAAGAGTTGGCATAGAGTGGAATGCTGCTGAAGGAAAGTGGAAGGGAAATGACGTTCCCGACTTCGTTGCCGATAAAGGACCAGATGATCCGACTTTCATTGATCCATTTATTATGATGGCGGGAGGAAAGGGAGCTCTATTTGCTTCAATCAATGAAGGACCGCTTCCAGAACATTACGAGCCTTATGAAAATCCGATGTCAAACGCATTCTCAAGTGTCCAGCTGAATCCAGCCGTCCAATTTGGTGAAGCAGAAATGAATGCACAAGGAGATGTATCAAAGTATCCAATCGTTGCAACAACCTATCGTTTGTCAGAGCATTGGCAATCTGGGGCGATGACGCGAAGCCAAGAATGGCTGGCAGAGCTTGTTCCTCATATGTTCGTTGAGATCAGTGAGGAATTGGCAAAAGAAAAGGGCATTAACAATAAGGATAAAATTATTGTTTCATCCGCACGTGGTGAAATTAGTGCTTACGCAATGGTCACGAAACGATTTAAACCATACAAATTAAAGGATAAAACGGTACATCATATCGGTATGCCATGGCATTTCGGATATAAAGGAATTGTCACAGGCGGCACAGCTAACCGCCTAACACCGCATATTGGAGATGCAAACTCAACCATACCAGAATACAAAGCATTCCTTTGCGACGTTAGGAGGGCGAAATAATGGCTGAAACAATTAAATTAGTGGATGTAACAAAATGTGATGGCTGTCGTGCATGTATGGTGTCATGTAAGAATTGGAATGATCTCCCTTCTGAAATAGAAGATTTCCATGGGAGCTATCAATCTCATGAAAAGATCACAGCAAATACATGGAACGTCTTAACGTTTAATGAGCAAGAAAGAAAGGATGGCGGGCTTGACTGGCTTTTCCGCCATTCTTCCTGCTTGCATTGTACGGAGGCGGCTTGTGAGAAGGCTTGTCCTGAAAGCGCAATTAGCCATACAGAGTTTGGTTCAGTCGTTGTCGACTATGATACATGTGTTGGCTGTGGCTACTGTGTGCAGGCATGCGCGTTTGATGCAATCAATCTAGCAACGTATGTAGATAAAAATGGAAAAGAGTTTAGGAAGGCACAGAAATGTACGCAATGTACAGATCGTTTAGAGGAAGGACTTCAGCCTGCATGTGCAACTGCTTGTCATACGGGAGCCATTGTTTATGGAGATAAAGATGAACTTCTTTCTTCAGCTGAGGAGCGTTTAGCGCAAATAAAAGAGCGTTACCCGAATGCGAATATCTACAATCCTCAAGGCATAAGAGGAACAAATACAGTGTATATTCTTGCGGATAAACCGACAACATACGGTTTACCAGAAAATCCAAAAGTTGCGCTTTCTCAAATTGTTTGGAAGGATTATGCGCAGCCAATTGGGAAAATGATGCTTGGTGCGACAACGATGGCCGTGATAGGTTCATTTATCGCAACTTCTTTAAACAAAAAGAATGATTCCAGTGAAGGAGACCAGAGCCATGAATAAAAGTGGAAATAAAAAAACGGTTAAACGTTTTAATTTGGGCTTCAGAATTTCACACTGGGTAAATGCAGCAGCCTTCTTTGTTCTTTATATTTCGGCATTGCCTATGTATACCGAGTTCTTTGACTGGCTATATCCTGTGTTTGGAGGACCAGCAGGAGCAAGATTAGTGCATAGAATTGCCGCAGTTGCCTTTATGCTTCCTTTGCCAATTATGATTATTTTTGATTGGAAGGGTTTTAGCAACTGGGCAAAAAATATCTTTTCATGGAAAAAGCATGACCTGCAATTTTTCCCTCAATTTATGAGAGAATTTTTCGGAATGAAAGCAAAGGTTCCGAAGCAAGACTTCTTTAATGCAGGTGAAAAAGTAAACTCATGGTTAATGATTGTAACAACGATTATGCTGATTAGTTCAGGACTTATTATGTGGTTCCCACAGTATTTTTCATACGGAATCATTATGTGGGCCTATCCAATCCATAACATTGGGCTAGGTCTTGCAGCCGCTGTTGCCATTGGTCATATTTATATGTCTCTTGTTACCGCAAAACCTTCTATGAGAGGAATTATTAAAGGGGACGTTTCAGAGGAATATGCAAAGGACCACCACGGTCGCTGGTATGATGAGCTTCAAGCAGCAGAAACGAAAAAGAAAAAACATGCATAAACGTTCATATGCATTGGATAATTGATAGCTGAATAAATAACGGAGAGAAGCTACCCTGGATAAAGGGTAGCCTTTCCTCTCTTAAATGAAAGTGGTGTTTTCGATGGCAAAAGTGAATGTTCTTGATGAAAACTATGAAAAACTGCAACAGGAGATTCAGTCATTAAGTGAGAAATGGAGAGGAGAAATCGCTGATCTACGTATAGGGGATGCAATAGGTAATGGGTCACCCATTTTACCCCAAGCAGACATTTCTATTGATTTCAGCCAATATCAGCTTTTTATTGAAGAGCTGCTTCAACTGCTTGGTCAAAATAATGAGGAGATGATCCATGCAGCGCAGAAAATAAAATCACTCGTAACGATCGATGTTTTACAAACTTGGTTTAAAGAAACGATTGTTGTGAACCATTTTTACTTTAAAAACTATGCAGATGAAAATAATCTTCCTGATTGGCTTCCGATCTTCCTCGCCGAACAAGCAGCACGTCCTTTTTTACAGGAAGCAACGGTGCTATTGGAATCACAATTAAAGGGGATGAACCATGAACTTGGCTGCCCTTCCTGCGGTGAACCAGCACGCTTTGCCTTGCTTAATAAGAAAGGAAAGAAGGAGCTGACATGCCCAAGATGTCTTCATGCTTGGGAGGAAAAGAAGATTAGCTGTGCACACTGTGGATCAGAGGATGAATTAGTGATCCTTAAAGTAGAGGGTGACGAAAGTGCGGAAATTCATGCATGTCATAAGTGTAAAGGGTATACTAAAGTCATTGATAGCAGAAAAATGTTTAAAAGGGAATCTCCAACTCTATTAGATGTAAAAAGTATCCATCTCGATTATATTGCTCAAGAAAAGGGCTTTGGCGTTTCAGAGGATTCAGGTAAAGGGACTCACTAATTTTCAGGAGCAGGTGAGAAAAAATGAGGACGACAGGAATAATTATGGCTGGCGGTCAGTCAAGCAGAATGGGGAAAAATAAAGCGCTATTAAAAATAGGCAATAAAACGGTCATAGAACATATTGCAGCAGAGCTTGAAAAGACGGTTACGGATCTAATGATTGTGACCAATACAATGGAAGATTATCAATTTCTTACTCTACCAATGGTTGAGGATGAGTGGAAGGGAATGGGGCCGCTTGCAGGTATTCATGCGGGATTAAAAGCATCCAGAACAGATAAAAATCTTGTTGTTGCATGTGATATGCCGTTTGTATCCTCAAGGCTAGGAGAAATTTTGCTAGGTTTCTTAGAGGGTTTTGATGCAGCCGTTCCCAATATTTCGGATCAGCTTCATCCATTGTTTGCTGCTTACCGTAAAGATGTCCACGAGGAAATTAGCCATTCCTTGCAGAAGCAGGAGCTGCGTATTAGGCAATTTTTTCAAAAGGTACATACAAAAATTGTCTTTGAAGAAGATCTCCAAAACCTGCATGTTCCTTATCAACCTCATCATTTTTTTAACATGAACCATCCGGAGGAATTTGAGGAAGCCCTTAAGCTGGCAACTGAACATTCAAAAGAAAGCAGAGATTTTTCATGAAATTTTTCCAAGTAAAATCGGTAGAAGAAACATTTGATCTGATTAGCGAACATGTGGAACCGATTGCTGAATCTATAACCATTCCGCTCTTTGAAGCGCTTCATTTCGTTTTAGCTGAAGATATCTATGCCTATGAAAATGTTCCTGATTTTCGCCGTTCGACTGTGGATGGATATGCTGTTAAAGCAAAGGATACATTTGGTTCATCTGAAAGTCTGCCAGGTTTTCTTACTCTTGCAGGGGAAGTTCAAATGGGCCAAGTACCACCGCAAACACTTCAAGCTGGGGAAGCCATGTATGTGCCGACTGGAGGCATGCTCCCTGAGGGCAGTGATGCGGTTGTCATGATTGAGCATTGTGAAGATATGGCTGGATTAGTTAATGTATTTAAACAAATAGCCCCAGGTGAAAATGTCATTTCCATCGGAGAGGATATTAGACAAGGGGCACTTCTTTTAGAAAAGGGAACGAAGCTTCGTTCACAGGAGTTAGGTGCACTTGCTTCACAAGGAATTACAGCGGTTTCAGTGATAAGAAAACCGGTTATCGGCTATCTTTCTTCAGGGGATGAAATTGTTCCAATCGAAACAGAAAAGCTTGCTCCAGGAGAAATACGAGATATGAACGGGGTAACAATTGGTGCTCTTGTGACAGAATGGGGCTACACCTTCAAGTATGGAGGAATTGTCAAAGATAATCGCGAAAAGTTTGAACAGAGAGCGAAAGAATTACTGGCAGAAACCGATTGTTTAATTGTATCTGGCGGCAGCTCAGTCGGCACAAAGGATTATTCAGTAGAAGTCATTCAATCGCTTGGTAAACCAGGTGTGTTCGTGCATGGGGTTTCCATTAAGCCGGGTAAGCCAACAATTTTATCTTTAGCTGGTAACAAGCCTGTTATTGGTCTTCCGGGCCATCCTGCGTCAGCCGTTATTATTTTCCACCTATTCGGAAAGGCTATCTTAGAATATCTCCATGGGGCACGAACGAAGGAAAAACAGCTGACCTTTGCGAAGGTTACAAAAAATATTCCTTCATCACCAGGTCGGACAGATTATGTGAGAGTACGATTATATGAAGAGAATGATGAATGGTACGCTGAACCGATTATTGGAAAATCCGGTCTCATCTCTACCCTCGTTCAAAGTGATGGAATGATTGAAATCGCTGCAAGACTTGAAGGTATACAAAAGGGAGAACTCGTTCCGGTAAGAATTTTTAGGTAGGGGGTGGGGTGAGATGTCAACATTCCGATTCAAAAGGAAGGTATATTTACAGGACAAGCCTCGACATGAGGCAGTACAACAAATGCTTGCCCATTTTGAATTCAAGCGTGAGATCGAATGGATCGAAAGTTCAAGTTCTTTAGGAAGGGTGTTAGCTGAGCCTGTGTTTGCAAACAGTTCCATGCCCCATTACCATGCGTCTGCAATGGACGGGATTGCTGTTATTGCAGAGGAAACCTTCTCAGCGCATGAACAGCGGCCGATTCAGTTAAAACGAAATGAAGATTTTGTATATGTCGATACAGGAAATGAAGTGCCCTCTCCTTTCGATGCAGTAATTATGATTGAGCAAGTGAATGAGCTCACTGAAGATACGATTGAGATTATTGAACCTGCTGTACCATGGCAGCATATTCGGCCAATTGGGGAAGATATTGTACAGGAAGAAATGCTGTTTCCTCAAGGTCATCTTATTCGCCCTGTTGATATTGGAGCCCTTCTCGCATCAGGAACGGTATCGGTTCCAGTGGTAAAAAAGCCGATCGTAACGATCATTCCAACAGGGAACGAGCTCGTTTCCTCGGCTGACTCCATCTCTACTGGCCAATTAATTGAATTTAATGGGACCGTATTTGCTAATTATATTCATGAATGGGGTGGAGAACCACGCTTGCACTCGATTGTGAAGGATGAACCGGAGGAATTGCGGGCAGCTCTTTTGGAAGCTGTCAAACATTCTGATATGGTTGTTATTAATGCAGGTTCTTCGGCAGGATCAAAGGATTACACTGTCCATATGATCCAAGAGCTTGGAGAGGTTTATACTCATGGAGTGGCAACAAGACCAGGCAAGCCTGTAATTATTGGGAAAATTAAAGATACAATGATCATAGGGGTTCCGGGTTATCCTGTTTCTGCTTATTTGGCACTTGAATGGTTTGTCAGACCGCTCATTTATGAAGTATTGCAAATACCGGAGCCAGTAAGGCAAAAGCTTAAGGTAAAAGTGGGGCGTCGAATCGTCGGGACAATGGGTGCCGAGGATTTTATTCGAATGAATATAGGGTTTGTAGACGGTGAATACATCGCGAATCCACTTCCAAGAGCAGCTGGAGTAACGATGTCGCTCGTTCGGGCCGATGGCATTCTTGTTATTCCCCCTACAAGCCTTGGATATGAACAAGGTGAATACGCAGAAGTTGAATTGTATAAGTCGATAGAAGAAATTCAGCATTCCATCGTTTGTATTGGAAGTCATGATTTAACGATCGACCTCCTTTCATCACAACTAAAAAAGGGTAAAAGAGAGTTAAGGATCATGTCCTCCCATGTTGGAAGTTTGGCAGGAATTATGGCAATTAAGAAGGGGGAGGCACATGTGGCAGGCATCCATCTTCTTGACCCAGAAACAATGGAATATAATCGATCATATATTGAAAGATTTTTGGCAGATAAGGAGGTTATTCTTTATCCATTTTTAAAACGAAAACAAGGCTGGCTATTGCCGAAGGGCAATCCGCTTGATATACAATCCGTTCAAGATATTGTTCAAAAGCAGGCACATTTCGTCAACCGCCAAAAAGGGGCTGGAACCAGAATTCTATTTGATATGCTTTTAAGAAACGCAGGAATTGGTGCGGAATCCATTATTGGCTATGATAGGGAAATGTTCTCCCATTTAAGTGTGGCGGCAGAGGTGAAAGGAAATCAGCATGCAGTAGGGCTAGGAATCTATCCTGCCGCAAGTGCAATGGGGCTTGATTTCCTCCCTGTAGCGGATGAACATTATGATTTACTTATGACAAAGGAATTTTTTGAAAGTCAAAAGGGTAAGGATTTAATTCATGCAATTCAATCGGAAGCGTTTATCGAAAAAGTAGAAGGAATTGGCGGGTACTTAGTAGAAAGGAATCCTCATCCGATCTGCTTCAGCAAAAGTCTGTGTTAATACCGGATGTTGATTTTTTTATTTGTTGATTGTAGCGGAAAGCGAGTGCCTGGAGCGGAAATCAACCTTTACCAACTGAGGTTTGTATTTACGAAAAAAAGCCTTTAACAAAAAGGAGTTGATTAAATGAATTATGCCATTTCAAAAGAACCAATCAACGTGCAGGAAGTGATTGATAAGGTTGTACAGCGTGAAGCGGGTGCGATTACTACCTTTATAGGGACGGTTCGTGAATTGACGCATGGAAAGAAAACCTTGTATTTAATATATGAAGCATACGAGTCGATGGCTGTGAAAAAGCTCGAACAAATCGGAAATGAGATTAAAGAGCGCTGGCAAGGTTCGGAGGTGGCGATTACCCATCGAGTAGGGAAGCTGGACATAACGGATGTAGCAGTTGTTATTGCCGTTTCAACTCCCCATCGAGCAGACGCATATGAAGCGAACCGCTATGCTATTGAGCGCATTAAAGAAATCGTGCCGATTTGGAAAAAGGAGCATTGGGAAGACGGGCAAGAATGGATTGGCAATCAGCTTGAAACCGTTGCCTATCCAAAAGGAAAACCGGAGGAGAGTGACTTACATGAATAAAATTTTGTTTTTTGCTCATTTACGGGATGCTGTCGGTGAAGAATCGATTACGATGGATGCAAACGGAAAAACGATAGCAGAGCTAAAACAGATGGTTTTGGAAAAATATGCGTCTGTCAATCTTGAAAATGTAATGACAGCTATTAATGAGGAATTTGCTTCGGATGAAGACATCATACATGAAGGAAATGAAATTGCCTTTATTCCTCCGGTCAGCGGTGGCTGATAAGGGAAAAACTGTCATTTTCCCCTGAAAGGAGTAGCGCACATGGATGAAAGGTATTCAAGGCAAACCTTGTTTTCACCGGTTGGGAAAGTCGGGCAAGAGAAAATCCGCTCAAAACATGTATTGATGATTGGTGCTGGTGCGTTGGGCTCTGGCAATGCAGAAATATTAACAAGAGCAGGAGTAGGTAAGCTGACGATCGTTGATAGGGACTATGTAGAGGCAAGCAATCTTCAGCGTCAGCAGCTGTATACAGAACGGGATGTAGAGGAAAAGCTGCCTAAAGCAGCAGCTGCTGCAAAACGTCTGAGGAAAATTAATTCTGATGTAGAAATAGAGGGCTTTATTACAGACGCAACACCTGAAAAGCTAGAGGAGCTCGTTCAAGGTGTGGACTTAATTATAGATGCAACAGATAATTTTGAAACGAGAATGGCGATTAATGATGTCTCACAAAAATACCAAGTCCCTTGGATTTATGGGGCGTGTGTCGGTAGTTTTGGAATGAGCTTAACCATCGTCCCCGGGAAAACGCCTTGTTTAAATTGTATTCTAAAAAAGATCCCCATTCAGGGAATGACTTGTGATACAGGTGGGATCATTGGTCCAACTGTTCAAATGGTTATTTCACACCAAGCAGCTGAAGCATTGAAAATCCTTGTTGAAGATTGGGAAGCAGTCCGTACTTCTTTTGTTAGCTTTGATTTATGGAGAAATCAATACACGAGCATGAAGGTTGCAAAAGCGAAGGATGCTAGCTGTCTATCGTGTGGAGAACATAGAACCTACCCGTATTTAGATAATGAAAATATGACAAAGTCGACTGTTCTTTGCGGAAGAGACACGGTACAAATTCGCCCGCCTGAACAGCAGACTATTCAGTTAGAAGATCTATCCCAGCAATTAAAAGCTCTTGGACATAAGGTGAAGGGGAATCCTTATTTATTATCTGTTGAGATAGATGAACAGCGTCTCGTTATTTTTAATGATGGACGTGCGCTTATACATGGAACGAAAGATTTAACCTATGCAAAAACAATTTATCAGCGACTGCTAGGATAAGCAGTAAAGCCCTGACTATCTATTGGTCAGGGCTTTTGGTAGTTTAGGAAATTAGGCGCTTGCACTTTTCTTAGGGCTAGTAACTATACTGTCGGTCTTAAATGAACGAGCCTTAATGCACGAAGTCATACTAATGAAGAGAAAGTAGACGGGCTAACATTATCTATGAGGTTGAACAGACAACTAGATGATTTCTATACGACATAATTCCCCAGGAAATGATATGTTTCACGTGAAACAGACAGCATTTGCCACCATTCGCCCGCAGAATGATAGGAAGGATCGATCGAAAAATTCCGCCAGTTCATGTATAATGAGTGATGATTAAAAAGAGGAATGGGACGATTACGAATGAAGGCAAAGACGCGCTTGCGCTATGAAAAGATAGCGAATAAATAGAGGTGAAAATATTGAACATTTCCGTTCAGAAATTGTTAAAGAAAATAGAAGAAGAATTACATGAAGCAAAAGGAAATACAAATGAGGCTAGAATAAGAGAAAGAATCTACTCGATTAAATCTCTATGTGAGCTCATACTAGATGAACAAGTAATGCCTGCAGCGTCAAAAAGTACATTTGTTCCTCAACAACCAGTCCAGCAGGTGCAGCCAGTTAGTATTCAGCAGCCGAAACGTCTTGAAATGGAAGATGATGCAAATGGGGATTCATTGTTTGACTTTTAAATGGAAAAGGGGGAGTTAAAATGAAATTATTTATTATTCTTGGTGCCATTAATGCTTTTTTATCTGTTGCCTTAGGCGCATTCGGTGCGCATGGCCTGGAAAAGACGGTTGAGCCAAAGTATTTAGAAATCTGGAAAACCGGGGTCACCTATCAAATGTTTCATGCAACAGGATTATTAGTAATTGGTGTCCTATTAGGCAAACTTCCAGGGAATGCTTTATTATCCTGGTCGGGGTGGATCATGCTCATTGGAATTATCTTTTTCTCTGGAAGCTTATACATACTGACCTTAACACAAAAAGGTATTTTAGGTGCGATCACGCCAATTGGCGGTGTTTGCTTTTTAGTTGCATGGGTATTGTTAATCATCGCAGCAGTTAAGCATTTATAAGAAAAGAAAGAGCTTTGACATTTTTGTCAAAGCTCTTTTCCGTATTATCTTGGACTATATTGGGAAAGGCTTGGTGATCCGCCGAATGAAGGATAGTCATACTCGATTTCTTCTGGAAACGTTACATAGTCTAGGTAAACCATCGGAATTAAGTATCGCATACCTGATTGCGGATCGCTTAAAATCAAATGATCTCTTCCTGCAGCTTCGATAATGCCTTCGAATATTTTCGCGTTCCACTCACGATTATTTTCAAAAGTAGTATACACCGTCGCAAGCTTTCCTTTGTTTAAACGCAAGATATTTTCAATGTAGGACTGCTCGATAGGCAACATCCCTGGAACTTGTGGACCTTGAGAGGCTGCACTTCCTCCTCCCATTGGCGGAAATGAAGGCACAGTTTGCGTTTGCGGGTAGGCGATAGGCTGCACTCTATAAGCAGGAGTATTCGTAACTCCTCCTGTATATGGCTGCTGATACCCGTAGTATGGGTTTGCTGTGTACTGATTTAAATTTTGACTCACAATTTTCCCTCCTAAAATCAAAGTAAAGCTTCATATAAGCTCGGGAGAATATGGATATAATAGACTAATGAATGATGCTAGTAATATAATAAATACTCACTAATTCATTTGTATGTATAAGCCTGTTTTTTTATGCTTTTTTTCTGTGTAAAAAGGGAAATGCCGGCCAGATTGATTGAACAAGCCTTTATGAATGAGGGATGTTTAAGCCAAAAATAAAACCTCTTTCGCATATAGGCAAAAGAGGCTTTATTGAAAAGTGTATTAATTAATGTGTAAAAGCTGTGCAATGCGGTCTTCTTCAAGAAGGTTACCGACAAAGAATGAACCGAATTCTCCATATCTTGCACTAACTTCGTCAAAACGCATTTCATATACAAGCTTCTTAAATTGAAGAGCATCATCAGAGAATAAAGTAACGCCCCATTCATAATCATCGAAGCCTACAGATCCAGTAATAATTTGTTTTACCTTTCCGGCGTATTGACGGCCAATCATTCCGTGACTGCGCATCATATTTCGACGATCTTCCATCGGAAGCATGTACCAGTTATCATTCCCTTGACGGCGCTTATCCATTGGATAGAAGCAAACATGTTTTGCTTTCGGAAGAATTGGATATAGACGTGCCAGTATTTCTGGACTTTGGTAAGGATCTTGATCGGAAGGTAAATAATTGCTTAATTCAACAACAGAAACATAAGAGAATGTAGGAACTGTGTACTCTGCTAGTTTTGTTTTATTGAATTCATTTTCAATTTCATTTATTTCCTCAAGTGTCGGTCTTAAAATCATTAGCATAAAGTCAGCCTTTTGGCCAACAACTGTATATAATGCATGGCTTCCCTTTTTCTCGCTTTGAGTTGTGTTCCACTTATCTAAAAGGGATAAAAACTCATGGATAGCTGCTTGGCGCTCATCACTTGACAACATCTTCCATGATGTCCAATCGATTGCACGGAAGTCATGTAAACTATACCAGCCTTCAAGCGTTTTTGCTGCTTCACTCATTACTATCACTCCTAATATGTATATGTGCGAATGATCACACCATAACTATATCATAGTTTCTCCAAATGATAAGGGAATAAAACTTGTAAAAATAATAGTTTGTGATTAATATGACAGATTTGTGGATATTTTGTTACAGGAGGTAAATAGTAAAGGGCGTTGTAGGGAAATATCGGTTATAACCCCAGCTGTTATTCTAATGATTCTGCACATCTACCTTTTTTAAGATACATACAGATAATTTACTATTTCCACAAAAAAGACTTTTTTAATGTGATGAAACGAACTTGAAATTTTATGTTAGTAACGTATTCTAAAAAAGGAAGCAGTACTGATTAAATGGAGAATCATTAGTAACTACATATAATTGAATGATAGGAGGAGCTCATATGAGTGATTTATTTTCAGTTTTGAAAGAGAAAGTAAGTGGAAAAGGTTTAAGGATTGTGTTTCCAGAAGGAATGGATGAGCGGATATTGGGGGCTGCAGGCAGGCTAGCTGCTGAAAAAATGATTATTCCGATTTTAATAGGGAATGTTCAATCGCTTGAAGCAAAGGCGAAGGAGCTGAATCTTTCATTAGAAACTGTGGAAATGTATGACCCTAGCCACTATGAAGAAATGGGTGAGCTTGTTGCTGCTTTTATTGAGAGACGAAAAGGGAAAGTGACTGAAGAAGAGGCGCGGAAGATTTTGCTGGATGAAAACTATTTTGGAACCATGCTTGTATATACGAATAAAGCAGATGGGTTAGTCAGTGGTGCGGCTCATTCAACGGCAGATACGGTACGGCCGGCTCTTCAAATTATCAAAACGAAGGAAGGTGTTGGCAAAACATCAGGAGTCTTTATTATGGTTCGTGAAGAAGAAAAGTATATTTTCGCAGACTGTGCGATCAATATTTCACCTGATAGCCAGGACTTGGCTGAAATTGCGATTGAAAGTGCAAAAACGGCAAAAATGTTTGATATGGATCCGCGTGTAGCCATGCTGAGCTTTTCTACAAAGGGCTCCGCAAAGTCCCCAGAAACAGAGAAGGTTACTGCTGCTGTACAGGAGGCGAAAATGCGTGATCCACAGCTGACTTTGGATGGCGAGTTCCAATTTGATGCGGCGTTTGTTCCTTCCGTTGCAAAAAAGAAAGCGCCTGATTCCCCGCTCCAAGGGGATGCGAATGTATTTATTTTCCCGAGCTTGGAGGCTGGGAATATCGGCTACAAAATTGCCCAGCGCCTAGGAAATTTTGAAGCCGTTGGACCGATTTTACAAGGCTTAAACCGCCCGGTAAATGACCTGTCCCGCGGATGTAATGAAGAGGATGTATACAAGCTGGCATTGATTACTGCAGCGCAGGCATTAAATCAATAGAATGATGAGGAGAGCTAGTCATTAAGCCTAGCTCTTTTTTTCTGCTTAGTCTGTTGATATAATGGGGTTTGGCGAATAAATAGCTACATTTGGCGAATAAAATGGAATTTTGTCCAATAAAAGCGAACAGACGGCGAATAAAATAAAATTTTGTCCAATAAAAGTGGGCAAACGGCGAATATAAGACAAAGGGTATCTAATTGATTAAGCTAGGGGATAGGCTGAATAACCCCCTTAATATAGAGGAGTTCAATAGATGAAAGATATATTACAGCAGGAGCAATGGAGAGTCATTGATGAATCGGTATTGGGCAAACATTTGTCAGCTCTCCACTCATTTGGAATCGATGATACGTTATGTGCATCTGTTGGAGGCGGTATGGTTCCGGCAACGGCTCGAACATGGGTGCATGAAAAAACAATTGTTTTAGGCATCCAGGATACAAGACTTCCTTTTTTGAATGAAGGGATAGATTTTCTTAAAAACCAAGGCTATCAGGTCATTGTCAGAAACTCTGGCGGGTTGGCAGTTGTGCTTGATGAAGGTGTATTAAATATTTCACTTCTCTTTCCGGAGGGAGACAAAGGCATTGATATTAACCGCGGCTATGATGCGATGTGG
>NZ_JALDXW010000039.1:0-31860 GCF_032154635.1 Cytobacillus sp. | reverse complement strand
ATTGAAATCAGATGGTACAGCAGATTGTAATTAATTAAGTAAACAAAAGGTAGGAAGTGTTGAATAGCAGGATCAAGTCGTTCGCTAAAGGGAGAGAAAAATGGAATTTAAAAATACATTAAAAGATGTAATGGAGGCATTGGTTTCTGGATTCGATAAGAAGACTATCGAAGAAAATCAAGAAATCTACATTAAATTAAAAGCAATGTATGAAAAGGAGCCCAATTACTTTATTGATGTGATTGAAAGTGCGTATCATGATTTCAATACTTTAATTGAAAATGTTATAGATATTCCGCCGTCAGATGAACAATACATTCTTGAACACATCATAACTGGGTTATATAAACATTTTCACACACAAAGAATTGAAAAGTTAGAGGGTTCTGTGTGTTGTTATGACAAGTCTTCTTATATCGAGAAAATGACGTTAAAAGCATTGAGAACGCAACAAAACATATCCCTGTTTGCTGACTATAAAGATATTGAAAGAATTAAAGAAAATAAAGAACGTCAAGCGTATTGGTCACCTACAACTGTAAAAGACACAGATGAAGCAATTAATTTGTTTTGGAAATGGTATCAAATAAGTGAGTGACAATGAACATTAAGGAAACACAAGATAGAACGTGTTGCCGAGCAAGGACCTTAATTTGTGTGTGTAGTCAGTAGTGGAGGAATTGGCTTGCTCGGTATAAATTAAATTACCCAAATCTGAATTTTTGTATGTATTGGGTAAGAATAAAGAAGAAACTAGATGCTCTTCTTCATTCCGCAATTACTACATTCTCTGATTAATTTACCTCCACTAATGGAACTATGGAAATGGGCTTTATCGCAATTATCGCATCGTCCACTATTTTTATCTGGATATTCGTTAAAGTCATAAACAAGAGAGAAATCAATTTCTTTTTCTATGATGATCCCACCTTTTAATCAAAATAAAAAAGCCAGGACTCCTCCTGACCTACCCACTCAAATTATAGCACGGGAGGGGTCCATTTGAAAGAAGCTGCCAGGCTTATAAATGTATCAGAATTAATTCGTGATTATCGCATGATGAAACGGGAGATTGAACGCCTCCAGAAAATTATATATGGTCAATCGGTACCTATGAGATCATGGGGAGTAGCACAATATGGAATTGAAGCTACATTGCCTAAAGGTTCATCCGGAAAAAGCCAAGTTGAACTAAGAGATATGGATATTAGAGAGCAGAAGCAAGTTGCGAGATTAGAAGAATACCAGCGAAGAGTTTATGCAATAGAAAGTGCTGGCGACTATTTAGATAGAGAAATATTAAAGATTGTATATGATTGCATGCTAAGTGGAATGACAAGGCAAGAGATAGCTATTCATCTTGAAATCTCTCGTGATTCAGTGGACAAGCTTCGTTCCGACATAAAGGCGCAAATCGGCACAAATACGACTTTTTCCAAACTTTTGCATGGCGAAAAATATGCAGTGTAAAATGGGAGGCAGGATCGGCGCGGAAAATTTCTCGCTGTCTGTTAAACTATTCTCCCTTCTTGAGCTCCATCCTTGCGGTGGAGTTTTTTTATTTTTCTCGAAAATAGGTGATCCATATGAAAATTGCTGATCATCTTTCTTCTACAGAACTACATCATATGAATAACTTCAAGAAAAAAGATAAATCTTCTAATAAAATAGCTGAAAAATTTTCTAGTCGTGACCTCGCTGAATTGATGGGGACTAACCGCCCCACTTATAAAAGAGTACGCGGTGCGATTAGAAATAAGTGAATTTAAAATTATGAAGGAAAATATCTCCTTTTGTCGAAATGAGTAGGCGGGAGGAGATACAAATGAAAAAAATATTATTCTTTATAATGGCTGCATTACTATTGGGAGCGTGTTCAAATGATAACTCATTAGAGAATACGAATGAGCAACCAAAACAAAAAGATGTTCAAAAACAAGAGGATACTGAAAAGCAAATAGAAGAGCAAACAGAAAAGGAAGAATTACAAGTAGAAGAGAAAAAGCAAGAAGAAGACCAAAGCCAAGGAAAATCAGAATCTCAGCAGCCCATGACTACTGAAGAAGCAACAGAAATCATTGAGTATTATGGAATGGGTGAAAACGATGAATTGGTAAGTTTGGTCGTTGAAGATGAAGAAATAAAAGCTGTAGTCAAATTGGCCGATAACAATTTATTATCACCGAAAGATCTAGCTGTATCTAGTTATAGTCAAGCATCTGATGAATATCTTATCCATGAAGGATGGGAAGTATTGACGATTGAATTTGTTAATATAGGATCCATCAGCATGAATCGATCTAAAAAAGAGACAAATGAGGTTGGAGACTATTTCCCAACTGCTGAAATTGAGAAAAACTTAAATTGATTATTTTTTAGAGCATCCGTTTAGATGGGTGCTTTTTCTTTTGCCCAAAACAAACACAAATATCGGAGGTGGCAGGTGATGTAGCATGGCCGAAAAATATGTGTTAGCTGAGAAGGATTATGTCAAAGGGATGAAATATAAGGATATTGCAGAGAAGTATGAAGTGTCTCTTAATACGGTTAAGTCATGGAAAAAGCGATATGGCTGGAATCGAAATAGGGGTGCACCCTCTGAAAAAGGTGTGCACACAAAAAAGAGGGGCGCTCCAAAAGGTAATATCAATGCTAAAGGTAATAAAGGCGGCTCTGCACCAAAAGGAAATCAGAACGCAGTCACACACGGCTTCTTCTCAAAGTTCTTACCAGCTGAAACCTTAGAAATCATTGAGTGTATGCAGGAACGTTCCCCGGCTGATCTAATTTATGATCAGATAGAAATTCAGTATGCTGCTATTATTAGAGCTCAAAGGATTATGTACGTTACTGATAAGGATGAAATGATTAAGGAGCTCAAGAAAGCTAAATATGAATATTATCCTGTTCCAAAAGAAGAAGGTGGCGGTGTTGAAAAAACTGTCACAGAAGAGGAATACGAATTCCAATTTGCTTGGGACCGTCATGCTACTTTCTTGAATGCACAATCCAGGGCGATGAGTGAACTTAGAAGCCTAATCAAGCAATTTAACGATATGGCTACCGAAGATGATGAGCGTCGATTGAAGTTAGAACAGATGCAACTTAATGTTAATAAAACTAAAGCTGAAATCGATAAATTAGGCAGCAAGGAGCAGCAAATCCGCGTGATCATTGAGGATGATGTTCATGAGTAACGAAATACGTATATCAATGCAAAAATTAATCGGAAAAGGCTATGCTGATTATGTAAATTTTAAAGGGCGCTATCGAGTATGCAAGGGTTCTCGTGCTTCTAAAAAGTCAAAGACAACTGCAACTGATTACATCAAAAAGATGATGCAGTACCCGCAAGCGAATTTGCTTATTATTCGTAAAACATATCGGACCTTAAAGGATTCGTGTTTTGCTGAATTAAAGTGGGCTATCCATCAGCTACAAGTTGATGATGAATGGCAAGTCAAAGAATCCCCTCTTGAAATGACATATAAGCCAACTGGACAAAAGATATATTTTCGAGGACTTGATGATCCGTTAAAAGTAACATCAATAACAGTTGATAAGGGTGTTCTTTGCTGGATGTGGATTGAGGAAGCATACGAAGTCCTTAATGAAGATGATTTTAATATGCTTGATGAATCCATTCGTGGTAGTGCGCCAGAAGGATTATTTAAACAAATAACGCTTACTTTAAACCCTTGGAATGAACGCCATTGGATAAAGAAGCGTTTTTTTGATGCTGAAAATGATCCAGACATCTTGGCGAAGACAACAAATTATCTTTGCAATGAATTCCTGGATGATGCTGATAAGCGAGTATTTGAGCGAATGAAGCGTGATAATCCTCGAAGATATCAAGTTGCAGGGCTAGGCAATTGGGGTATTGTGGACGGTCTTGTGTTTGAGAATTGGGAAGAACAAGACTTTGATATTAAGGAACTGCTTCAGCAGCGTAAGTATATGAAAACACTGTTTGGTCTAGACTTTGGTTATACAAATGATCCAACAGCGTTTTTTGCCGGTGCAGTTGATGAGAATGCAAAAGAAATTTTCGTCTTTGATGAAATTTATAATACCGCTATGACAAACAAGATGATTTATAAAGCAATACTTAATGCTGGGTACTCAAAAGAACGCATTAGGGCTGACAGTGCAGAGCCAAAGTCTATCGATGATTTATATGGTCTAGGATTGAAAGGGATTATGAAGGCAAGGAAAGGTCCTGACAGCGTTAATAACGGCATACAAACCATTCAAGACTATAAAATTATCATCCATCCCTCATGCGTAAATTTCTTAACTGAAATAACAAATTACACATGGGATCAAGACAAGTTCGGAAAAAAACTAAACAGGCCAATAGATGGTTTTAACCATTTAATGGACGCAATGCGATATGCATTAGAAGACATAAAAGGAGATCTATTCAGTTTTGATTAAGTGAGGTGATAATAATATGACAGGGTACTTTCCGTTTCAAGGAAGCAGCACAGAAAGTGATCGTTTTAATAGCATAATTGTAAATGGTGCAAATAAAGTATTGAGTGATATTCGTGTATTAGAAAAAGAAATCAACAAGTTTAAGTCCTCAGATAAATTAAAATGGATGAAGACTGGTATTAATTATTATGATGGCAACCAAGACATAATGAAGCGTGAGCGAAAGGTAATAGGTAAAGGCGGTCGCTTAGAAAAAGTAGAAAACTTGCCGAATAACCAAGTTCTAGATAATCAATATGCGAAATTGGTTGACCAGAAAGTGAATTATCAGCTGGGGAAGCCTCTAACGATAGAAACAAAAAATAAGAGATACCTTGAGTTATTACAAGATGTATTTAATAAAAGATTTCATCGTACTTTGAGAAACGTTGGTGAGGATGCACTTAACGCAGGCATAAGCTATCTTTATCCTTACTACAATGAATCTGGTGAATTTACATTTAAACATTTTAATAGTTTTGAAATTCTCCCTTTTTGGAGAGATAGATTGCACACCGAATTAGATGCATTTGCGCATCTATACACCATTACTGTATATGAAGGTGAAACAGAAGTTAATCGAGAATGTGTTGATTTATATAGCAAAGATGGGATTACAAGCTATGTTTGGTTTAACGGCCGATTAGTACCTGATGTTGAAAAAACACCTTCTTCTTATCTTACTGCAATAGATGAAGAAGGTAATGAGCAGCAGTTAAATTGGCAACGTATTCCCTTGATAGTATTTAAGTTTAATAGCAAAGAGATACCTCTGATTCGAAGAGTGAAGAGTTTACAAGATGGAATCAATTCAATGTTAAGTGATTTCCAGAACAACATGGAAGAGGATGCTCGCTCCACGATTTTAGTTTTGCATAACTATGATGGACAGGACCTTGGAGAGTTTAGACGAAATTTAGCTCAGTATGGTGCTGTTAAAGTTCGAAGTACCGATGGTGCAAAAGGTGGTTTAGAAACCCTCTATATTGAAGTAAATAAAGACAACTATGAATCTATTTTGAAACTCTTTAAAAAAGCACTCATTGAAAATGGTCGTGGTTACGATGCTAAAGATGATCGGATGAGTAATAATCCAAATCAGATGAATATTAAAAGTATGTACAGTGATATTGAACTAGATGCAAATGGAATTGAAACAGAATTTCAAGCAGCATTTGAGGATTTATTATGGTTTATTAATCAACACTTCATAAATACAGGAAAAGGCGATTTTGAAGGGGAGAAAGTAAAGTTCATTTTCAATCGTGACACATTAGTAAATGAATCGGAAGTAATAGAAAGCTTAAACAAATCTACTGACTTATCACTTGAAACCCGTATTTCACAACATCCTTATGTCGATGATGTACAACGTGAGCTAGAACGTATCAAGAAAGAGCGCTTGGAAACCCAGGAAGAGTTTGATGGGTACTATGCCACATTCAATCAAAATAAAGGTGAGTTAGATGACCAAGAGTCGTGATTACTGGCGAAAACGATTTGAATTATTACTGGATTCAGAGCTAAATAGAAGTGAAACCTATCTCGGTGATATGAAAAAGGTCTATACTCATACAATGGCTGAGATGGAAAAGGATATTGCTAAATGGTATTCGCGCTTTGCTGCTAACAATGAAATATCACTAGCTGAAGCAAAACGGTTATTGAAATCTGACGAGTTAAAGGAGTTCAGATGGACTGTTGAGGAGTATATTCTTTATGGTGAAAAGAACGCAATTAACCAAGCTTGGATGAAACAGCTTGAAAACGCTTCTGCCAGGGTCCATATTAGCCGTTTAGAAAGCTTGCAGATACAATTGCAACAACATATAGAAAAGCTCTATGGTGGTCAAATTAATGCTGTAGAACGATTAATGAAGGACACTTATCAAAGCACTTATCTTCACACAGCTTTCGAAATTCAAGGCGCATTTGGAATTGGTTTTACAATGCATGCTATTGATGAAACAAAGCTAACAAAAATTATAAGCAAGCCATGGACAGTAGATCGAATGACTTTCAGCGATAAGATATGGCGCGATAAGCAGTTATTAGTCAATACATTGCATACAGAACTAACTCAATCCATTGCTAGAGGTCAAGCGCCAGATAAAGTGATTTTCACAATATCGAAAAAACTAAATACTTCCCGTTCTAACGCTGCTCGTCTTGTAATGACCGAATCGGCGTTTTTTAGTGCTTCTGCTCAAAAAGAAACGTTTGGAGAGTTGAATGTTGAACGTTATGAGATCGTAGCAACGCTTGATAGCAAAACAAGCTTGGTATGCCAGTCTATGGATGGGAAAGTATTCAAAATGAGTGAATTTGAGCCGGGTGTAACAGCGAATCCATTTCATCCATATTGCAGGACCACCACGGTACCTTATTTTGATGAAGATTATGGTCAGCGTATTGCTCGTGGTAAAGACGGAAAGGTCTATTACATTGACAGCAAGATTAAATATCCAGAATGGAAAAAGAGATTTGTTGCAGCTTAAAAACTCGTCATCTTAGCATTTATGGACGTTAACTATTAAAGCTGGCTCGAGGACGTAACCTCGTAAAACTATCGTAACCAATGGAGGAATCATAAATGAAAAGGGAATTTTTAGAAGGTCTTGGCATTGATAAAGAGAAGATTGACTCAATCATGGTTGAACATGGAAAAACGGTTGAAACACATAAATCAAAGCAAACTGAACTATCTACTAACTTAGAAGATTTAAAGAAGCAGCTTGCTGACCGTGATAAAGACCTAAAGGATTTAAAGAAAAAAGCAGAAGGAAGCGAAGAGCTTCAATCAAAGTTTACAGAACTTGAGACAAAATACAATCAAGAGAAAGCAGACTTTGAAACAAAGCTAAAAGATACTCAGCTTTCCAGTGCTTTAAAGCTGGCTCTAGCCGGTAAGGTTCATGACACTGAACTAGTAACAGGGCTCATTGACAAAACAAAAATTGAATTAGGAGAGGACGGAAACGTCAGTAAAGGGCTTGATGAGCAGATTAAGGAACTGCAAAAATCAAAGTCCTTTTTATTTGTTCCTGAGAAGAAACCAAATAACACTTTAAAAGGTTTTGTACCAGGTGGAAGCAATGGTAACCCTGAAGATAAAACGGATATTGGTGCTAATTTTGCAAAAATGGCAAATGAAAGAACTCAAGCGCCAAAAAATGATAGTGACCCATGGGTTTAATAAAAGGAGGAAAATGATATGCCATATGTAAAACAGGTGGAAACAGCTAATCGTATTAACTTTTTAGCATCTTCAAAGGTACAAGCATTCACTTATCAAGTAAGTGATACAGGTATTACAACAGATTCAAACGGTAAGAAGATTGTTAAAGCAGGAACAATTCTTCCAGCGAATGATGCAACAGCACAAGGTATTTTATATAAAGATGTGGATGTAACAAACGGACCTCAACCAGGCTCGTTAATTGTTGAAGCATACGTTCTTCAAGCTCGCTTACCGGTTGCTCCTGCTGCTGAAGCAAAGGATGCATTATCAAAAATCACATTCCGATAATAACAAATTCACTAATCGATAGGAGGCAAAAATTATGCCAGATGTATTAGAACTTTTTGATTCGAAAACAGTATTAAATTACCTAAAAGAACGCCAATATAAGCCATTGCTTGGAGAAACTCTATTCCCTGAAGTAAAGCATGATACATTGGATTTTGAATATTTAGTAGGTGCAAGTTCTCTTCCGGTAGTAGCATCTGTACACGCATTTGATACAGAAGCTGAAATTGGTTCTCGTGAAGCTGCAAAGCAAGCACTTGAAGCTGCTTATATTAAACGTAAAATGCAAATCACCGAAAAGGATCTAATTGCCCTGCAGTTCCCACGTACTCCTCAGGAACAACAATATTTAACTAGTCGAGTCTTTAATGATATTGATTCTCTAGTTCAAGGTGTTAAAGCTCGAGTAGAGCTAATGAGAATGGAAGCTTTAACAACTGGTAAAGTCACACTTAATGAAAATGGCCTAAACATGACCGTTAACTATCATGTACCTACTGAACATCAAGAAACATTATCTGGTACCGACTTATGGACTGATCCTGCAGCTGATATTATTGGAGATTTGGAACGTTGGCAGGATTCATTAGATGAAAAAGCAACACGCGCCTTAACATCTACTAAAGTACTATCTCAAATTCTACGAAACTCTAAAATTATAGGGTATCTATTCGGCAAAGATTCTGGCCGCATTCCTACTCGCCAAGATTTAAATGCATTCTTACTGCAACATGACTTACCACAGATTGCAGTCTATGATGCAAAATATCGAAAGCAGAATGCCAATGGTTCTTACACAACTTCTCGTTACTTTGGTGAGAATAAATTTGTGATGTTTGGTTCGGGTACTCTTGGGGAAACCCTTTACGGTCCTACTCCAGAAGAAAGCCGAATGATTCGTGAGGGCAATGAGCAGGTGCAGACTGTAGACAAGGTCATCGCTATGGTTTATGAGGAAGGATTGGATCCAGTGTCTACATGGACCAAAGCTGCAGCTACTGCAATTCCTTCTTTCCCAGAAGCAAATAATGTGTTCCAAGCGCAACCTATTGCTTAGAAAGGATGAAACTGTATGACTACACAGCTTCGAGTGAAAATAAAAGATTCGATATTTCCAATCCGTATTAAAGGGGATCGTTACCAGAATGGTGACGAGCTTATTGTTGATAAAAAGGACTTCACAGAAAAGATGATGGAAATTGTGGAGGAAATTAAACAAGATCCTGAATTTGATGCTTTAAAAGAAAAAGCGAAGGAATTAAAAATTAAAGGTTATACAAAGATGGAAAAAGAAGAGCTTCACGCTGCTATTGAAGAAAAACTTGCTGAAGAAAGCGAGTGATTCAGTTGTTAGCAGAAGTTAAAGACAGGTTACACTCACTAGGCATTTCGGTGTCTAGTGAGCCAAGCAATGTTGATGAAGTAATAATAAAATTTAGCATTGAAAAAGTGACAAATCACATTAAAAATCAAACAAATCTATCTGAAATTCCTACTGGTCTTAAAGAAATTGCGATCGATATGGTTGTTGGCGAATATCTATTTTCAAAAAAGTCCATGGGCCTATTGAAAATAGATTCACTAGATTTTAGCTTAATCGAAAAACAAGTACAAGATGGTGATACAAACGTCACATTTGCAGTGGAAGCAAGTTCAACGCCCGAAGCTCAATTTAATGCTTTTATTCAATATCTAAGGCATGATGAAGTTGATTTTATAAGATATAGGGTGTTGTTATGGTGAATGTACGTAGAAAGGCTATAGAAAGGCTATATAAGGGTACTTGTACGATTAAAGAGTTTCAACCAGTAAAAGATCCTATCACTCATATTACAAGCAAGAAAGAGGTCCCTGTGCTTGAAAATCAACCTTGCAAACTGTCTTTCGAAAAACAAACATCAGCTACCAATACAAACGCACCAGCGATAATTGCCCAATCCACTAAGCTGTTTTTAGCACCAGAGATTGTCATTAAAGCCGGATCCAAAATCATTGTCAGCCAAAACGGTAAAACAATTGAGTACTCTCGAAGTGGAGAGGCTGCCGTTTACATGGATCATCAAGAGATTGCACTCGAACTTTTCAAGGGGTATGCATAATGGCTAGATGGGGTCGTGTCGATTTTGAGCAGCTAAAAAGATTGCAGAAACAAATGCAAAAGTTAGAAAGAGCCAAGTTTGATAAGTTTTGCGAAGAGTGTGCAAAGGAGATTGCAGCCAGGCTGTTGGCAAAGGTAATAAAACGAACTGTTGTAGCTGATCCTTCAAAATGGAAAACACCAGTTAAAGGGTATGTTGGTGGAACTTTGAGAAGAGGATGGACAGCTAAAACGCATGCTGAAGCTGAAAGTGGAAGTGGTAAAGGTGCCAGTGCAGTATCTTTTGCTCAAGGTTTACAAGTAACCAAGCGTGGTAATGTGTATGAAATACTGGTTATAAATCCTGTTGAATATGCTTCATACATCGAGTATGGCCATCGAACACGAAATCACAAAGGATGGGTTAAAGGCCATTTTATGATGACTATTTCAGCAAACGAAGTGGAGCGACAGGCACCAAAAATTATTGAAAAAAAGCTAACAAAGTTTTTAGGGGAGGTATTTGATGCAGATTAATGATGTTATAGATGCAATTGCGATTAAGCTGCATCAAACCTTTGGAGATAGTTTTACCATCTATAAAGATTCAATTGAGCAAGGCTTTCAGGAGCCTTGTTTTTTTATTGCATTGCTTGAGCCTGATATCAAACAAATAGTGGGAAACCGATATCATAGGACTCTCCCTTTTGACATTCATTATTTTGGACATATTAACGCTGATATTTATAATGTTGCAGACAATCTTTTGACCAGTATGGAATATATAAAGTGTTTAAATGGTGATTTATTGAGAGGTACAAAAATGAGTGCAAATTTGGTAGATAATGTTCTGCACTTCTTTGTAAGTTATAACATGTTTGTATGTAAAGATACGACACCAGAAGACTCAATGGAGGGCATATCAATTAATGGCACTGTGCGAGGTGAATGAAAGTGGCTAAAGAAAAGAACGAAGCATTATTTACAAAAAATCAAATATTATCTTCTGCTAATTATCGTGAAAGGCGCGATTTGCTTAGTGTTTTGCTAAAAGATGATCAGCAATACAGCTTACAAGCAGTTGATCAAGAAATTGAAAAGTTTATGAAAAGGAAGGTGAAATAGAATGGCTTTAGGTGGAGGAACATTTACTTCTCAAAACAAAGTATTGCCAGGTGCTTATATTAACTTTATTAGTGCGAAAAGGGCATCGTCAGCTTTGTCAGAACGCGGTACAGCAGCATTAGCACTAGAGTTAGATTGGGGCATTGAGGATGAAGTCTTTACTGTTAAGGCTGAGGATTTAGAAAGGTTTTCATTGAAAATCTTTGGCTACCCATATGATCATGAGAAATTAAAAGGAATAAGAGATTTGTTTAGAAACATTCATACAGCTTATTTGTACAAATTAAATACTGGTGTTAAAGCTTCAAATACCTTCGCTATGGCTCGTTATGGTGGTGAAAGGGGCAACAGCCTAAAAACAGTAATAACGACCAATGTAGACGATTCTACGAAGTTTGATGTGATTACAATGCTAGGTACAGAGATTATAGATAGTCAAACTGTATCTCAGGCAACAGAATTAGTACCTAATGACTTTGTTGTTTGGAAAACCGATGCAACTTTAGCTGCTACTGCTGGCACTCCATTTACTGGAGGGACTAATGGAAGCCAATCGACTGGAACCGAATATCAAAAGTTCTTGGATAAGATCGAGCCGTTTAAATTCAACACAATTGGGTGCCTAGCGACTGATCAGGTAATTACGGCATTATTTGTGGCATTTACAAAACGAATGCGAGAGAAAGTTGGTGCTAAATTCCAAACGGTGGTTTATAAAACTGCAGCAGACTATGAGGGAGTAATTTCTGTTGAAAATAAGGTTATTGGAGCCGATCCTCAATCTTTAATCTACTGGGTGACAGGTGCGGCGGCTGGATGTGCTGTAAATAAATCCAATACAAACAAAAAGTATGATGGTGAATTTACAGTGGATGTAGATTATACGCAATATGCGTTAGAGGATGCTTTGAAGGCAGGTAAATTTATTTTTCATAAAGTAGATGACGAAGTGCGCGTCCTTGAAGATATAAATACACTTGTTACTTTTACTGAGGAAAAAAATAGCGATTTTGGCAGCAACCAAACTATCCGAGTCCTTGATCAGATTGCTAATGATATTGCTGTTCTCTTTAATAACAAATACCTTGGGAAAATACCAAACAATGAATCTGGTAGGGTATCTCTGTGGAACGACATAGTGAAGCACCATAAGGAACTTGAGACGCTGCAAGCTATTGAAAATTTTAATGCTGATCATGTTGTTGTATCAAAAGGAGAAGGTAAAAAAGCAGTAGTTGTAGGGGATGCGATAACTGTTGTAAATGCTATGGCTCAACTATATATGACAGTAACAGTGGCATAGGGAAGGGGATGAAACTTAATTATGTATGAAAAGAATAACTTACTTCTGAAATTAGACTTGCAAAAATTCGCTCAAACAATGAATTCAAAAGATGCCATTAGTGCTTCTTTAGCTGAATGTTTTGTAACAATTGAAGGGAATCGCTATAACTTTATGCAAGCCATAAATTTAGAAGCTTCTATGGAAAAAACAAAGAGTGAGGTGCCGATTCTAGGTAAGACAGGGAAAGGGAATAAGTCAACAGGGTGGAGTGGATCTGGATCTGCAACATTTCACTACAATACTTCCATTTTTCGTGAATTGCTCTATAGATTTAAGGAAACTGGCGAGGATATTTATTTTGATATTCAAGTAACAAATGAGGACCCAACCTCTGGAGTTGGTCGTCAAACTGTAATATTAAAAGATTGCAATATTGATGGCGGTATCCTCACGAAGTTTGACGCGGATGCTGAATACTTGGACGAGGATATGGATTTTACATTTGATGATTGGGAAATACCAGAAAAATTCTCTACTCTTCCAGGTATGCTTTAAGACTCTTCGTTTAATCGGAGAGTCTTATTTAAAATTAATAATAAATAAAGGATAAGGTGATATATAAATGAGTAATTTAACAGCATTTTTAGCACAAAACGCCATGAAAATTGAAAGTGAAAAGCATGTGGTATCAAAACGATTTGTTGATGAAAATAGAAAACCTATTGAATGGGAAATTGCTGCAGTTACATCAGATGAGGATGAACTGCTAAGGAAATCTCATACTAAACGCTTACCTGTACCTGGTAAGAAAAATGCATATCAACCAACTACTGATTTTGATGCTTATGCAGCAAGTTTGGCAGTTAAATGTACGGTATTCCCAAATTTACATGATAAAGAACTACAGGATAGTTACGGTGCAATGGGAGCCGAAGCATTACTTAAAAAGATGTTACTGCCGGGTGAGTATGCTGAATACTTAAAGCTAATTCAATCAATTAACGGATTTGACGTAGGAATGGAAGAAGCTGTAGAAGAAGCAAAAAACTAATAAATGGAGGCGATTATGAAGCTAATATAGCTTATTATTGCCTCCACAAATTTCATAAGTGGCCATCTGAGTTTGATAAACTACCAAAATATGAAAAAGCATTAGTAATAGCTGCTGTACAAATTAAGATGGAAAATGACAAAGCTGAAGAGAAAAAGCTTAGTTCAAAGAGAAAAAGGAAAAAGTGATAGTAAAATATACCTCCTTTGTTATATGCTAGAAATGGGAAAGGAGGGAGATTGATATAAAAGTTGTTAAAATTGGGTGTTTAGGATTTGTTGGACTGTTTGTAGTTGCTCTCATTATTTCAACCATTTACGCATTTAATAATGCAGATGAATTAGGCGCTACTCCTAAGGGTGAAGTTGCAAACGCACTAGAAATTACACCAGAAAAGGGACAGGAAGTCTTAAACGTACTTGAATCTGTTGGGATAACAAAAGATATTGATATTAAACATGATGAGTTACTAGATAACGCTAACTTTGAAGGTGAAAAAGGCTATAGAGTTAAATCCAATGATGCTTCTAATATTATTCTCTATATGAATACAGACGAAACTATTAACATAATTAAATTCGGTGATAATATACTTTATGAGAAAAAGAATGTTGTAGCGAACTTAAAAGATTTTCTAGTAACAAGTGCAGAAAGATCTGATTTACAATATAAATGTCAAGAATCTATTAAAACATTACTAAAAGCACCATCTTCTGCAAAATTTCCTAACATAACAGAATGGAAATTTGGAAAACAAGATGGAGTAATTATGGTTCAAAGTTATGTAGATTCTCAAAATAGCTTTGGTGCAATGATCCGTTCTGAATTTCAATTTAAAATTCAAAATGATAAAGTCATTTCTTTAATATTTGAAGGAAAAGAATATATGGAATAAAACTAAAAGCACTCTTTTTGAGTGCTTTTTTTGATGGTGGTGAAATTATTGGCAACAATCAGAACCACAGTACAAATACAAGACAATATGTCACGAGCATTTCAATCAATGAATAATGCTATGAACATAGTTATTAATAGTTTTGAACAATTACAGAGACAATCTAGTAATGCTGTTAACACTAATAGTATTCAAACAGCAAGGCAAGAATTAGCAAGAGCTGAATCTGCATTTAATGAAATTGAAGAAGATATTAGGCGTGCTAACCAACAGCAACAAAATTTAAATAATAATATTAATCGAGGTACATCTGCAGCAAATGGATTATTATCAAAATTAGCTGCAGTGGTTACTACCTATCTTTCCCTTCAAGCTGGCAAATCGATAATTGATCTATCTGATCAATTGACCAATATCACAGCACGACTAAATATGGTTAATGATGGTTTACAAACTACAGCAGAATTACAACAGATGATTTATGACAGTGCCCAACGCTCTTACGGTTCCTATGCTGATACAGCTGATCTTGTAGGGAAATTGAGTATGAATGCTAAAGATGCATTTTCCTCCAACAGCGAAGCAATTGCATTTGCGGAATTACTGAATAAACAGTTTAGTATTGCTGGGACATCTGCAGATGGAATGAAAAATGCCACTATCCAGTTAACACAAGCGCTTGGAGGTGGGGTATTACGAGGACAAGAATTAAACAGTATTTTTGAACATGCTCCTAATATTATTCATACAATCGCGGAATATCTCGATGTTCCAATTGGTAAGATCAGAGAAATGGCAGCAGAAGGAATGCTCTCAGCCGATGTTGTAAAGAAAGCAATGTTTGCGGCTACTGATGAAATAAACGAGAAGTTCGATTCGATGCCTCTAACATTTGAGCAAATATGGACAAGTTTTAAAAATAAGGCATTGTGGGCTTTCCAACCAATTTTGCAAAAACTCAATGAAATAGCAAATAACGAGAAATTTCAAGGGACTGTAAATAGCATAGTTAATTCATTATATATTCTGTCTGATATTGCATTATCTACCATGTCAGTACTAATGACAATTGGGGGATTTGTTTATGAAAATTGGTCACTTATTTCACCTGTTATATGGGGCATTGTTGGAGCTTTAGGAGTCTATACAGGGGCAATAATTGCGAATAGCATTGTACAAGGGATAAACACATTAATACAAACAGCTCAAGCAATAGCAATTGCTGTTAAGACAAGAGCAACGATTGCAGATGCAGCTGCAACAAATCAATTAACAGTTGCACAGTGGGCTTTGAATAGTGCAATGTTAGCTAATCCAATCACTTGGGTTGTAGCACTGGTTATAGCACTTATTTCTGTGTTTTATTTAGCTATTGCAGTAATTAATAAATTTGCTGGAACATCAATCTCAGCTACAGGGATTATTGCAGGAGTCTTTTTCGCCTTGGGTGCATTTATTTTTAACATTGTTGCTTTTTTGTGGAATATTTTTGCTTCAATAGCAGAGTTTTTTGTAAATGTATGGAATCATCCGATGTATTCAGTTAAAAAATTATTTGTCAATCTTGTAACAAGCGTCCTCGATATGATAATTTCAATGACCAAAGGCTGGGATGGTTTTGCCACTAGTTTTGTGAATGCAATGATCTCAGCTGTAAATGGAGTAATAAAGGCGTGGAATTGGCTGGTAGACTTGTTACCAGAAAGTGTGACAAGTGCACTTGGCATTGGTAAAGGAACAGAGTTTTCACACAGAACTTCGATCACGAGTGATCTTGAAAGCCTAAAAACAGGTTTAAATAGCTGGGTTAGTGATGCTCCTGATGGTTACTGGGAAGCTCCAAAATTAGAAATGAAAAATATTGGTGCAGCTTTTTCTTCAGGATATGATAAAGGCGCAGCCTTCAGTGATAATGTAAAAGATGCATTCAATATGGATGAGTTAATGAACAATGCTCAAGCATTAGATCAAATTGCTGGGGCGCTCGATCAGGTTAATAGCGCTGGGGAAGATACAGCCGGAAACACTAAAAAAATGGCTGATTCCATGAAAGCTTCCGAGGAAGATCTTAAATACCTCCGTGACATAGCTGAGCGTGATGCTATTAACAGATTTACTACAGCTGAGGTTAAGGTTGATTTAACTAATCATAATAATGTTAACTCGGAATTGGATCTTGATGGTATCATAGATCGCTTTGGAGAAAAGCTAGTGGAAACATTGGATTCTGTTGCGGAAGGTGTATAACGATGGCATATAGCTTTTTATTTGATGATTTACTTTTTCCAATCCCTCCTTCTAAACTAGATATGAAGATAAAAAACAATAATACTACAATTACACTTATCAATGAAGGCGAAGTTAATTTGCTAAAAAAAGCTGGATTAACTGAGATTTCATTTGAAGTATTGTTACCTAATGTAAAGTATCCTTTTGCTGTCTATCCAGATGGATTTCAACCAGCGACATTCTATTTAGATAAACTTGAGAAATTAAAAATTGAAAGAAAACCTTTCCATTTTATCGTCTCTCGATTAAAAACGAGTGGCGATTTATTATTTGATAACGATATAAAGGTATCTCTTGAAGAATATACAATCAAAGAGAGTGCCGAACAAGGATTTGATGTAGTAGTATCAATCCAGCTTAAGCAATACCGAGAGTATGGTACGAAAGTAGTTGAAATTAAAAAGCCAACTGCTAAGTCAAAGCCAGTAGCTAAAACTACTAAGCAAAGGTCAACAACAAATGCTCCACCTCCCCCAAAGTCTCACAAAGTTGTTAAAGGTGATACCTTATGGTCGCTTTGTAAGAAGTATTATGGGAAAGTCACTAAAGCTATGACTGATGAGATAGCTGCTAAAAATGGTATACAGAATCCCAATCTCATTTTTCCTGGGCAGGTGATTAAGTTTTGAGTAATTATGAGTTAATTATCCAAAACGGATCTAAATTAATGATGCCTGCTGTAGAAGAAGGGATTGTATGGGAAACTGCTCGCAGGGGCGTTCCAGGAAAACTAACATTTAAGGTCGTGCAAGATAAAGAGTTAATTTTTGAAGAGGGTAATGCTGTTAGATTTAAAAAAGAGGGACAAAATGTTTTTTATGGTTTTATTTTCACTAAGAAACGTTCTAAAGATGGACTTATTAGTGTGACGGCTTATGACCAATTAAGGTATCTAAAAAACAAAGATACTTATGTCTATGAGAATAAAACTGCATCTGAATTTATCAAAATGGTTGCTGCGGATTTTAGAATTAACACTGGAACTATTGAAGATACTGGCTTTAAAATTGCTAGTCGAGTAGAGGATAACAAAGAGTTGTTCGAAATGTTTAAAAATGCACTAGATTTAACAATGGATAATACGAAAAAAATGTATATCCTCTATGATAATTTCGGAAAGTTAACCCTTAGAAACATAGAAAAAATGAAATTAGATGTTCTTATTGATGAAGAGACTGGTGAGAACTTTGATTATACTTCCTCAATCGATTCTAATACGTATAACAAGATTAAACTAGCATATGAGAATGAAAAGACAGGTAAGCGTGAGATTTACATTACAGAAGATGGTAACAATATAAACCGTTGGGGAGTACTTCAATTTTTCGAAACCATTAAAGAATCGACTAATGGAAAGTCAAAAGCAGATGCGCTGCTGTCTTTGTATAATCGTAAGACAAGAAATTTAAGTATAAAAAATGCATTTGGGAACATTTTTGTTCGTGGTGGAAACTTGGTAGTCGTTAGGTTAATTCTTGATGATATTAAAATTATGAACTATATGTTGGTTGAAAGTGTTAAACACACTTTTGAAGGAAGCAATCATTTTATGGATTTACAACTAGTTGGAGGCGATTTTATTGCGTGATATGAATAATATCGTTCAATCATTAAAAAAAGCAGCAGTAGACGCAATTCAGGCGGCTGATCCAACTGCAATACAATTTGGTCAAGTAACCGGTACATCACCATTAAAAATACTTGTCGAGCAAAAGAAAGAATTATCTATTGCCCAACTAATATTGACAAGAAATGTACGAGATTATGAGGTTGAAATGTCAGTAGATCATATGACGGAAGTAGCAGAAGGGCATTCACATGGATATAAGGGCAAAAAGAAATTTACTGTCCACAATGCTCTTAAAGTAGGGGATAGTGTTATTCTCCTTAAAATGCAAGGTGGTCAAAAATATTTAGTGATAGATAAAGAGGTGGTTTAGTGATTCCTCAAGTTAACGATGGTCTAGTGGCTGATTTTGAAGAGGCTACACCGCCACCTACTAAAAACTATAAAATATATATCAATAAAAATCGCTGTTTAGGCTTCGTTAATGAAATCGAAGCATTGAAACAAGCGATTTTTTTAATGCTTTCAATTGAGCGTTATGATCACATCATTTATTCATGGAATTTTGGTGTGGAATTGAAAGATTTATTTGGAAGGCCAACAGCTTATGTTTTACCTGAGATAAAGCGACGTATTACTGAATGCCTTACTCAGGATGACCGAATAGACACTGTCGATAACTTTGTATTTGACGTTCGAAAAAAGAAGGTTCTTGTGACCTTTACTGTCAATAGCATCTATGGAGAAATTGAAGCTGAGAAGGAGGTGGAAATTTAATGACTGAACCTCTAAATTTAGATATCACATACGAGGATTTAATGGCTCAAAAGCTTGCTGGTGTGGATCCATCCCTTGATACACGAGAAGGGACATCTCTTATTTATAATGCTACAGCAGCAAATAGTATTGAAATAATCCAAATGCTATTTACTCTTAAAAATCAGATCGATTTAGTGTTTGCAGACACTGCCCCTCGTGAATATCTAATTAGACGTGCAGCAGAACGAGGAAAGAAACCATATAAGGCAACAAACGCACGGCTTAAAGGTGTTTTTAATATCGATGTTCCAATTGGTAGCCGTTTTTCATTAGATGAGTTGAATTATGTAGTGATCGAGAAAATTGAACTTGGAAAATTTGTATTAGAATGCGAAACAGCTGGGAGTATTGGGAATTTATTTTTAGGTCCCATAATCCCAATTGAATATATTGAGGGTTTAACAAGTGCAGAATTAACGGATGTGCTTATACCAGGTGAGGATGAAGAGGACACAGAAGCTTTTCGTACTCGTTATTTTAATAGTTTTGATTCCACTGCTTTTGGAGGTAACAGAAAAGATTATAAAGACAAAGTCAGTGCACTCCAAGGTGTTGGTGGTGTTCGGGTTTATCGAGCATGGAATGGTGGAGGTACTGTTAAACTGGTAATCATTAATTCACAATATGAAAAACCATCTCAGGCTTTAGTTGATTCTGTACAAGAAGCTGTAGACCCCTTGTCAGCTCAAGGTGAAGGAGTTGGGATTGCACCGATCGATCATATTGTTACGGTATTCCAAGTAGGGGAAACCTCAATTGATGTAACTCTTAATATCACTTACCAAGATGGATGGACATGGCCTGATATTGAATCGAATGTACTTCATACAATTGACAACTATTTCAATGAATTAGCAAAAGAATGGGCCGAATCTGATGATGATTACACTGGAGTGGTAGTAAGGATCTCGCAAATAGAAACACGGCTTCTTGGAGTAGATGGTGTCCTTGATATCGCTAATACAATGTTGAATGGTGTACAATCAAACATTGCTCTTGATCAAGAGTCGATACCAAAAAGGGGGGGAGTAAGTGGCTAGAGATGTTGATATTTTAAGTTATTTACCATCTATTTTACGTGATATTAAAGAATTAATTGAGATTGCACAGGTTGAAAAACCAGCGTTAGAAGCAATATGGAAGAATATTGAAAATGCACTAAATAATCAGTTCGTTGTATCTGCAAATGAATCTGGCTTAAGTAGATATGAAAAGATGTTGAAAATAAGCAGTCCTGCTACAGATTCCATCGAAACTCGGCGTTTCCGAATATTAACTCGGTACCAAGAACAAGCTCCATATACATGGAAACTTTTAAAACAATTACTTGATAACTTGTTAGGAGAAGGACAGTACGAGTTAAAAAGAGATGTTGCAACTAAAACAATTTCTGTAAAGATTGAATTGACTGTTAAAGGACAATTCGATGCAGTAGTAGTTATGCTTGAGCGAATTACCCCGCAAAACATGGTCTTAGATGTGCAATTACGTTACAACCAACATATTACTTTAGCAAAATTCACACATGAACAGCTTGCACTTTATACACATGAGCAATTAAGAAGTGAGGTGTTAATTTAATGAGTACCACGACACCCAATTACAATTTAATTAAGCCCGGACAAAAAGAATTTTATGATGTATCTGTACCTAATGCAAATATGGATATCTTAGATGGAGTATTAAAGACATTACAAGATGCTATAAACTCTGGTGCAACAGAGCAAGAGATTGCAGAGATACGTCAGGAACTTGCTGCGCATTTGGCTGATAAAGCGAATCCTCATGGAGTTACAAAAACACAAGTCGGGTTGGGAAACGTAGATAATGTCAAACAAATCCCTGTTAATGAAAAAGGCGCTGCAAATGGCATCGCTACCTTAGATGCGTCTAAAAAAATACCGACTAATCAAATACCAGACCTTACAAGTTTAGGGGTTATCAAGTCTGCGGATGGTATGTATATTGGCGACTCTAACACATCTGGATCATTGTCTTTTAGATTTATTAATGTAGGGTTTACACCTAAGTTAGTTTTCTTAACTAAAATAAGGCCTAGCGACAACATTCTTATAAAAAGCGCCTATATTTTTAGAGATGTGCTGAATACAGGTCAAGACTTTCTACCAACAAGGTCAAATGAACCATTTGGGGTTACGACTAATGGTTTTAACATTGGAAATAGATCTTTTGTAGAAGGGGAAACCTGGAATCTGAAGGACGGTACGTATCATTGGACAGCGATAGGTTAATAAAAAAGTGGGGTGAAGCATAGATGCACATAATAATCTATCGGAAATCAAATGGCCAACCGTTATTACAGGAAACAATATCTTCTTTTTTCACAGTTGAAAAAGAAAAATACGACACTACTTATAACTACGAACGTGTTGTAAAAAATCATGGAGGGACGAAAGAAGATTACACTGAGGCTTGGCTTGAAGATGATGAAATCGTCAAAAAAACAATTACACACGAATTTACTGTTGTAAATGGTGAGATTATTTTCGGTAACGAGAAGGTTTTCGAAGAACTGCCAAAAGAACCATCAGTGGATGACTATTTACTAGATTTGGATTATCGCTTATCGACAGTGGAACTAGGTTTATAAAATGAAAATTTGGAGGAGTCAAAATGAACACGTACACTTTATGTAAAAAGGTTATTGCTAATGGTACTTATGGAACAAAGGAAGAAATGCTGACAAAGATGGACGTTTTTCTTTTAAATAATCGAATCAGCCAAGAGCAATACAATGAATTGAATGATTTGTTGACAGTTGCTTAATAGACTTTTGGATGATAATGCGTAGTAACTAACACCTTAATTTGGTGTATTTATTTACTTTAATAAGGTGGGGAAGCATCATGGGGAATAAAACCGATCAAATAGTGAAAGAAACGGCTAATGTTAAAAAAGCCGTTTCCTTTAGAATTGTAGAAGAATACAATAAAAAATCACCTGTGGCTATAAATATAAAAAGTTACTTTGCAAAATAACTATTTAATAATTCTGTAGCTTTCTTTTCAGGTTCTTCTAACAGGTTGTTAGAAATCACCCAATTATTTATTAAAAGATAACTTCTTTTTTCGAGAAAGTTATTTAATTCAATAAAGTTTTCAGTTGAATTAAAGTTCATGTTAGGTTCCGAAACAACTGTTTTGAAATTACAATCATCAGTTGTCATGGAATATATTATTTTCCCATCATTACGATAGACTGCTTGAAATGGAGTATACTTACAATTGAATGGTCTAACCTTATGAATAAGACATTTGGATTCAGTTCTAAATGGACAAAGTTTGTTATGCTTAAAATTTTCTAATAGTTTATCATAGTCATCTTTAGGAATTTCATCTAGATATTCAATAACATCTTGCCACTCCTTGTCAGAAAAACTAGGATTAGCTCCAATGCAACACTTTCCTTTGTTTTTACATGGATGGCATTTATTCCAATATGGATCTTTAGTTCTTAATTGTTGAATTAAATTATCTAGTTCAACCATTGCTTTTAGAATAGTAAACACCTCCTTTCTGGTAAATATATTAATAGATTACTAAAATAACCAAAAACAGAAAAGCTTTAGGATGATAATACGCAACAACTAGCACCTTGAAATGGGTGTATTTTTTATGCCTTCATGACCTTAGTTACCTCGAACCGATCGAGGTTATTTTTTATGAGAGAAGGTTGATTAAAATGGATCAACGGGTTTCAAAATTGGAAATAGATATGACAGATGTTAAAACACGTCTTGCTGTAGCTGAAGCAAGTCTGAAAGATGTAAAAGAAGACATTCGTTCAATCAAGGATGATACTAAATGGTTACGTCGGGCAATTACTAATGCGCTGATTGTAGGAATAATCGGTGGCGCAGTAGCAATATTTTATACAGCATTTTAAGCAAATTAAAGGAGGAAATTAAAATGAATAAAGATATTTTCACGCTACTTGGAGGGTTCTTAACAGCCGTCCTTTTATTTTTGGGTACAATCGGAATATCATTTGATTGGTTTACACAGGAGAGTATCAATGCCTTTGTAATTATGGTTGGTGCCTTTGTAGCTTTAGTAATCAACCTATATGCAATCTGGAAAAATACTTATACATCTAAAAAAGCACAATTGCAAAAGAAAACATTGCAAGCACAGGGATTAATGAAAAAGTAAAGACTGCCTCTGGGCGGCTTTTTTATTATGGAAGGAGAGTAATAACATGGTTAAACTCTTTATCGATCCAGGACACGGAGGAACTGATCCAGGGGCGGTTGGAAATGGCTTACGAGAGAAGGATTTAACATTACAAATCTCAAAAAGAATCAGGGATTTGCTTGAGGGTTATGAAAATATACAAGTTAAATTAAGTAGGGAGGGCGATCAAACTTTATCCTTAAAACAACGCACTGACATGGCAAATTCATGGGGAGCAGATTTATTTTTGTCCGTCCACATTAATGCAGGTGGTGGTACAGGTTATGAGGATTTTAGACACTCATCTCAGTCGCCTAACTCAGTGTCAGGAATTGTACAGGCTGCTATCCATGAAGGTGTAATGAATGAGATTAAGTACTTTGTTGTAAAGGATCGTGGGACAAAATCAGCTAACTACCATGTGCTGAGAGAGTCACGAATGCCAGCTGTGTTGTCTGAGACCCTATTTATAGACAAATCATCAGATGCAGCTTTACTAAAAGATGAAAACTTTTTAAATACGGTTGCTCTTGGTCATGTCAATGGAATTGTTAAGGCATATAATTTAAAAACAAAAGGACCCGAAAAGCTAATGTGGGGAAAAACTGAGTTTAAGAAAGGGCAAATTGGTCGAGTAACAATCCTGAAACCAATAAATTTATGGAAAGATAGTAAAGATGGGAAACTAGAATTTACGGGTAGAGTATTGGAACCTGGTGAAGAATTTAGAGTGTATGGATTTCGTGATAAACACGGCGGCCAGTATGATGTCGGCGGCGGTCAATGGGTTACTAAGATGGATGGCTATATTAAATATGAGACTCCATCTAAGGCTCTCTTAGCACAGGCGGCAGAATTTTATAAGTAATGATAAATGCCCTTCTTTTAATTAAGAGGGGCTACGATTTTAGTACAATCCAATATAGATTGATTTATTACAAATGAAACATTTTGCTGGAAGGGTAAATATAATCTTTAACAATGCTTGTATAATCTCCAGTTTGGGTTACTATAATGTGGTCTTGTAAAGGGATATCAAAAATTTCTCCAGCTTTGATTAATTTCTTCGTGAGGATTATATCTTCTGGGGATGGAGTAGCATCACAGGAAGGGTGGTTATGAGCGACAATAAAAGTAGAAGCATTGTTTAATAAGCAGGTTTTGAAGATGTCACCTATTGAAACATTTACAGTATTTACAGTTCCTACATGACAACGATGTATTGCAGTTATCTTCAAATTAGCATTTAAACAGATAATTAAAAACACCTCGCGATCATCATTTCCGATATGTCTTCTTATAAAACTTGCTGATTTAGCAGGGGAATCGATTTTCTCCAATTGCTTTATTTGTTTCTTTCTAATTATTTGTTTGATCTTTACAACTTCGAACAAAGTTTGAGTTTTTGTTTTCCCTGTCATTAAAAAATCCCTCCTTTTTTTATCTATTAGGCAAATAGGAGAATAGTCCTTGTGGCGAATTTGTGAAAATCATTTCCAGTTGAAGGGGCAATTCTTAAATATGCTTCCATGTTTTTCGTAAAACAACATCTGATATAGTAGGACGCTTAACATTATATTTATTTGCAAGGTAATATTGTGCCTGCGTTTTGGTGTGTCCAATTTCTAGCATTTTCCCGTATTCTTCTCGAATCTTAAGTACCATTTCTTGTGTAAGCTTCACACTATTATTTAGTTCCCCTAGCTGTTTTTCTCTTAATTTTGTCCTGTACTCATTATTTGTTCGTAGTTGACAGGATTCTTTAATATTCCTAGTCCCTTTAGAAAACTTATTGAGATAACCTATAACAAAATTAGGTTCCACTCCTAATCTCTTCGCTATTTGGCGTGTGGACATTAGCTGATCATAATACATGATTTCAATTTCTTTACCTAGTCTATCTACTTTATTTACATACTCGATTTTACTAGGTCGCAACCCGTTACCATATTGCTTTAGTAAATTACTTACAGTCATTGGTGACATTTTTAGTGCTTTAGCTATTGTTTGGACAGATTGTTGGTAGTCATTGTATAGAGTAAGTACTTGGGGTAGTTTTTGAAGTGTTTTCTGAGTGAATTTTGATCGTATAGGTGATTCATTCATAAAAAATCCCCTCCTAAACCTTTTAATTAGGCAAATAGGAGGGGGAGTCCTTGTGACGGTATTGTGAAACTATTTTTTGTTAATAGGTGGATATCATTGTCAATGTCAATCAATTTATTTTTCTATTATTTATATCATAGGATTTACTTTTAAAAAACTATTAACTATAATAAATCCTTATATCTTCATGTAGTTTAGAATTATTTACTAACGCATATAATATAAATTGATAAATATTTTTTTGGGTATTCCTCTATTGACCGGTAAGAGAGTTTAATAGAGAAATTACCCATGATATAATTATTTCATTATACACAAGAAACGAATACAGAAAAGAAAAGTGAAAGGGATTGTTCTCAAATATGGGTGACAAAATGATATTAAATTTTGATGAATCAGGTAACTTTGGCAAAAAGGGAAGATTTTTCACTATAGCTTGTGTGGGGATGGAAAACACTAAACCACTTAGTAATGTCATGAAAAAGGCAGTACTAAAAACTAAAACTGTATTCCCTGAATTTAAGGATTGTATTGAAATTAAAGCAAGTGATGCGTATCCTCCTATTAAAGACTATTTTCTTAAAAAGATTGCTTCCAAGGATCTTAGCATCCGATATATAGTAGCAGATTTACATCATGTAAAAAGGCAACTTCTAGAAGACGAGAATTTACTCTATAATTATATGTTGAAATTTGTTATTGAACCAGTAGCTGTAAATAGAAAACTGAAGAAATTGATCATAAATCTTGATAAAAGATCTATAAAAGTTAAGTCTGCCAATTCTTTTGAGGGATATATTAAGATTAGGTTAAATTATGAATTAGGCTTAGATATCGATATTGAAGTAAATTATGTAGAATCACATAATTCTTATGCTATTCAAGCTGCTGATTTTGTTGCAAATGCAGTTAATGCTAAATATGAATATGGAGATAAACACAGATATTACTATGATCTTTTAGAAGGAAAGTATGTTCAAAGAGAGTTATTTCCTAGGCAGTACTTTGGACAGAATAAAGTTGTTAGTTTTTGAGTGTATTACAAGTGAATTACTCTTTTTTGTTTACATTGGTAACAGAGTATTGTATTATAAAAACATCATATACGGCGTAAGTAAACCCTATAAATTCGTGTGACAATATAAACACATAAACTGCCTGTATGGTAGTCGAACTATAGGTTTTACGCCTGTCACCCAAAAAAAAATTGACCAAAGGTATTATTGGTCTTTTTTTGTGCATAATATTAGTTATTAAGATAGAGTAAGACCTATAATAACGTGTGTAACCACTAAACACATAAGCAGTCTGTATTGGCAGCCGTTATATAGGCATCTATCTAAAGATAAAGCCCACTCTAAACAGAGTAGGGCTTTTATTTTTTATTAAATTTTAACACTTATGTCCTCCAACTAACTTACTCCGATGCAAAGCAGTACCAGCACCTGTAAAAGACACAGCCCTCAAAATAGAAGCTGCACCGTATTTATTTCTTATCTGATCAACCACATACCCAATTTCACGCTTTTTCCACCCATCCAGTTCAAATAAATCAAGTTGCATCTCATAATCATCAACCAATTTTGTTATAGATATTGAAATAGATCGTACAGTTTGCCCGCGATAATTCTCCTTCATCAACTGCAGGCAGACATTATAAATATCCATCGTAACATTTGTCGGAGTTTCAATTGTTCTCGATCGATGGAATCCGCCACCAAATTCATCTTTACTGTAACCTAATCCAAATGAAATTGTTCTTCCGGCTTTTCTTGCATCTCGTGCTCTTTTCGCTACTTCCTCGCACATTTCTAAGACAACAGCTTTGATTTCGTGCTCCTCTTTATAGTCTCTCATTAATATTTGGCTTTTTCCAAAGCTGATTTGCCCTTCCATGATCGGTGCTCCAATTTCCGACAAATCAACACCCCAAGCGTGGTGGTACAATTGGTTACCCATTATCCCAAATTTCTTTTCAAGAAGTTCTAGGGGATAATTAGCAAGCTGGCCAACATTATATATCCCCATTCCATGCAGCGTTTTTTCCACACGCCTTCCAATGCCCCACATTTCCGATAATGGGCTTATAGACCATAACTTTTTTGGGATATCCTCGTATGTCCATTTGGCGATACCATTCGGTGCTTTTTTAGATTCAAGATCTAGAGCTAACTTAGCCATTAACATATTTGGTCCGATTCCAACAGTACATGGTAATCCAAAATTGTGCTGAATATCCGACTGAATTTTTGCGGCAATTGTTTCCGGATCTCCCCATATTTTCTCAAGTCCTTTTACATTAAGGAATGATTCATCCACACTATAGGTATGCACTGCATTCGGTGGAACATATCGATAAAAAAGCTTTGAGATTTCTGTAGAGACTTTTATAAACAAGCCCATTTTAGGATTAACAATCTTTATTCTAGGATCATTCGGTAATTCATAAAGGCGATTTGTTGTTTTTATCCCAAATTCTTTCTTTAATCGTGGTGATGCAGCAAGCACGACACTTCCTGGTCTGTCAGTACTACCTACAACCGCAAGATAGCATGTTAATGGGTCCAATCCTAAGTCAACAGCTGCCACGCTTGCGTAAAAGCTTTTCATATCGATGCATAAAATTTCTCTCTCTGGAAATTGGGAGTAGTCAATCATGATGTATTACCTCACTCTGGTTGTATATTAACTAAATTACTGAAGGGGATATGATGAAAATAACCTTTATCATCTTGAAGAATTATTTGGCTCTTCATGGTGTTAATATAGTGGACAGTACCCCGTAATGTATTTGTAAAGCCGTTATCAAACACTTCTACGTTCAAGGTTTCGTTAGATTCCATTGCTTCACAAATAATCAGTTCAAATTCTTCTATTGCTTGTTCATCTAATATAGGTTGTTCAATTCGTTGTTCATCCACTAGTGCATTTTTCAAACTCTGTACATGCTCAGGTAGCATCATTGAAGTCCACTTTATGGTTCCGCGGTCTTTTATCATTAAATCCATCTCCTTTTCATATATTATATGCGAACATTAGTTCTTTATTCAACTTGAAATCGAATAAATGTTCGTATAAAATAAAGGTAAAGGAGATCAGATTGATGAGAAGCTTATTATTAAAGGCGGCAGCAAATGGCGCATTATTAGAAATACCAGGACTGTAAGGGGAATATAAGTCAGCGTAGAATTAAGGTGTTATCAGTAAATGAGGAGTCATTTAAAGCTTATTGCTACATTAGAAAGCAGCAGAGGACCTTTAAAATAAGTAACATCTTATCAGTCGGGCCAGTAAGAAACCTAAGGAGAGGTGCATAACAATGGCTAAAGTTAAGAGAAAAAGACCAACAAGGGATGAATTCGAACTAGAAGAGATTGGGAATACACTTGTAGAGGCATACGATGAAAAAACAGAGGTAATTTTAAATGTCTGGGAAAAGGAAGATGTTCAAGGGCATATTGTTAAAATGGATAGCCGCACAAGATTAATTCATATCGAAAAGGATTCAAACATTACTAAAGTTCCGTTTATGGACATAATGAAAGTTTCTGTACTATAGAGTGAAGCTCCTCTCATTTGAGAAGAGCTTTTTTATTTCACAAATTCTCCCCATAAATTTTCCACTGTATCATTAAGTACTCTTGCAATTCTTATAGCTGCAGGCAGTGAGGGTAGCGATTCTCCTCTAACAATAAGACTATACGCCCCAGGTGTAAGTTTGGCTTTATTAGCAATAAAAGCTTGTTTAACTCCAGTTTCCTTATGGTATTTCTGCAACTTTGTCTCCATAAATATCACCTCACTTTAAAATTCTGCAAAAAAAATGCTTGTCCTCTAAACTTTTTAGTTTTAGGACAAACATACACCACATATCATTTACCATTCAGCAAGATATTCGCGTATATCTTCGTTCCCAGATTCGTTACATGAACACATAAGCGAATTTAACAATTGCACAAATGCCAAGGGGGTGAACAGAGATTTATCTATTCGTTTTTAGCGAAACTATTTATTACTAAATAATAAATAAGGGGTGATGAAATGATTTTTGAAATTTTATCTACTTCCGCAGCTGCAGTGTTAGTCGGGTTCAGCTATTTGAAACGATCAGAATTAGACGATGGGGAAAAGATTAAAAAAATTGCATTGAATTGTGGGCTATATGTAAAGGAAGGAAAGGAAATTAGAACCATGCAACTATATCGTAAGAAAAAGCATGAATGGGGAATGGAATATGTCTATCGAATCCCATTAGGCATGTCCTTAACAGATTTTGAAAAGAAAATGGAGCATTTTAGAGATGGTCTTAATAACAGGAAAAATCCAATAAAATTCAAATCCTTTTTGTACCTGAATTTCAGAGAAAATCTTATACCTCAAATCCAAAAAATATTAAGAGATCGTTACGTATCTGATAAAGATGTCGAGCTGAAATATGATGGAATGCTGCATGTTAAAGTTTTAGATAGACATATTCCGAAAAAGATTAATTTCCATGCAAATATGCTAGGTGAGTGCATTGATTGGGAGATTCCACTCGGAGAAACCAGATATGGCTTTATAAATCATGATATGGAACGAGGTCATATCACATTAGCAGGTGCTACAAGGAAAGGGAAAACAGTTTTTTTAAAGCTTATTATCACATCGGTAATACATCAGCAACCTGATAATATAAAGCTTACACTCATTGATTTAAAAGGAGGCTTAGCATTTACCCGTTTTAAAAATGTTAAACAAGTACTGGAAGTGGCCACAAATATAGACGAAGCGTTATCAGCTCTGCAAAAGGTTAAAAATGAGATGGATCAAATGAAAGGATGGTTTGATAAGAATGGATCCGAAGACATTAAAGAAGCTGGGGTTGATACTAGACATTTCATTATTGTTGATGAAGCAGCACAGATCTCGCCAAACATCATCACGGGGAAAGAAGAGAAGGAAAAAGCCCGCAAATGTGAAGAAGCGCTCTCGGAAATAGCAAGAATTGGTGCAGGGTTAGGTTATCGATTAATTTATTGTAGCCAATATCCCACAGCTGACGTGATGAATAAACAGATTAAGCAGAATTGCGATACAGTAATTACTTATAAGTTAAGGGATGCCGTTGCTTCACGAGTAGTTCTTGATGAGTCAGGCGCGGAAAAACTAGAAGTGCCTGGTCGTGCAATTTATAAAACTCCAGATGGTGTGCAGCTAGTTCAAACTCCTTTTATTGAAAATGAACAAATAGAGAAGATTATAGATACTCATATCATCATCAAAACACGAAAGGAGGAGATAAAAATTGAAAAGACAGCAAAGAGTGGAGGAAGTACTTTTAAGCTTGAAGAAGTGTGATTTTTTATCGAGAGAGCAACTTCAAAAAATGCATAAACTTGGGCAAGAGAGAAACGCTCAACGAATTCTTAGCAATATGAGTGAATACTTATCACATTTTCTAGAAAATAAAAAGAAGATTTACTATTTAAATGCTGCTGGCCGAGAAATAGTGCAAGCTGAAAAAATTAGAAAGAAAACGCCCCAAGTAGTTCATTATTTAATGCGTAATGATCTGTACATTGCGAAAGGTAGACCATCCACTTGGCAAAATGAAGTAAAGATAACCGTTAACGAGATTTCCCTCATAGCAGATGCAGTCTTCATCTCTAATAAACTCCACATTTTTATTGAAATTGATTTCAAACAATCCATGTCAAAAAACATTCAAAAAATCAAAAGATATAAGAAGTTATCCACATATAATCCACAATTTGTACTAATGTGGGTGACAACAACCCCTTATCGAAAGAAAAAGCTTCACCAGTTATGTGAAGGCCTGAAAACACAAATCTACCTATGGGAGGACTTAAAATGAATGTGCAAATAATGTCTATTAATGAATTTATGGCCGGAAACTATATAAATAGAAGGAAACAGAAAAAGGTTAGTAAATTGGTTAGAAGAATCGGAACATCTATCACAGTACCATTGATCATGGCAAAACCAGCTTTTGCCGCCACTACAGAAGCAGTTCCAGCGACAGCAAAAGAATGGATGGGTGAGCAAACACTATCAGCATTAGCACATGTGTTGGATCCTGTAGTAGATATATTAGTTGCATTAGCTTTTCCAGTGGCTAGTGTAGTAATTGTTGGTGCATGTTTTCTATTTATGTTTGGAAGCGCGGAGAGAGCATGGACCATGATTCAAAATGCTGGATTAGGCTATGTACTTATTCAAGTTTCTCCGTTAATATTGAATGTATTAAAGCAAGTTGGAAATGCTGTATAAAATTAGATTCTTTATTTTATAGTGTCCTAGTTTTGACCTAGTATTTGTATTACACTATTCTATTATATTTATGCTAATGAGAGTAAATCATTGTTAAATAAGGTTTTGTTTTATTGTATTTTATCAATTTTAGGGTTAATTAATGTGGGTTCGATTCCTGCCGAGGGCGCTA